>NZ_JAAGPF010000820.1 GCF_017104645.1 Burkholderia sp. Ac-20379
CGATCGCCACCAGCGGCGCGCGCCGGCCGGCGAAACGCGCGTAGCGCGCGATCCGCGCCAGGCCCTGCGGCGGCGCGGCGACGGCCTTGGTGGCGGTGGCGTACACCGGCCCGAGCGCCAGATAGCTGGGCCGCATGCGCAGCGCAACGAGCATTTCGTAATAGCCGTGGCTCGACAGCCCGAGCCGCAGCCCGGCCGCGGCGATCGCGCCGAGATCGGCCGTCTCCAGGTCTTCCTGGCCGAGATGCACGCCGTATGCGCCCGCCTCGATCGCCAGCCGCCAGTGATCGTTGATGAACACGCGCGCGTCCGGATAACGGCGGCCGGCCGCCACGGCGCGCGCGATTTCCGCCGCCAGTTGGCCGGGCGTCGCGCCCTTCACGCGCAGTTGCACGGTGCGCGCGCCGTAATCGAGCACGCGCTCGACCCACTCGGCCGACGGCACCACCGGATAGAGCCCGAGCGCCGCCGGACACGGCGCGAACGCCGGCTCGGGCGCGCCCGGCGCGCCGGCGACC
>NZ_JAAGPF010000821.1 GCF_017104645.1 Burkholderia sp. Ac-20379
CGTGGTGCGCCGCCGCCGCCGGCTGGACGGGCGGCGATCTCAATCCCCGGCATGCGCAGCCGACGCCGCCGCCCGAGCACCTGAGCGCGCTCGCCGCGATGGCGGCGCTCGGCTACATGGCGGCGCTGGCGCCCGCGCAATTCGACGCCCGCCGGGCCGCGTTCGTGAACGACGCGCTCGGCTTGCTGGGCACCCCTGACGGTTTCGAAGGAGACGATCGATGAGCAACGTGCAAAGCCTGATTCTGTCGGTGCAGGGCGAACGGGCCGAACGGCTCGGCGCGCGCCGCGAGCACGCGTTCGACTGCCGCGACGGCAGCATCGGCCGCTCCGACGAGTGCGACTGGGTGCTCGGCGCGGATGGCGTGTCGCGCCTGCATGCGCTGGTGCGCTATCTGAACGGCCTGTATTTCATCGAGGACCGCAGCACCAACGGCATGCTGCTGAACGGCGCGTCGTTGCGGCGCGGCGAGCCGTCGACGCTGAAGCACGGCGACCGCCTGCAGATCGACACGTTCGAGATCGACGTGCGCCTGCAGGGTGAGGCCGCCACGCAATGGAGCGCGCTCGGCGACGACGGGCGGGCGGTGGCGGATACGGTGTCGCCGGCGGTGGCCGCCGCGTCGTCCGCGCCTGCGCCGCAATCCGCGCTGAAGCCCGCGCCGGGCGACGCGCTCGACTTGAGCCTGCTGCTCGCGCCGCGTCGCGGCGACGCGGCGGCAGGC
>NZ_JAAGPF010000822.1 GCF_017104645.1 Burkholderia sp. Ac-20379
CCGGTGGCGCGGCGCCGTCTCGAAGAAGCGCTGAATCCGCGGCCGGTCGCCGGCGATCACCGCCGCGCGCCGCACGCCGGCGGCCAGCACGGCGTCCAGCGCCGCCATCGCGGCATCGGTATCGAGCGGCCGCTGCCCCATGCGCTCGAAGAAGGCCTGTTCGACCGAGGCAGGCACGCGCATGCCGCCGTCGCGCCACAACGGCCAGTTGATCGACACCATCGGCGTGGCACTTTGCTCGGCCAGCGCGTCGAGGAAGCCGTTGGCCGCGGCATAGTCGGCCTGCCCCGGATTGCCGAACGCGCCGCCTAGCGACGAGAACAGCACGAAGCAATCGAGCGCCATGCCGCGGCATGCGCGCTCCAGCGCCGCCGCGCCCGTCACCTTGGGCGCCAGGACGGCGTGCAGCTCGTCGGCGCGCTTGCGGACAATCGCGCTGTCGCGATGAATGCCCGCGCAATGAATCACGCCGTGAAGCGCGCCATGCAGCGCGATCGTCGTGCGCACCAGCGCGACGGCCGCCGCCTCGTCGCCGAGATCGGCGCGCAGGTAGCGCGCGTGAATCCCGCTGCGGTCGAGGGCGCCGAGCCAATCGCGGCGCGGCGCGTCGAGTTCGGACGCGCCGGCGAGCACCACCGTCGCGCCCGGCGCCTGCCGTGCGATATGTTCGGCGGTCAGGCGGCCGAGCGCGCCCAGCCCGCCGGTGATCAGATAACCGCCGCCG
>NZ_JAAGPF010000823.1 GCF_017104645.1 Burkholderia sp. Ac-20379
TGCCGCGCCCCGACCGCAAACGCCGGCGGCGCCGCGCCGCGATCGAGCGCATCGAGACAATCGGCGCAGTGGCGCACCACGTCGCGCACCATGAAATGCACGAGCGTCTGCGAGACGGCCAGCGCGTCGGCGGCCGTCGCCAGCGATTCCTCGCGCACCCGCACCATCTCGAACGCCGCCCGGCTGCGCGCCGGCACATGCGCCAGCGCATGCTGCATGCGTTCGAGCGTGTCGCGCGTCAAGGCCGTGGCTTCGGGCGTCGGCTCGGGCGACGGCACGTCCAGCCCCGCCGCCTCGTCCGCATGCCAGGTGGTTTCGAGCGACTGGCGGCGGCACACGTCGATCGAGGCATTGCGCACCATGCGCGTCACATAGGCCAGCGGCTGCCGGATCGCCTCCTGCCCCGGAAAATCGACGAGCCGCACGAGCACGTCGTGCACCACGTCCTCGGCGCGGCTCGCGCAGCCGGTCACGCCGCGCGCGACATTGACGAGCATCGCGCGATGCCGCACCAGCACCTGCACCAGCGCGCCGCCGGGGTTCGCCGCGCGCCGCGCCCGCACC
>NZ_JAAGPF010000824.1 GCF_017104645.1 Burkholderia sp. Ac-20379
ACTACATCGAGGTCTTTTACAATCGAACCCGTCGCCATAGTCATCTTGGCGGCCTGAGTCCCGAGGCCTTTGAACAAGCCGCGGCGTGAGGGTCAGGCGTGTCTAGTGTGCTCTGGGCAGTCCACAAATCGCGTGCGGCCGGCCAAATCGATCTGTTATACGCTGCGGTCGATTCATCGTCCGTGCGCGCCGTTGGGGCGGGCGAAAAACTGGCCCAAACCCACGGATCGCGCGCGCCCCGGTTCCAAGCACCACATCCTCGTAGACGCCAACGGCGTTCCTCTCGTCGCGATCCTGACTGGCGCGAACACCAACGACGTCACACAGTTGCTACCGCTCGTTGACGCGATTCCAACCATTCGCGGTGTTCATGGCCGACCACTTCAGAAGCCAGGTGCCATCTACGCCGATCGCGGCTACGATTCCAACCGACATCGTCGCGCGTTACGCGAGCGCCGGATCAAACCCGTGATCGCCAAGCGCCGGACTGAACATGGCAGCGGTCTCGGCAAATATCGTTGGGTGGTCGAACGTACGCACTCCTGGCTCCACAGTTTCCGTCGCCTACGCACGCGCTTCGAGCGACGTGCCTACATTCACGAAGCATTCCTGAAACTTGGCTGCTCGCTCGTCTGTTGGAACATCTTCA
>NZ_JAAGPF010000078.1 GCF_017104645.1 Burkholderia sp. Ac-20379
CAGCGGCCCGCAAGCTCAACCCTGCCACCAACACTCGTCCCCTACACGACGCTCTGCCGATCTCGCGTGCGGCAGCCGGCCGGCGTGATCGCGCTCGACGGCGAACGCGAGCTGGCCTTCGATTCGCAGGACGAAGTGTTCGTCACCCTGAAGGAAAACGCATTCCGCAGCATCGACGTGGCCGCCTGCATGCGACATGCGGCGGCCGCGCAGGTGATGCGCGGCGGCGCGGGCTGACGCCCGCCCGCATCCGGGTTCCGCACCCACGCCAGACCAACCTGAAACAGGAGACAAGCATGGCAACAGACATCGCAGCAGGGCAGGGCCAGCTGCCGCTCGACCAGGCGGCGCTGCTTTCGGTCTATCGCAAGATGCGCACGATCCGCGAGTTCGAGGAGCGGCTGCACGTCGATTTCGGCCGCGGCGACATTCCCGGCTTCGTGCACCTGTACGCCGGCGAGGAGGCGACCGGCGTCGGCATCCTGCATCACTTGGGCGACGGCGACCGCATCGCCAGCACGCACCGCGGGCACGGCCACTGCATCGCGAAGGGCGTCGATCCGGTCGCGATGATGAAGGAGATCTACGGGCGCAAGGGCGGCTCGTGCAACGGCAAGGGCGGCTCGATGCACATCGCCGATCTGTCGAAGGGGATGATGGGCGCCAACGGCATCCTGGGCGCGGGCGCGCCGCTGATCTGCGGCGCGGCGCTGGCGGCGAAGTTCCGCGGCAAGGGCGAAATCGGCATCACGTTCTGCGGCGACGGCGCGTCGAACCAGGGCACCTTCCTCGAAAGCCTGAACCTCGCGGCGGTCTGGAACCTGCCGGTGATCTTCGTGATCGAGAACAACGGCTACGCCGAGGCCACCGCGCGCGAATACGGCACCGCCGTGGACAGCTACGTCGACCGCGCCGCCGGCTTCGGCATTCCGGGCGTGACGGTGGACGGCACCGATTTCTTCGCCGTGCACGAAGCGGCGGGCGAGGTGATCCGGCGCGCGCGCGAAGGCGGCGGCCCGTCGCTGCTCGAATGCAAGACGGTGCGCTTCTACGGCCACTTCGAGGGCGACGCGCAAACCTACCGCGCGCCCGGCGAACTGGACGACATCCGCAACAACAAGGATTGCATCAGGAAATTCGCGCAGGCCGTGACGCGCGCCGAGGTGATCTCGCGCGACGCGCTGGCCGCGATCGACCGCGAGGTGGCCGAGCTGATCGAGCGCTCGGTGGTGGAGGCCAAGGCCGCGCCGCTGCCCGGGCCGGAGGATCTGCTGTCGGACGTCTACGTCCGGTATTGAGCCAGCCGCCGACTCATCGATGCGACCGACGCGAACGACGCGATCAATCAATCAGGAGACAGAAACATGGCCCGCAAATTGAGCATGAAGCTGGCGATCAACGAAGCGATCGACCAGGAAATGACCCGTGACCCGACCGTGATCATGCTGGGCGAGGATATTGTCGGCGGCGCCGGCGGGAACGGCGAGAAGGACGCGTGGGGCGGCGTGCTCGGCGTGACCAAGGGCCTCTACGCCAAGCACGGCGACCGGCTGCTCGACACGCCGTTGTCCGAATCGGCCTACGTGGGCGCGGCGATCGGCGCGGCCGCGTGCGGCATGCGGCCGATCGCCGAGCTGATGTTCATCGACTTCATGGGCGTGTGCTTCGACCAGATCTACAACCAGGCCGCGAAGTTCCGCTACATGTTCGGCGGCAAGGCCGAAACGCCGGTGGTGATCCGCGCGATGGTGGGCGCGGGCTTTCGCGCGGCCGCCCAGCACAGCCAGATGCTCACGCCGCTGTTTACGCACATCCCCGGCCTCAAGGTGGTGTGCCCGTCCACGCCGTACGACACCAAGGGGCTGCTGATCCAGTCGATCCGCGACAACGATCCGGTGATCTTCTGCGAGCACAAGAACCTGTACGGCCTCGAAGGCGAGGTGCCGGAGGCGTCGTACACGATTCCGTTCGGCGAAGCGAACATCGTGCGCGACGGCAAGCACGTGTCGATCGTCACCTACGGGCTGATGGTGCACCGCGCGCTGGAGGCCGCGGCCACGCTCGCCAAGGAGGGCATCGAGGCCGAGATCGTCGACCTGCGCACGCTGTCGCCGCTCGATATCGACACCGTGCTCGAAACCGTCGAGAACACCGGCCGCCTGGTGGTGGTGGACGAGGCCAGCCCGCGCTGCAACATCGCCACCGACATTTCGGCGCAGGTCGCGCAGCACGCGTTCGGCGCGCTGAAGGCCGGCATCGAGATGGTTTGCCCGCCGCATACGCCGGTGCCGTTCTCGCCGACGCTGGAAGACCTGTATATCCCGAGCGCCGCGCAGATCGCCGAGGCGGCGCGCCGCACCATGAATGGAGGACAGCACTGATGGCCGAAATCACCGCAGTCGTGATGCCCAAGTGGGGGCTGGAGATGCGCGAGGGCACGGTGCAGGACTGGCTGGTGCGCGAAGGCGAGCGCATCGAGGTCGGCACGCCGCTGGTCGACGTCGAGACCGACAAGATCTCGAACGCCGTGGAAGCGCCGGACCCGGGGCTGTTGCGCCGCATCGTCGCGCAAAGCGGCGAGACGCTGCCGGTCAAGGCGCTGCTCGGGGTGCTGGCCGAGCAGGCCGTGAGCGATGCCGAGATTGATGCGTTCATCGCCGCCTACCAGGTGCCGGCCGCCGGCGGCGGCGAGGAGGACGCCGGCCCGGCGTTCGAGTTCGCCGAGGTGGACGGCATTCGCGTGCGCTATGCGCGGCGCGGGCCGGAGGCGGGCACGCCGGTGCTGTTCATTCACGGCTTCGGCGGCGATCTGAACAACTGGCTGTTCAACCTCGACGCGGTGGCCGAGCGGCATCCGGCGATCGCGCTCGACCTGCCGGCGCACGGGCAATCCACGGTGAAGCTGGCCGGCACGACGCTCGAGGCGCAGGCCGCGTTCGTCGGGCGCTTCATGGAGGCGATCGGCGTGCCGGCGGCGCATCTGGTCGGCCACTCGATGGGCGGCGGGATCGCCGCGCAATTGGCAGTCACGGCGCCGCGGAAGGTGGCGTCGCTGGCGCTGATCGGCAGCGCGGGTTTCGGCGAGGAAGTCAACGCCGCCTACACCGACGGCTTCGTGAAGGCCGATTCGCGCCGCGACCTGAAGCCGGTGGCCGAGCTGCTGTTCGCCGATACGGCGCTGGTCAGCCGCCAGATGCTCGACGATCTGCTCAAGTACAAGCGCATCGACGGTGTGACCGAAGCGCTCGACGCGCTCGGCAGCCAGTTGTTCGGCGGCGGCCGGCAGCGCGAGCTGCCGGGCCGCGATCTCGGCAGCTTCGGCAAGCCGGTGCTGGCGATCTGGGGCAGCGAGGACCGCGTGATTCCGAGCGGCCACGCGCAGGCAGCACCGAACGGCGCGAAGGTGGCGCTGCTCGACGGCGCGGGGCACATGCCGCAAATGGAAAAGGCCAACGACGTCAATGCGCTGCTGCGCGAGCATCTGAGCCGTTGACGCGTGCGGCGCCGTCGCGCCGCTGCGCCTTGCTGCGCGCGGCGGCGCCCGCACGAACTCATTCGACACACCTGAAGGAATGCGAACGATGAAAGCAGCACGTTTTTACGACCGAGGCGACATCCGCATCGAGGACATCCCGGAACCGGTGGTCGCGCCGGGCACCGTCGGCATCGAGGTGGCGTGGTGCGGGATTTGCGGCACCGATCTGCACGAATTCATGGAAGGGCCGATCTTCATCCCGCCGTGCGGCCATCCGCATCCGATCTCGGGCGAGGCCGCGCCCGTCACGCTCGGCCACGAGTTTTCCGGCGTGGTGTACGCCGTGGGCGAGGGCGTGACCGATCTCGCGATCGGCCAGCACGTGGTGGTGGAGCCGTACATCGTGGCCGACGACGTGCCGACCGGGCCGGGCGACAAGTATCACCTGTCGCCGAACATGAACTTCATCGGGCTCGGCGGGCGCGGCGGCGGCCTGTCCGAGAAGATCGCCGTCAAGCGCCGCTGGGTGCATCCGATCTCCAATGCGATCCCGCTCGATCAGGCCGCGCTGATCGAGCCGCTGTCGGTCGGCCATCATGCGTTCACGCGCAGCGGCGCGAAGGCCGGCGACGTGGCGCTGGTGGGCGGCATGGGCCCGATCGGGTTGCTGCTGTCGGCGATCCTGAAGGCGTCGGGGCTGACCGTCATCGTCACGGAGCTGAGCGCCGCGCGCAAGGCCAAGGCCCGCGAAGCGGGCGTGGCCGATCACATCCTCGATCCGAGCGAAGTGGACGTGGTGGCCGAAGTCATGAAGCTGACGGGCGGCAAGGGCGCGGACGTGGCGTTCGAATGCTCGAGCGTCAACAAGGTGCTCGACACGCTGGTGGCCGCCAGTTCGGCGAGCGGCGTGGTGGTGATCGTGTCGATCTGGAGCCATCCGGCCACGATCAACGTGCACAGCGTGGTCATGAAGGAGCTGGACGTGCGCGGCACGATCGCCTATTGCAACGATCACCAGGCGACGATCCGGCTGGTCGAGGAAGGCAAGATCGATCTCGCGCCGTTCATCACGCAGCGCATCCAGCTGGACGATCTGGTGTCGCAGGGCTTCGACACGCTGATTCACAACAACGAATCGGCCGTGAAGATCGTCGTGCAGCCGAGGCTCAAATGAGCGTGGGCGGGATCGTCGTGCGGGCCGCGCATGGCGTTTGACTGGATCGAACTCGATGCGGACGCAACCGATCCGCTCGCGGCCGAGGCGGCGCTGCTCGCGCTGGCCGAGGCGGGCCGGTGCGTGGCGCATCTGTGGCAGGCGCCGCCGTCGCTGGTGGTGCCACGTAGTTACCGGCGCTTCGATGCGCTGGAGGCCGCGCGCGCCGAGTTCGCGGCGCGCGGCTGCCCGGTGCATCTGCGCCTGTCCGGCGGCGGGCTCGTGCCGCAAGGGCCGGGCATTCTGAACCTGAGCCTCGCCTATCCGGTGCACGGCACGGCGGGCGAGCTGTCCGAGGCGGTGTACCGGCACCTGTGCGGGATTCTGCGCGATGCGCTCGCCGTGCTCGGGCTGCACACGCATTGGCAGGCCGTCGAAGGCGCGTTCTGCGACGGCCGCTTCAACCTCGCCTGGGGCCCGCCCGACGATGCGCGCAAGATCGCCGGCACCGCGCAATACTGGCGCGGCGTGAAATCCGCCGACGATGCGAGCCAGCCCCGGTACGCCGTGCTGGCGCACGCGGTGCTGCTGGTCGATGCCGATCCCGGCGAGATCAACGCGCGTGCCAATGCGTTCGAGGACGCGATCGGCAGCGGCCGCCGCTACGACGCGCGGCGCGTGGTGAGCGTGCGGCAGGCGCTGTCCCGGTCGGACGCGCCGTTGCGCGACGGGCTGATGGACACGGTTGTCGCGGCGTTGCGCGCGCAGGTGCGCTCCGCGCCGTCGCCCGCCGATGAGGACGACTGAGCGAAGCGCGTCAGGCGCTCAGCCACACGTCGGCCAGATTCCCCTCCAGCCCTTGCGCCGATACCGTGTGATCGTGCACGCGCCGGTTCGCGAGCGTCGCCATGCGCGGCGCGACCAGGTTCAGGATCGGCAGATCGCGATAGACGATCTGCTGGAACTGCCGGAACAGCGCGGTGCGCTTCGCGTCGTCGGTTTCCACCGAGGCGGCTTCGAGCAGCGCATCCACCTGCGGATTGCTGTAATGCGGCGCGTTCGAGAACGGCACGCCGGGCCGGAAGTTCTTCGACCAGTACAGCCGCTGCACGCCCACGCTCGGATCGAACAGCGTATTCACGCCGATGCTCGTGAAATCGAACTGCCGATCCGCATACACGCGCTTCAGGAACGTCGGCAGATCCTGCGAGCGCACCGTCACGTCGATGCCGATGCGTGCGAGCGCCGATTTCACGTAGTCCGCCTGCCGCCGGTGGGTGTCGCCGTACGGCAGGTAGTCGTGCGTGAGCGCGAAACGCGCGCCGCCGTTCCTGCGCGGCTGGCCGGCCGCATCGAGCAGTTGCTCGGCGAGCGCGGGATCGAACGCGTAGGGCTTCAGCGTGGCGTCGTGATATGGCGAGGCCGGCGTGATCGGCGTCGGCGAAATATCGGCGTAGCCGTAGGCGATCGTCTTTTGCACCACCGCCGGGTTGATCGCGTGCGCGATCGCCTGGCGCACGCGCAGGTCCTTCAGGATCGGATGATCGAGGTTGAAATCGATCTCGCCCTGCGGCTGCAGGAAGCGGTAGCCGCGCGTCTCCAGCGTCAGTTGCGGCAATTGGATCAGGCGCGGCAGATCCGACAGCGGCACCGGGTTCTCGCCGCCCAGATCCAGCGCGCCGGTTTCGAACGCCGCCGAGCGCGCGGCCGCGTCGGGAATCACCTTGAACACGAGCGCATCGATGTACGGCTTGCCCGCGTCCCAGTAGTCGGGATTGCGTTCGTAGACGATGTTCGCGCCGCGCGTCCACGACTTGAAGCGGAACGGCCCGGTGCCGATCGGCGCGTTGTTGTGCGGGTTGGTCAGCGGGTCGCCCGACGCGTACAGATGCTTCGGCACGATCGGCGATTCGCCGGCCGACAGCGCCTTGATCAGATACGGCGCGGGTTTCGACAGGTCGATCACCGCCGTCAGCGGATCGGGCGTGGACACGCGCACCACGTTCGCGAACGTGCTCTTGCCGCGCGGGTGGATCGATTTCAGCAGCTCGATCGAGAACGCCACGTCGGCCGACGTGAACGGCTGGCCGTCGTGCCATTTGACGTTGCGGCGCAGCGTGAACGTGTACTTGAGCCCGTCCGGCGAGACGTTCCAGGCGGTGGCCAGTTGCGGGCGCGGATGCAGGTCGAAATCGTAGGCGAGCAGCCCCTCGATCACCTTCGAGCTGGCCACGAGCGCCGGGCCGGTGGTCTGGAAGATCGACACCAGCACCGGCGGCTCGGGATTGATCAGCATGTTCAGCGTGCCGCCGCGCTGGCGCTGTGCGGGCTTGCCCTGCGCGAATGCGGGCGCGGCCACGCCGGCCGAGGCGAGCGTCGCGCCCGTGGAAATCAGGAAACTGCGTCGGTTCAAGCGCGTCATCGGATGCCGGTCCTTGTCAAACCACTCTATCGGGGCGCGGCCCGCCGGGCCGGCTCGGCGAGCACGATAGGGTGAAATGCGCGCATCGGGAACCGACGAATTCGTATATCGAAACGTGGCGGGGGAATAACGGCCGGGAGTGGCGGTATGATCGGCGTTCGTTGTCGTCGCCTCCCCACCCACCGTCTTGTCGCCCGATCGATCATGCATGCACCCGCGTCGCTTTCTCCGCTGTCTTCCGCCTCCGCCGTGTGCGATTCGCTTGCGCAGGCGTTTGCCGACGATCCGTTCTATCGCGCGGTGACGGTTGCGTTCGAGGTCGACGCCGTGCGGCGGCGGCAGGTGCTGGCTCGGTATTTCGAGCTGGCGATCGAGGAAGCGCGCGCGGTCGGCGAGGTTCGATCGACAGGCGCGGACGGCGCGGCCGTCTGGGTCACGAACGAAGCCGGCGCGGCCGACGTCGCCCGGCACGGCGCAGCGCGCAACCGCGCGCTCGAAGCGCTGCTCGGGCCGGACGGTTACGGCAACTATGCGCGGATTTGCGAGGCGATGGCGGCGCGCGTGCCGGCCCATCTGGCGAATGCCTGGTATCTGTCGATTCTCGGCGTGCGCGCCGAGGCGCGGGGGCGGGGGCTCGCGCAGGTCATGCTCGAACCGACCCTGGCCCGCGCGGACCGACTCGGCGCGGCGTGCTTTCTCGAGACCTTCAATCCATTGAGCATTCCGTTCTACGAACGGCTCGGATTCGCGCACGAAGCCGAGTGTTTCGAGGCTGTGACGGGGCGGCCCTATTGGATCCTGTCGCGCCGTGCCGTGTAAGCGGCCGGCGAGGGTGGCGGCCTTGCGGCGGTGTAACCCCGGCGGCCGCGAAAGCGCGAAAATTTTGCGTTGACAGCACAAAATTATTTGCGATCCGGCCGGCGAAATCGTTGTGAAATCATGCGATTTGATCGCCTGCGCGCGGCAGCAATCCGGGTGGCGCGGTATTCGCAGGGCCGACTGGAATCCGTCATGGACATTCGATACATTCAGAGCTTCGTCGCCGTGCTGGAATGCGGCTCGCTCGCGGAGGCCGCGCGCCGCCTCGATCTGACGGCCAGCGCCGTGGCCGCGCGTATTCACTCGCTCGAACAGGATCTGGGCACCAGCCTGATCCAGCGCTCCGGGCGCTATGTGAGGGCCACGCCGGAAGGGCAGAAGGTGCTCGACAGCGCGCACGCCGTGTTGCGGTCGGTGCGCGACATGCACGCGCTTGCGCAGGGCGGCGAGGCCGCCATCGGCGAGCTGCGGCTCGGCGTGTTCGTGTCCGCGATGGTCAGCGTACTGCCGGCGGTCCTGCAGCGCGTCTACGGCAAATATCCCGATACGAAGATCTTCGTCGAGCCCGGCGCGTCGATCGAGCTGTGCCGCAAGGTGGCCGCGGGCGAACTCGACGTGGCGATCGTGGTGGAGCCGCAGTTTGCCATTCCGAAAACCTGCGACTGGGTGGAGTTGACGGAGGAACCGCTCGTGGTGGTGGCGCACGACACGATGGCGGGCCGGCAGGCGCACGATCTTCTGGAAACCGAACCGTTCATCCGCTACGACCGCTCGGTGCTCGGCGGCCAGCTCGCCGACAAGTACATCCGCGACGCGAACCTGCACCCGAAACAGCGCCTCGAGATCGATGGCCTGCTGGCGATCGCCACGCTGGTGGATCGCGGGCTCGGCGTGTCGCTGCTGCCCGACTGGCCGGCGATGTGGAAGAGCGGGCTGTCGATCGTGCGCATTCCGCTGCCCGAGCGCACGCCGGTCCGCCATATCGGCCTGATCATCGCGCGGCACACGCCGCGGCTGATGCTGACGCGCCTGCTGGTGGAGGCAGCGCTGGCGGAGTGCCGGCGCTGATCGACGGCGTGCGGGCCATGCGAGGCCCGCGCGCCGTCGGATCCGCTTCATACCGCCGATAGCGCTGCTTCCCCGGACAACACGCGATGCACGTTGTCGAGCATGAGCCGCAGCATGGTGCGGCGGGTTTCCTCGGTGGCCGATCCCGCATGCGGCGTCAGCACGGTGTTGGCCATTTCGCGCAACGGCGAATCGGCCAGCGGCTCCGATTCGAACACGTCGAGCGCCGCGCCGCGGATCGTGCCCGAGGTCAGCGCGGCCGTCAGCGCCGCCTCGTCCACCACGGTGCCGCGCGCCACGTTGACGAGAAACCCTTGCGGCCCGAGGCGTTCGAGCACGGCAGCGCCGATCAGGCGATGCGTGGCCGCGCCGCCGGGGCAGCAGACGATCAGGATGTCCGACTGTTCCGCGAGCGCTTCGGCGTCGGCGTGCCACCGGTACGCCACCGGCTGCGCGGCGCCGCCGCAATAGGCAAGCTCGACGTCGAACGGCGCGAGCCGCGCCGCGATCCCCTTGCCGATTCGCCCGAGCCCGACGATGCCCACGCGCTTGCCGGCCAGCCCGTTGGTCAGCGGATACGGCCCGTCGCGCCACGCGCCGGAGCGCACGTGGCGATCCATCGCCGGAATCTTGCGCAGCAGCGCCAGCAACAGGCCGACGGCGAGTTCGCAGACGGCCGCGTCGAGCACGCCCGGCGTGTTGGTCACGACGATGCCGCGCGCCTTCGCATGCGCCACCGGGATGCCGTCGTGGCCCACGCCCGAGGTGGCGATGATCTTCAGCGCCGGCAGCGCGTCGATCAGTTCGGGCGCGATCCGATAGTTGCTGCGCGTGATGATCGCCTCGATCCGGCCGGCCAGCGCCGGATCGCGCTCCAGCGCGGCCTCCGAGTGGCAGTCGAGCTCGGCGTCGATCGTCGGCGCCAGCGCGTCGGGAAACGCGCCGATTTTCAGTACCTGGCTTCGCGTCACGTCGCCTCCTTATTCTTTCGTACCGGGTTGCTGGAGGCTGGCGCTGCGCAGGAAATCGAAATCGACGCCTTCGTCGGCCTGCGTGACCGTCTGCAGGAACAGCTTGCGGTAGCCGCGCTCGGCGGTGGGGCGCACGACCGGGTTGTCGCGCATGCGCGCGGCCAGTTCCTCGTCGGAGATCAGCAGCGACACTTCGCGGCGCGCGACGCTCAGGCGGATGCGGTCGCCTGAGCGCACCTGCGCGAGCGGGCCGCCGAGCGCCGATTCGGGCGTGACGTGCAGCACGATGGTGCCGAACGCAGTGCCGCTCATGCGGCCGTCGGAAATGCGCACCATGTCCTTCACGCCGGCCCGCGCGAGCTTGCGGGGAATCGGAATATAGCCGGCCTCGGGCATGCCCGGCGCGCCGAGCGGGCCGATGCTCTTCAGCACCAGGACGTCGTCAGCCGTCACGTCCAGCGCCTCGTCGTCGATCCGCGCGACGAGATCCTCGATGCTCTCGAACACCACCGCGCGGCCTTCGTGCTCCATCAGCGTCGGGTCGGCCGCCGATTGCTTGATGATCGCGCCGCCTGGCGCGAGGTTGCCGCGCAGCACCGCCAGCCCGCCCTGCGGATAGATCGGATTCCCGAACGAACGCACGACGTCCTGAGGGAACGGCTTGCCGGCCGCCTCGATCTCCTCGCCGAGCGTGCGGCCGCTGACCGTCATCGCGTCGAGATGGAGCAGCGGCTTCAGTTCGCGCAGCAGCGTCGCGACGCCGCCCGCCTTGTGGAAATCCTCCATGTAGTGCTGGCCGGTGGGCTTCAGGTCGAGCAG
This sequence comes from Burkholderia sp. Ac-20379, assembly GCF_017104645.1. Classification (GTDB taxonomy): domain Bacteria; phylum Pseudomonadota; class Gammaproteobacteria; order Burkholderiales; family Burkholderiaceae; genus Burkholderia. The sequence continues at coordinate 10,728 of NZ_JAAGPF010000078.1, forward strand.
CACCGGCGTTTCCTTGCCCATCTTGTCGAGCGCGTCGAGATCGATCTTGTGGCCGAGGCGGCCCGCGATCGCCGCAAGGTGGACGATCGCGTTGGTCGAGCCGCCGATCGCCAGCAGCACGCGCAGCGCGTTTTCGAATGCGTGCGGCGTCAGGATCTTGTCGATCGTCAGGCGCTCGATCGCCATCTTCACCGACAGCGTGCCGGTTTCCTCGGCCACGCGAATCCGGTCGGCCGTGACGGCCGGCGGCGTGGCGCCGCCCGGCACCGTCATGCCGAGCGCCTCGGCGATGCAGGCCATCGTGCTGGCCGTGCCCATCACCGAGCAGGTACCCACGCTGGCGACGAGCTGATTGTTGACGTCGGCCACCTCGTCCTGGTCGATTTCGTTGGCGCGGAATTTTGCCCAGTAGCGGCGGCAATCGGTGCACGCGCCCACGCGCTCGCCGCGATGCGAGCCGGTCAGCATCGCGCCGGTCACGAGCTGGATCGCCGGCATGCCGGCCGACGCGGCGCCCATCAACTGCGCCGGCACCGTTTTGTCGCAGCCGCCGATCAGCACCACCGCATCCATCGGCTGGGCGCGGATCATCTCCTCGGTGTCCATCGACATCAGGTTGCGCAGGTACATCGAGGTCGGCGCGGCGAAGCTCTCGTGGATCGAGATGGTCGGGAAGTCCACGGGCAGCCCGCCGGCCAGCATCACGCCGCGCTTCACGGCCTCGATCAGCTGGGGCATGTTGCCGTGGCACGCATTGAAGCCGCTGCCGGTGTTGACGATGCCGATCACGGGGCGGTCGAGCGCGCGATCGGTGAAGCCCGCGCCCTTGATGAACGCCTTGCGCAGGAACAGCGAGAAGCCCTGGTCGCCATACGAGGTCAGGCCGCGCTTCATGCCGGCTGCCGGGCCGGCGGATTCGGGGGAGTCTTTCTTGTCGGTCATGATGAGGTCGATCCAGAAGAGTGAACGGAGCGCGCGGCCGTCATGCGTGGCGGGCGTCGCGCAGGCCGGGCATGTCGAACCGCGCGGCCTGCAGTTGCGCGATCAGTTGCCGCCCGGCGGCGTCGTCGAGCGCCGTCAGCGGCGGGCGCACCGTGCGCCAGGCCGCGTCGTCGTGCCAGTGCGCGAGCGCGTGCTTCATCGCGGGAATCATCGGCAGCGCCTGGAACAGGCTGCGCACCGTCGATGCCTTGTCCTGCAGCGCCGGGCCGTCCGGTGTATTCCATCGTTCGCAGAGTTGAGCGATGTTGGCCGGGTTGACGTTGGCGGTGGCGCTGATGCAGCCCGCGCCGCCGATCGGCAGCGCCCGGCTCAGCAGCGCCTCGCTGGCGGGGAAGATGTCGAGGCCGTCGCGGCCGAACGCGTCGATCATCGCCTGCGTGTTCGACCAGTCACCCGACGAATCCTTGACGCCCGCGAGCGCGCCCGGATAACGCTTGAACAGCCGCTCGATCAGGTTCAGCGTGATGGGCACGCCCGACAGCGCGGGGATGTGATAGAGATACAGCGCGAGCCGCGCGTCGCCCACGCGCTCGATCACTTCCGAGTAGTAGGCGAACAGGCCCTCGTCGGACACGTTCTTGTAGAAGAACGGCGGCAACATCAGCGCGCCGGCCGCGCCGGCCTGCACCGCGTGGCGCGTCAGTTGCACCGTGTCGGGCAGCGCCGAGGCGCCGGTGCCGGGCATCATCGCCGAGGCGGGCACGCCGGCTTCGAGCAGCGCGTCGGTCAGCGCGATGCGCTCGCCGACGGATAGCGAATTGGCTTCCGAGTTGGTGCCGAAGATCGCCAGGCCGCAGCCGTTGCCGACGAGCCAGCGGCAATGGGCGACGAACGTGTCGACGTTCGGGGCGAGCGTGTCGCGAAACGGCGTGACGACCGGGGCGAGCACGCCGCGCAGGCGTTGGGGGCGGGGAGAAGTCATGAGCAGGCTCCGAGTGTGCGTGAAAGGGCCGCTCCGCATCGCCGGTTCGGCGCGCATGCGGGGCTGACGGGTGTCATCGGTTGACGAGACGCGCGGGCATGAAGGCGAGGATCAGCAATGCAGACAGCGTGAGCGTGCCCGCCACCAGATAGAGGCCGGACGCCAGCGTGTGGGTCTCGGTCTTCAGCCAGCCGATCACGGCCGGGCTGACGAACCCGGCGAGGTTGCCGGTGGAGTTGATCAGCGCGATGCCGGCCGCGGCGCCGGTGCCGCCGAGGAACGACGTCGGCAGGGCCCAGAACATCGGCAGCGCGGAGATCACGCCGACCGCCGCGAGCGTGAGCCCGATCATCGCGGGCAGCAGCTGGTTGCCGCTGAACGCGCACAGGCAGAAGCCGGCGGCGGCGAGCAGCGCGGGCGCGCTGACGTGCCAGCGCCGTTCGCGGGTGCGGTCGGCGTGGCGGCCGACGATCAGCATGGCGAACAATGCCGCGGTGTAGGGGATGATCGTCAGCAGGCCCACCGTGAGCGGATCGTTGATGCCCGAGCTCTTGATGATGGTCGGCTGCCAGAAGCCGATCGCGTAGGAGCCCATGATGATGCCGAACAGGATCAGGCACAGCAGCCAGACCCGGCCCGAGGCGAACACCGCCTTCACCGAGCCGTGGGTGGCGACCGATTTGTCGTTCTGGATCTCGCTCAGGATGTGCGATTTCTCGGCGTCGCCGAGCCAGCGTGCGTCCTGCACGCGGTCGTCGAGGAAGCAATACACCGCCACGCCGAGCACCGCCGCCGGCAGCGCCTCGATGACGAACAGCCATTGCCAGCCGGCATGCCCGGCCACGCCGCCGAATGCATGCATGATGAAACCGGACAGCGGGCCGCCCACGATGCCCGACACGGGGTTGCCGGCCATCAGCACGGCCGTCATCTTGCCGCGCCGGTGCGACGGAAACCAGTAGGTGAGGTACAGGATCATGCCGGGGAAGAAGCCGGCTTCCGCGATGCCGAGCAGGAAGCGCACGGCGTAGAACATGAACGGCGTCGAAACCCACGCGGTCATCAGCGAGAGGATCGCCCACGTCACCATGATGCGGGCGATCCAGCGGCGCGCGCCGAGGCGGTGCAGCAGCAGGTTGCTCGGGACCTCGAAGAAAAAGTAGCCGACGAAGAACAGGCCGGCGCCGAGGCCGTAGACGGCGTCGCTGAAATGCAGATCGTTGAGCATCTGCAGCTTGGCGAAGCCCACGTTGACGCGGTCGAGATAAGCCACCACGTAACAGACGAACAGCAGCGGCATGAATCGCCAGGCGGCCCGGCGGAACGTTGCGTCGGCGCCGGGATCGGCGGCGCCGACCGGCATGGCGGGGTGTGTGGACATTGCGTTGTCTCCTGTGTCTGCCCCGCCGCGGTGTGCGGCGCGGGCATTGTCGTTCACGCCGGCCAGCGCCGCCGGTCATCGGCCCGCGTAGCGCGGGGCGGATGCCGGGTCAGGTCGAGGCCGACTGTGCGACAGAAGTATTGCAATGTCCGCGCGTGACAAGAAGGCTGTAACGCGCTATTCAGAACGAAAAATTATTTGGGTTCGAGGCCGGCGGAAGGGCGTCGCCGGCCGTTTTCACTTCGGCAGCAACCCGCACGCGCGATAGCTGTCGATCAGCGCATCGAACAGCGCGATGTCCGCGCGGCCGCGCGCCACCAACTGCGCGCCGGCGATCGCCGCGAAGATCGCGCGCGCGCGCGCCTTGGCCTCCTTCGGCCCGGCGAGCTTCGCGGCCAGCAAGGTCTTGCGCAGCCATTCGATGTTGACCTCGGAAAACGCCTGCACTTCGCGCTGCACCACCTCGGGCAGATCGTCGTGTTCGGCGCTCATGAAGCTGGCCATGCACATCCGGTTGCCGTTCTCGAGCGACGGGCGGAACGTCACCGACGGATAGCGGCGCAGGCATTCGACGGGATCGTCGGTTTCGGCCGCGAGGTTGTCGAGGATCGCCGCCGCATCTTCCCAGTAGCGCTTCGCCACCGCCGCCGCCAGATCGGCCTTGCTCGGGAAATGGTGATAGAGGCTCGCCGCCTTGATCCCGACATCCTCCGCCAGCAGGCGGACGTTCAATCCGCTGTATCCATGCGCCTGCGCGATCCGCGTGGCCGCCGCCAGGATCCTGTCGCTGGAGTTCTGGCCCGTCTGATCCTTCATCGCTTGCCCCGAAAAAAGTGTTGACGAGCCGAAGTATAACCTTCTAGGATCTCACCTAACAAACGTTAGGTAGCCTCTTGTCCTGACTTTGTCCGCTCCCCATCGACTCATTTGAAAGGCAAGCCATGAAGTCCGAACTGTTCTATCAGGATGCAACCACGCTCGCGGAAATGATCCGCACCAAGGCGGTTTCGCCCGTGGAAGTGGTGCAGGCGCACCTGGATCGCATCGAAGCCGTGGATCCGAAGCTCAACGCGATCGTCACGGTGGCCGACCGCGCGCTCGACGCCGCGCGGCAGGCCGAGGCGGCCGTGATGCGCGGCGACGCGCTGGGCCCGCTGCACGGCGTGCCGTTCACGGCCAAGGATTCGATCGACACGGCCGGCGTGAAGACGCAGCGCGGCTCGCCGATCTTCGCGGGCCGCGTGCCCGACGCGGACGCCACCACCGTCACGCGCCTGAAGCAGGCCGGCGGCATCCTGCTCGCGAAAACGAATCTGCCCGAGTTCTCGTACTGGATCGAAACCGACAACCTGCTGACGGGCCGCACGCGCAATCCGTGGAATCTCGATCGCACGCCGGGCGGTTCCAGCGGCGGGGAATCGGCCGCGATCGCGGCGGGCATGGCGCCGATCGGGCTTGGCAGCGATGTGGCGATCTCGGTGCGCGGCCCGGCGGCGATGACGGGCATCGTCGGCCTCAAGGCCAGCCACGGGCGCATTCCGATGACGGGCCTGTGGCCGCGCGAGCCGCGCCGTTTCTGGCACGTCGGCCCGATGGCGCGCACGGTGCGCGACGTCGCGCTGGCCTACTCGCTGCTGGCCGGCCCCGACGGCGCGGACGGCTTCTCGTCCAGCCCGCTCGCGCTCGACGCCGGCGTGGGCGCGGGCCTCCAGCGCCCGCTGCGGGTGGGCTGGCTCGTCGATCAGGGCTACTTCGGCCCGGTGGACGACGACGTCGCCAGGGCCGTGCAGGCCGCGGCCGAGGCGCTGAAGGCAAGCGGCGCGATCGTCGAGCCGGTCGGCATTCCGGTGCTGGAACAGGTCGATGCCGTCGACGTGCTCTGGAAGCTGCAGGCGATGGAAACCAAGCCGCTGTTCCGCAAGGCGGTGGCCGGCCACGATGACAAGGTCTTCAAGCATGCGCAGGCCGTGTTCGACACGCCCGATACGCCGATCGAGGATTTCGTCGCGGCCGAGCAGCAGATCGAAGCGCTGCGCGACGGCTTTGCCCAATACTTTCAGCAGTACGATGCATTGATCTGCCCGGTGACGCCGGTGGCCGCGCACGGCCACGACGCGGCGGAATTCGTCATCAACGGCCAGCGCGTGTCGTCGCTGCACGTCATGCACGCCACCGCGCCGTTGAACCTGACCGGCTTGCCGGGCCTCTCGATGCGCTTCGGCACGAGCAGCGAGGGCCTGCCGGTCAGCGTGCAACTGGTGGCGCCGTGGCTGGCCGAATCGACGCTGCTGCATCTGGCCGCGCAACTCGAAAGCGTGAGCCCGGTGCGCGGCCTGAATCCGGATCTGTCGAGCCTCTGAGCGCGGTCATGACCGATTCATTCGATCCACTCGATCGCCGCCGCCGCCGGCTGCTGGGCGGCGGCTCGGCCCTGGCCGCGCTGACCCTGCTCGACCTGGCCGGCGCGGCCCCGGCGCAGGCATCGTCTCGCTACGCCTGGCCGCCCGGCCGGGCGGCGGCCGCCAACGCCGCGTTCGGCCCGATCCGCCAGATCGACGCCGGCGGCTTGAACGTCGGCTATGCCGAGGCCGGGCCGGCCGGCGGGCCGGTCGCGATCCTGCTGCACGGCTGGCCGCACGACATCCACAGCTTCGCCGAGGTGGCGCCGATCCTGGCCGCGGCCGGTTACCGCGTGATCGTGCCGTACCTGCGCGGCTACGGCACCACGCGCATCGTTGCCGCCGACGCGCCGCGCAACGGCCAGCAGGCGGTGTTCGCGGCCGACCTGATCGCGCTGATGGACGCGCTGAAGATCGATCGCGCCGTGCTCGCCGGATTCGACTGGGGCGGCCGCGCCGCCAACATCGTGGCCGCGTTGTGGCCCGAGCGTTGCCGCGCGCTGGTGTCGGCCAGCGGCTATCTGATCTCCAGCCAGGCCGCGAGCCGCAAGCCGCTGCCGCCGCAGCTCGAACTGCAGGCCTGGTTCCAGTTCTACTTCGCCACCGAGCGCGGCGCGGCCGGTTACGCGGCCGATCGCAACGGCTTCAACGAGCTGGTGTGGCGGCGCGCGTCGCCGCGCTTCCGGTTCGACGACGCCACGTTCCTGCGCACGGCCCAGGCCTTCGACAACCCCGATCACGTCGCCATCGTGATCCACAACTATCGCTGGCGGTTGGGGTTGGCGCAGGGCGATCCGCAATACGACGCGCTCGAGCAGCGGCTGGCGCGCGCGCCCGCGATCGCCGTGCCCGCCATCACGCTGGAGGGCGACGCGAACGGCGCGCCGCATCAGCCGCCGGCGGCCTATGCGAAGCAGTTCACCGGCAAGTACCGGCATCGCGAGGTTACGGGCGGCATCGGTCACAACCTGCCGCAGGAAGCGCCGCAGGCGTTTGCCGAGGCGGTGTTGGAGGCCGTCGCGTTATAGCCCGGTTTCGTACCTGGGCATCACTCAACTGCCGTCGCTCGCCGACGGCTTCTTCAGAAGGTCGCACCATGTCCGAAGCCTCACCCCGCCGCGCGTTGATCGTCATCGACGTGCAGAACGAATACGTCGACGGCAATTTCCGGATTACTTATCCGCCGGTCGAATCGTCGCTGTCCAACATCGCCGCCGCGATCGATGCCGCCAATGCGAACGGCGTGCCCGTCGTGCTCGTCAGGCATGTCCTGCCCGCCAGCGCGCCGATTTTCGCCGAGGGCAGCGCGGGCGCCGCGCTGCATGCGTCGGTGGCCGAGCGTCCGCACGATCTCGTCGTCGACAAGGTGCTGCCGAGCGTGTTCTCGGCGGCCGGGTTCGAGGATTGGCTGACCGAATACGCCGTCGATACGCTGACCGTGGTCGGCTACATGACGCACAACTGCAACGACGCCACCATGCGCGAGGCGATGCACAAGGGCTATCGCGTGGAGTTCCTGCCCGACGCGGCCGGGTCGCTGCCTTACGAAAACAAGGCCGGCCATGCAAGCGCGGAGGAGATGCACCGCATCGTCACGATCATCATGGAATCGGCCTATGCGGCCACGATGCAGACGCGCGAATGGGTGGAGAACCTGAGGCATCCCCGGCATGTGGCGGGGGACAATATTTACGACTCCAATCGGCGTGCGGTGGGGACGCTGTCATCGGCCGTGCGTCAGTCGAGCGACATCACGTAGCGGGCCACCGCGCGCACGTCGTTCGCGTCGAGCGGCGTGGGGTAGAGCTTCGGCATGATGCCGGACGGTTCACGAATGCGCGACGCCACGCCGTCGAGCGAGAGCCGCGCGCCGATGCCGGCCAGCTTCGGCCCCACGCCGCCCTGGCCTTGCCCGCCGTGGCAGCCGGCGCAATTCGCGGCGTAGATCGACGCGCTGCGGCCGGCGTCCGCATCGGCCGTCGTGCCTGCCGCATGCACGCTCGACGCGCTGTCGTTCAGCAGCGGGATATCGGCCACGGCCGGATTGGCGGGAAGCGACGCGAGGTAGGCGTGAATGCGCGCGATGTCGGCGTTCGAGAGGATCGTCTCGCCGAACGGCGGCATCTGGCCGGTCGGCGCATGCACGTAGGCCTGCATTGCCGCGAGCGGCAGCGGATGCGGCGCGAGCGCCGGTCCGGTGGAGATGCTGCCTTGCCCGACGATGCCGTGGCATTCGTAGCAGCCGTTCTTCATGAACAGCGCGCGGCCGGCTTGCACGTCGGCCCCGGCATCCCCGGCGGCCGGCGAGACGCCGGGCGTCATGCAGGCCAGTGCGAGGGCGAGCGCAGCCGCGGCGCGCAGGTGGGTGCGGGTGAGACGGTTCATCGTGCGAGCCTCGTCAGCGGGGTTGGGTCAGCACGTCGAGCAGCGCGGGCTTGCCGCGCTTCACGACCGCCATGGCGCGCGCCAGCGCCGGGCCGAGCTCGGCCGGGTTCGTGATCGGGCCTTCCGCCCAGACGCCCATGCTTCTCGCCATCGCCGCGTAGTCGATCGGCGGATCCTGCAGCACCGTGCCGATCGTGCCGCGCTCGGGGTGGCGGTTGCGGCGGCTCGACATGCGCTGGATATGCATCGTCTCCTGATGCCACGCGCGGTTGTTGTGCATGACCGACAGGAGCGGCAGGTCGTGATGCGCGGCCGTCCACAGCACGCCGGGCAGCACCATCAGGTCGCCGTCGGTCTGGATGCTGACGGCGATGCGCCCCGCGTCGCGATGCGCGATGGCCGCGCCCACGGCGGCCGGCGCGGCATAGCCCACGCCGTAACCGCCGCCCGCGCCGATGAACTGGTACGTCTTCGTGAAATCCCACAGGCGCTGCGGCCACTGGCTGATCGCGCCGGTCGGCGAGACGAGCGCCCAATCCTCGTGACGGATCGCGTGCCAGACTTCGGCCGACAGGCGCGCGGTGCTGATCGGGGCGGCGTCCCAGCCGCGCGTGGCGGCGTCGCGCGCGTTGGCGCGCATCGTGTCGAAGGCGCGCTGCATGGCGGGCCGGCGCGCGTCGATGGTCTGGCGCCGGGCCGGCGTGAGCGTGGCTTGCACGGCCTGCAGCAGGCCCGGCAGCGAGGCGTGCGCATCGGCGCCGATCGGGAGCGCGGGCGCGGCGAAGCGCTCCGCGTCGCCCATGTTCGACTTGCCGTACAGATAGGCGGTGGAGAGGCTGATGACGTTCGCGGGCGCCGCGCCGGGCTTCGCGCGCGGCTTGGCCGGCCGCTCGATGGTGTCGGGCACGGTGCCCGTGAGCGACCACACGTCGCCCACCTCGAGCGCGAGAATCACGTCGGCCTGCGCGAGCAGGCGCGCCTGCATCGACGAATGATTCAGGTAGTGACTGGTCGGGAAATTCATGCGCGCGAGCAGATCGACGACGGGCGCGTTCAGCGTTTCGGCGAGCCTCACGAGCGTGTCCATCGCGGCCTGGTCGCGCACCGCGCGATCCGCGACGATCACGGGCGAGGCCGCGTTGCACAGCATCGCGGCGGCCCGGGCCAGCGCCTCGGGGCTCGCCACCGGCGGCGACACGACGCGCAGCGGCGGCACGCGCAGATCGTGAGGATGCCCGATCGGTTGCTCCTGCAACTCGGCATCGGCCACGATCAGCACCGGCGCCATCGGCGGCGTGACCGACATCGCCTGCGCGCGCATGAACGATTCGGCGTAATGCTGGAGCGACACCGGGTAATCGTCGTATTTCGTGTAGTCGCGCACCAGCGCGCCGAGATCCTGCGCCGTGTGATACCACTCCACGCCGGGCCGACGCTTGGCCGCATCGGCGATATTGCCGGCCAGCACCATCACCGGCACGCGATCGCACCACGCGTTGTAGATCGCCATCGACGCATGTTGCAGCCCTACCGTGCTGTGCACGAGGCAGGCCATCGGCTTGCCGGCCACCTTCGCATAACCGTGCGCGATGGCGGCCGACGCTTCCTCGTGCGTGCACACGATCAGTTGCGGCTGCGTGTCGCCCGCGTAATTGACGATCGATTCGTGAATGCCGCGAAACGTCGAACCCGGCATCGCCGCCACGTAGTCGATGCCGGCGATCCTGAGCAGATCGACCATGAAATCGGAGCCGGGGTTGCCGATATGCGCGGCGTCGGCGGCGGGCGCTTCATCGAGCGAGGGCAGCCCGGTTTCGGCCGCGACCAGCGCGGCGGAAGGCTTGCCGATCGCCGGGCCGGGCTTTGCGGCGGCGCGTTCCTGCGCGATGCCCACGCCCGGTTTCGCCAGCGCGACGGCCGTGCCGCTGGCCAGCGCTTCCTTCAGAAACGTACGTCGTCCTGCCATTGTCTCCGCTCCTCTTCGGGATGGTTCGATGATCGCGAACACCGCATCGAATGAGCGTCAATGTAAGCGAGCGCCGGTTGCGCGCCTCAATATGAACTGCGTCGTCGGCCATAAGTTCTCGTTAAGCTAGGGGTTTATGCATATGGCGTTCGACACGTGCTTGCCCGGTCGTCGGGAGGCCTATGTGGAAACCCTTAGCTTAACGAAAACTTATGGCGTGAGCGGCAGTACATATTAGGTATTCCTCTACAAGACGCTTACATTGACGCCCGGCTTCATTCAAAGCGTGCACGTCCGGACACCGGCGCTCGCGCACCCGGCCCGAACCCGCCGGTGACCCGATTCGAGACATCGCCCGAACCGCGCGGCAGGCCGGCCGCCTTCGCGCCGCAGCCGGGTTCATGCCACCGGGTTTCATCAATCCGTCTTCAAGGAATACCGTGATGCGTCTTTCCATCCAAGCGCGCCTCGCATCGACGATGGGCCTGCTGTCGGCCCTGCTGCTCGCCGTCGGCCTGTTCGGCATTGCCGGCATGACGTACAGCAACGACGTCAATCTCGACACCTACACGAACAAGCTGCCGAGCGCCAATTTCATCGGCGAGGCGGAACTGAGCCTGCAGCGCGAGCGGACGGCGCTGTTGCGCGGCGCGCTCGACACGGCGTCGGAGCAGAACATCGACGACACCGTCGCGCACGAGAAGGCGTTTCGCGCGATGGCCCGCAAGGCGCTCGACGGCTACCAGACGCTGCCGCAATCGGCGCACGAGGCGGCTCTGGCGCGCGATCTGCTCGCGCAGCGCGCGGCCATGGATGCGGGCCTCGACGCGTTCGCGCAGGCGCTGCTGTCGAAGGACGGCCCGCGCATCATGCGCGCCGCGCTCGACAACAACACGTTGTACGGCCGCTATCACGAGAGCAGCGTGAAGCTGCGCGAATGGCAGGTGAGCGAGGCGCGCGACGAATTCGAAACCGGGCAGCGCCGCTACGGCGTGCTGCGCGCCGTGACGTTCGGCGCGCTCGCGCTCGGCCTGCTATGCGCGGTCGGCAGCTTTCTGAGCCTGCGCCGCGCGATCGCGCAGCCGCTCGGCGCGGCGCTCGCGCATTTCGATCACATCGCGCAGGGCGACTTGACGCGGCCGATCGCCGTCACGTCGCACGACGAAATGGGGCGGCTGCTGAACGGTATCGCCGACATGCAGGCGCGCTTGCGCCAGACCATGCGCGATCTGCGGCAGGGCAGCGAGGCGATCGCGCTGGCCACCAGCGAGGTGGCCGCCGGCAATCGGGATCTGTCGGCGCGCACCGAGGAGCAGGCCGCCTCGCTCGAGGAAACGGCAGCGAGCATGGAGGAGCTGACGTCCACCGTCCGGCACAACACCGACAGCGCGCAGCAGGCGCGGCAACTGGCCGCCACGGCACGCGACGTGACGCTGGCCGGCAGCCGGCTGGTGGAGGAGGTGATGCAGACCATGACGGGCATCAGCGAGAGCGCCGTGCGGATCGCCGACATCACCGGCGTGATCGAGGGCATCGCGTTTCAGACCAACATCCTCGCGCTCAACGCGGCGGTGGAAGCCGCGCGCGCCGGCGAAAACGGCCGCGGTTTCGCGGTGGTGGCGTCGGAGGTGCGCTCGCTGGCGCAGCGCTCCAGCACGGCCGCGAAGGAGATCAAGGAGCTGATCGGCGTATCGGTGGCGCGCGTGCAGGCGGGCAACACGCTCGTCGTGCGCAACGGCGACACGATGGAAGACATTCGCCAGTCGATCCTGCGCGTGGACGACATCGTCGGCGAGATCGCCGAGGCCTCGCACGAGCAGAGTCGCGGCATCGAGCAGGTGAATCAGGCGATTTCGCAGATGGACGGCGTCACGCAACAGAACGCGGCGCTGGTCGAGCAGGCGGCCGCCGCGGCGTTGTCGCTCGAAGATCAGACCAACCGGCTGCGCGAGATCGTGAATGGCTTCAGGACGGACGAGCGGGAGAGCGGGCGCGAGATCGCCGCGGCGCCCAGTCCTCACGCTGCGCTGGCGCTGGCGGGCTGAGGCGCCCCCCCTTCACCCCTGCCGCGACACCACCAGAAATACCCGCAAGTCGAACCGATCGCATTCCTGCTCGTGTGATCGACGTTGGCCTGAAAGAACATCGTGTCGCCGCTGTCGAGCGTATGCGATGCCCCGTCGATCTCCACCGTCAGCGTGCCCTTGGTCACCGCGAGATGCTTTTCGGTGCCGAACGGATAGGCGGGCAGCACGCCGGTGGAGACGCGCGCCGGCAGATGGTGATACAGCAGTTCGACCCGCGCGCCGTCATCGGCGAGCGGGTTTTTTTATTGGGTGCGGCGGAGAAATTCTCCTAACGTGAAGATCGGCGCGTCGCCGACGGCATTCGCAGAAATGCCTTTAGTCAAAAGGAAAAGCGCGTGGAAACATCGATTTTCACGAACCGGACATACAGCCAAAAACTCGTCACCGTGTGAGAAAAACTCATACAGCTTGCACGTAAACACCACTTCTTGCCCGCGTAGGCGGCTGGTCTAATGACCTCGCCATAAGAAAAGCGAACAACCCGATCGGGGTGGAGGAGGCAAGGTGAACAAGACAGCAAGCGTGGAGGCACTGGAGGCGTCGGCAATCCGGAAAGTGATCTGGAGGCTGGTGCCGTTCGTCGCCCTGATGTTCTTCATCAATTTTCTCGACCGCACCGCGATTTCGTTCGCGGGGCCGAACGGGATGTCGAAGGATCTCGGTTTGTCCGCGGCGCAGTTCGGGCTGGCCGCGGGCGTGTTCTTCATCGGCTACATCGTGCTGGAAATCCCGAGCAATCTCGCGCTGCATAAATTCGGCGCGCGCCGCTGGCTCGCGCGAATCATGGTGACCTGGGGCATCGTGGCGCTGCTGTTTACGTGGGTCAGCAGCGTGAACGGGCTCTACACGCTGCGCTTCCTGCTCGGCATCGCCGAAGCGGGCTTCTTCCCGGGCGCGATCCTGTTCCTGAGCACCTGGGTGCCGGCCAAATACCGCAGCCGCATCCTCGCGCTGTTCTATCTGGCCCAGCCGCTGACGATCGTGATCGGCGCGCCGGTCGCGGCGAAGCTGCTCGGCGCCGACGGCCTGTTCGGCCTCGAAGGCTGGCGCATCATGTTCTTCGGCGTGGCGCTGCCGGCGATCGTGGTGGGCGTGATCGCGTGGTTCTACCTGACCGACCGCCCGGCCGACGCGAAGTGGCTGACGGCCGACGAGCGCGCCTGGCTGTGCGCCCGGCTCGAACAGGAGGAAATCGGCAAGGCCACGCACGGCGCATCGCACGCCAGCGACGTGCGCGCCGCGCTGACGAGCGGCCGCGTGTGGAAGTTCGCGCTGATGTACTTCGGCCTGGTGTACGGCCTCTATGCGCTCGCGTTCTTCCTGCCGACCATCATCGGCGGCTTCGAGGCGCGCTTCGACACGCACTTCAACGTGTTCCAGAAGGGCTTGATCACGGCGATTCCGTACCTGCCGGCCGCGATCGCGCTGTATCTCTGGAGTCGCGACGCCACCCGGCGCGGCGTGCGCGCCTGGCATATCGCGATTCCCGCGCTGGTCGGCGCACTGAGCGTGCCGCTCGCGCTGCAGATGAATTCGCCGGCCGCGAGCATCGCCGTGATCACCGTGACGGCCTGCGCGATCTTCGCGGCGCTGCCGAACTTCTGGGCGCTGCCGGGGCAATTCCTGTCGGGCGCGGCCGCCGCCGCCGGGGTGGCGCTGATCAACACGGTCGGCAACCTCGCGGGCTTCGTCGCGCCGTACGTGACGGGCATGGTCAAGGATGCCACGCACTCCTATCAAGCGCCGATGCTGATCGTCGGCGCGATGATGCTGATGTCCTCGGTGCTCGCGTTCCGCACCGGCAAGGAAACCCGCAAGCACGCCGCCGAGGCGCTGGCGCCCACCCGTTGAACCTGCCGGCCGAATCCGCGCGATTCGGCCGGACACATTGACCGTATTCAAGGAGAGATCGAGATGAACGAGAAGATTGCGTTGTTTGGCGCGGGCGGAAAGATGGGGGTGCGCCTGTCCAGCAATCTGCTGAAGTCGGACTATCGCGTGGCGCACGTCGAACCGGGCGCGGCGGGGCAGAAGCGCCTGAAGGACGAACTCGGCATCGCGTGCGTGTCGGCCGAATCGGCGCTCGACGGCGTGGACGTGGTGATCCTCGCCGTGCCCGACACGCTGATCGGCAAGCTGAGCCACGAGATCGCGCCGCAACTGCGCCCCGGCACGATGGTCATGACGCTCGACGCCGCCGCGCCGTTCGCCGGCCATCTGCCCGACCGCAAGGATCTGACGTACTTCGTCGCGCACCCGTGCCACCCGGTCATCTTCAACTACGACCTCGACGAGAAATCGCTGCACGACCACTTCGGCGGCGCGCATGCGAAGCAGTCCATCACGAGCGCGCTGATGCAGGGGCCGGAGGAGGCCTTCGATCTGGGCGAGGCGGTGGCCAAGGCGATCTACGCGCCGATCCTGCGCTCGTACCGGCTGACCGTCGATCAGATGGCGATCCTCGAGCCGGGCCTGTCGGAGACGATCTGCGCGACGCTGCTGTACGTGATGCGCGAAGCGATGGACGAGACGGTCAAGCGCGGCGTGCCCGAACAGGCCGCGCGCGATTTCCTGCTCGGCCACATGAACATCCTGAGCGCGGTGATCTTCAACGAAATCCCCGGCGCGTTCTCCGATGCGTGCAACAAGGCGATCCAGTTCGGCAAGCCGCGCCTGATGCGCGACGACTGGAAGGGCGTGTTCGACCGCGAGGAAATCGCGGAAAGCATCCGCCGCATCACCTGAAGCACGGCCGTCGAAACCGTCATTCGTCACCTCATCGCCATCAAGGATTTCATCGTGACCGAACGCATTCACGCCAGCTACTGGCTCGAAACGGGCGTCGACCCCCAGCTCGCCGCGGAGGTGATCGCGGGCGAGCAGTCGAGCGGGACGTTCGTCGCGCTGCCGACCGAAACCCCGGAACTGAAGGCCCGCTCGGGCGCGCGCGTCGAGCGGCTCGAGATTCTCGGCCACAGCGACATGCCGAGCCTGAACGGCGGCGCGCCGTCGTCGCGTTACACGCAGTGCGCGCTGGAGCTGTCCTGGCCGATCGAGAACTTCGGGCCGTCGCTGCCGAACCTGATGTCGACCATCGCCGGCAACCTGTTCGAGCTGCGTCAGGTGTCGGGGCTCAGGCTGACGGGGCTGCGGCTGCCCGCTTCGTTCGCCGCCGCGTATCCGGGGCCGGCGTTCGGGATCGAGGGCACGCGCCGGCTGGCCGGCGTCGCGCACGGGCCGCTGATCGGCACCATCATCAAGCCGAGCGTGGGCCTGTCGCCCGAGGAAACGGCGCAGCAGGTACGCGAGCTGGTGGCGGGCGGCATCGATTTCATCAAGGATGACGAACTGCAGGGCGACGGCTCGCACTGCCCGTTCGACGCGCGCGTGCGCGCGGTGATGCGGGTGGTCAACGCGCATGCGGACCACACGGGCAAGAAGGCGATGGTGGCGTTCAACGTGACGGGCGATCTCGACGAGATGAAGCGCCGCCACGATCTGGTGCTCGAGCAGGGCGGCACCTGCGTCATGGCGGTATTGAATTCGATCGGCCTGGTGGGGCTGCGCGAGCTGCGCCGACACAGCCAGTTGCCGATCCACGCGCACCGCGCCGGCTGGGGCTACCTGACGCGCAGCGAGGCGCTGGGCTGGGATTACGCGCCGTGGCAGATGCTGTGGCGGCTGGCCGGCGCCGATCATCTGCACGTGAACGGCCTGCGCAACAAGTTCAGCGAATCGGACGAGAGCGTGATCGCGGCCGCGCGCTCGGTGCTCGCGCCGGTGATGCCCGAAGCGCCGATGCCGGCGATGCCGGTGTTCAGCTCCGGGCAGACGGGCCTGCAGGCGGCCGACACCTACGCGGCGATCGGTTGCGCCGATCTGATCCACACCGCGGGCGGCGGCATCTTCGGTCATCCGGGCGGCGTGGCGGCCGGCGTCGAGGCGCTGCGCGAAGCGTGGGTGGCGGCGATGGAGGGCGTGCCGCTGGCCCGTCATGCCGAACGCAACCCGGCGTTGCAGGCCGCGCTGGGGTTCTGGAAATGAGCGAAGCCGGCAAGGCGTCCTGGCCCGACGGGCTGCTGCTGGCCTATTACGGCGACGATTTCACGGGCTCCACCGACGCGATGGAGGCGATGGCCGCCGCCGGCGTGCCGACGCTGCTGTGCCTCGACGCGCCCACGCCGGCGTTGCTCGCGCGGTTTCCCGGCGTGCGCTGCGTGGGGCTGGCCGGCTCGTCGCGCGGGCGGTCGCCCGAATGGATGGCGGCCGAACTGCCGCGCGCGTTCGCGAGCCTCGCCGCGCTCGGCGCGCCGATCCTGCAATACAAGGTGTGCTCGACGTTCGATTCGTCGCCGCGGATCGGCTCGATCGGTTGCGCGATCGATCTCGGCGTGAAGGCGATGCCGGGCAGGTGGTCGCCGATGGTGATCGGCGCGCCGCGCCTGAAGCGTTATCAGGCGTTCGGCAACCTGTTCGCGGCGGTCGACGGCATGGGCTACCGGCTCGACCGTCATCCGACCATGTCGCGCCATCCGGTCACGCCGATGGACGAGGCCGACCTGCGCGTGCATCTGGCGCGGCAAACGGCGCGGCGCATCGCGCTGGTCGACCTGGTGCAGGTGCGCACGCCCGAGGCAGCGCAGGCGGTGACGGCCGCGATGGGCGACGACGTGCCGGTGGTCATGATCGACGTGGTGGACGACGCCACGCTGGCCGCGGCCGGCGGCCTGGTTTGGGAACAGCGCGGCGAGGGCATGTTCACGGCGTCGTCGTCGGGCCTGCAATACGCGCTTGCCGCGCACTGGCGAGCCAGCGGGCTCGTGCCGCCGGTGCCGCAACTGCCGGCGGCGGCGCGCGTGGACGCCATCGCGGCGGTCAGCGGCAGTTGTTCGCCGGTGACCGCGGGCCAGATCCGCTGGGCGCGCGCGAACGGCTTTCAGGTCGAGCGCCTCGACGTGCGCCGCGCGCTCGATCCGAACGATCGGGACGCCGAAATCGAGCGCGCCGTGTCGGTTTCGGCGCAGGCCGTCGCGCGCGGGCAGAGCGCGCTCGTGTTCAGCGCCGAAGGCCCGGACGATCCCGACGTGCGCGACTTCGACGCCATCGCCCGCGACGCCGGGCTGGCGCGCGCCGATGCGGCGCGGCGGGCGGGCCGGACGCTCGCGGACGTGGTGCGAGATCGGAAGGGGAGGGGGTAGGGGAGGAGTGTGGGA
>NZ_JAAGPF010000825.1 GCF_017104645.1 Burkholderia sp. Ac-20379
TGCCCGCGCCGGCCGGACGAGGTTCCGCGATGCTGCCGTTCGCGCTCGAACGGCTCGATGCGATCGCGCCGACCCGTGCGCGGATGTGGGCGCATGTCCGCGAGCTGCCCGGATCGGGCGCGGTGCGCAAGATGGATATCGATCTGGCCGACGAGGCCGGCGTCGTCTGCGTGCGCCTGCATGCGTGCTCGTTGCGCGCGAGCTGGTGAGCGCCGGGGCGGGCAGCGCGCAACGACGGACATGCTCGGCCCGGCAGTGCCCGCGCCGGCCGGACGAGGTTCCGCGATGCTGCCGTTCGCGCTCGAACGGCTCGATGCGATCGCGCCGACCCGTGCGCGGATGTGGGCGCATGTCCGCGAGCTGCCCGGATCGGGCGCGGTGCG
>NZ_JAAGPF010000826.1 GCF_017104645.1 Burkholderia sp. Ac-20379
CGCGGGCCGTCTATCGCTGCTATCTGGTGGCCGGCGTCTACCAGTCGGCACGGTCGACCAAGGAGGCGCGCCGCAGCGTGCTGAACTGGCTCGTGGCCGGCGCCGGATACGGCTTCGACGCGTGGCTCGAGAAGCCGCCCGAGCCAGAGGAACTGTCGCAGCGCGGCGGCACAGGTACGCCGCGAACGGGCGGCCGAGCCCGCGGGGCTGGTGTACGTGGCGCTGCCGCGGGCCGTCTATCGCTGCTATCTGGTGGCCGGCGTCTACCAGTCGGCACGGTCGACCAAGGAGGCGCGCCGCAGCGTGCTGAACTGGCTCGTGGCCGGCGCCGGATACGGCTTCGACGCGTGGCT
>NZ_JAAGPF010000827.1 GCF_017104645.1 Burkholderia sp. Ac-20379
AAGGCCGTCCGCCCCGCGATGGCGAGCGCCCGCGTTTCGGCGACCGGCCGCCGCGTGAAGGCGGCGCGCGTTTCTCGCGCGATGGCGATCGCCCGCAACGCAGCAGCGAAGGCCGTCCGCCCCGCGACGGCGATCGTCCGCGCTTCGGCGACCGCCCGCCGCGTGAAGGCGGTGCACGTTTCTCGCGTGATGGGGATCGCCCGCAGCGCAGCAGCGAAGGCCGTCCGCCCCGCGATGGCGAGCGCCCGCGTTTCGGCGACCGGCCGCCGCGTGAAGGCGGCGCGCGTTTCTCGCGCGATGGCGATCGCCCGCAACGCAGCAGCGAAGGCCGTCCGCCCCGCGA
>NZ_JAAGPF010000079.1 GCF_017104645.1 Burkholderia sp. Ac-20379
CAGATCAGCGAAGCGGCGGTGCGGGTGTCGCCGGCCGCCGCCTCGGGGGCAGCGGCAGCAGCGGGGAGGGCGTCGGTGGTGTCGGTCGTCATGTCGGTTCCTCGGGAATGCGAAGCGTGGCCGCTCAGGCCGGCGCGAGCCAGGTGTCGGAGAAATCGCCCGCGGTCAGGTCGATGCTGTTGTTGAGGTTGCGCACGCGCGTGTGATGGATCTGAATCGAAGGAATGCTGACGATCGGGTACACCGGCAGGTCGCGCCCGACGATCCGCTGCGCTTCCTTGAAGAAGCCGGCGCGGCGTGCGTCGTCGGTTTCGGTGGCGGCCGAGGTGAACAGCCGGTCCACGTCCGCGTTCTGGTAGTGCGCGGCATTGATCCATACCAGCGGATGCCGCACGCCGTCGCCCCAGTAGAAGCGCTGCACGCCCACGCTCGGGTCGTACAGGCGGCCCAGGCCGTTCAGGTTGATGTCGAATTCGCGCGTGCCGTACACGCGCTTCAGGAACGTCGGCAGGTCGCCGTCGAGCACCGTCACCTTGATGCCGACCTTGGCCAGCGCGCCGCGCGTGTAGAGCGCGGTGGTGCGCATGTCGTTGCCGGTCAGGTAGGTCAGGCGCAGCGCGAAGCGCGTGCCGTCCGCGCCGCGCGGGTAGCCGGCCGCGTCGAGCGCGGCGTTGGCGGCGGCCGGATCGAACGGATAGCGGAACGTGCTGTCGTCGTAATAAGCCTGCAGCACGCGCGGCACCGGCGAATCGATCAGCGCGGCGTGCCGGTAGTAGACGTTGTCGCGGATGAAATTGCGGTCGAGCGCCTGCGCGATCGCGTGGCGCACCTCGGGCTTGGCCAGTGCCGGATGCTCGGTGTTGAACTCGAAGAACTGGCCGTTGTTGAGGTAGGCGTCGTAGGTGTTGTCGACGTGCAGCGCCGGGTTCTTCGCGAGCCGCTCGATGTCGGCCAGCGGCACGTTGTTGGCCACGTCGGCGTCGCCCGCTTCCAGCGCGGCCGACAGCGCCGACGGGCTGCCGGCCACCTTGAACACCACGCGGTCGAGCAGGGGCGCGCCGGGCCGCCAGTAGTCGGGGTTGCGGCGCAGGCTGACGTAGCTGCCGCGCACCCATTTCTCGAAGATGAACGGGCCGGTGCCGACGGGCGCCGAGGCGTTCGGGCTGAGTAGCGGATCGCCGTCGCCGTAGCGGTGGCTCGGCACGATCGGCAGCTCGGCCGACGAGAACGCCTTGATCAGATACGGCGCGGGGCGGCTCAGCACGATCACGGCGGTCAGCGCGTCGGGCGTGTCGATGCGTTCCACGTTGGCCAGGCTGATGCGCCCGCGCGGCCCCGATTTCTGTTGCGCGAGCAACGAGAATTTCACGTCGGCCGAGGTGAACGGCTTGCCGTCGTGCCATTTGACGTTGGGGCGCAGCTTGAACGTGTAGCGCAGGCCGTCGGCGCTGATCGACCACGCGGTGGCCAGCAGCGGTTGCGGCTCGAAGTACGTGTCGTAGCGCAGCAGGCCCTCGGTCACCTTCGCGCTGAGGTTGCGGTTGCGCGTGTTGGTGTCGAGAAACGACACGGCCTGCGTGATGTCTTCCGGCACGATGTAGGTCAGCGTGCCGCCGCGCGCCGGCGTGCCGGCATCGGCCGCACCCGGCGAAGGGGCGGCGGCACGGGCTGCCGGTGCGAGGCCGGCGGCCAGTGTGCCGGCGCCGGAGAGCAGGGCGAGCGAGGAGGTCAGGAAGTGTCGTCGGTCGAGGGTCATCGGTCGGTTCCGCAGCGTCGGTCGTGGTGAGGTGGGTTCGGTTTGGGGGCGAGGCGGCGCGCGCCGCTCAGCGTTGCAGCCAGGCGGCCGCGAAATTGCCGGCCGTGCCGTCGGGCGACACGGTGTGGTCGTGCACGGCGCGGTTGTAGACGGTCACGTACTGCGGCGAGAGCAGCGTCAGGTCGGGCAGATCGCGTTCGACGATGCGCTGGATCTCGACGAAGGCCTGCTTGCGGCGCGTCTCGTCGGTTTCGACGGCGGCCTGCGCGAACAGCCGGTCCACCTCGGGGTTGCGATAGTGCGAGCCGTTCGTGAACGGCACGCCGGGGCGGAAGTTGTCGCTGGTGTAGAGGCGCGCCACGCCCACCGACGGATCGAACAGGTTGCTCATGCCGTGCACGCTCAGGTCGAACGCGCGATCCGTGTAGATCCGCTTCAGGTAGGCCGACAGATCCTGGTTGCGCACCATCAGCGCGATGCCGAGGCGCGCCAGTTGCGATCGCAGGTAGGCGCCGATGCGCGCGTAGGCGTCGTTGCCGGGGAACGGATCGACGACGAGCGCGAAGCGCGTGCCGTCCGCGCCGCGCGGGAAGCCGGCCGCGTCGAGCAGCGCGTTGGCGCGGGCCAGGTCGTACGGATAGGGGCTCGGCGCGGTGTCCGCATAGGGCCCGCCGATGATCGGCGAGGCCAGCGCGCGCGCATAGCCGTCGTAGATCACGCGCCGGATCACGTCGCGATCGACGGCGGACGCGATCGCCTGCCTGACCTCGGCATGCTTCAGATACGGGTTGTCGAGATTGAACTCCACGCGCACCACGCCGCTCTCGAAGCCGTAGCCGCGCGTTTCGAGCGCGAGCTTCGGGTTGGCGGCGAGGCGGTTCAGCTCGGCGAGCGGCACCGGCGTTTCGCCGCCGATGTCCACCGAGCCGTCCTCCAGCGCGATCGCGCGCGCCTGCGCGTCGGGAATCACGCGCACGATCAGGCGGTCGAGATACGGCTTGCCCTTGTCCCAGTAGTCGTCGTTGCGCGCGAACTCGATGTAGTTGCCGCGCACCCATTTGACGAAGCGGAACGGCCCGGTGCCGATCGGCGCGTTGTTGACGGCGGCGTGCAGCGGGTCCGCGCCGTCGTACGCGTGCTTCGGCACGATCGGCGTCTCGGAGGCCGAGAACGCGTGGATCAGATACGGCGCGGGTTTGGACAGGTGCAGCACCACCGTGTACGGATCGGGCGTGTCGATCGCGGCGACGTTGGCGAACGTCGAGCGCGCGCGCGGATGCAGCGCGCGCAGCGTGGCGAGCGACCAGCCGACGTCGGCCGACGTGAACGGCTGGCCGTCGTGCCAGCGCACGCCGTGGCGCAGGTGGAACGTGTAGGTCAGGCCGTCGCGCGCGATCTCCCAGTGCGTGGCGAGCGCGGCGCGCGGGGCGAGATCGAGGTCGTAGTCGAGCAGCCCCTCGGTCACCTTCGGGCTGACCTGCATCACGTTGGTGGAGGTGGTGGCGAGGTTGACCAGCGTGGTGGGCTCGGGCGTCACCACCATCGTCAGTGTACCGCCGCGGTGGTTGTCGAACGCGCCGGCCGCCACCGGTTCGAGCGCCGCGCAGGCGGTGGCCAGCGCGAGCACGCCGAGATAGCGCGCGTCGAAGCGGGACGTGAAGCGGGACGTGAGGCGCGCCGAAAGACGGCGCGCGGCGCGGGCGAGCCGCCGTGACAGAAGCGAGGCGATCATGAGGCGTCCTTGACGAGGAGAAGCGGGTGCGTTGGCGGGCGGCGCGCGCTCAGTGGCGCAGCCCGGCCGCGCGCAGGCGCGGCACGACCTGCGCGCCGAAATGCTCGAGATCGGGCGCGAAGTCGTAGAAGCTCAACTGCACGCCGTCCACGCCCGCGCGATGCAGCCGCACGATCGCGTCGGTCACCTCGTCGGGCGAGCCGACGATCGCGACGTTGCCGCCCACCGCGCGGCGCGCCAGGTCGCCGCGCCCGGCCTGGTTGCGCCAGGCGTGGGCGTCGCTCTGGAAGCCGTCGAAGCTGCCTTGGGTTGCGTGCGCAACGATCGCGTCGCGGTATTCGCGCGCCTCGGCCGGCGTGTCGCGGCAGATCACCATCGGATTGAGCAGCGTGCGCACGGTGCGGCCGTGGCGGCGCCCGGCCGCCTTGACGCGCGCGGTGTGCGCCGGCAGCGTGGCGATCGCCGTCTCGATCTCCGAGCCGGCCGGGCTGGTGATGAAGATGTAGTCGGAATAGCGCGCGGCGAACTCGATGCCCGCGTCGGAGCCGGTGGCGTTCACGAGCAGCGGGCGGCCGTGGCGCGGCTTGGGCGTGACGAACGCCTCGCCGAGTTTCCACGACGACAGCGCCGGCGCATACGAAAAGTTCTCGTCCTGCGCCCACAGCTGCTGCACGGCGTCGAGGAATTCGGCGGCCAGCGCATAGCGGCGATCGTGCTCGATGCGCGGCCAGCCGAACATCTCGTGTTCCACCGCGCGGTGGCCGGTGACCACGTTGATGCCCCAGCGCCCGCCCGAGATATGATCGAGCGTGGCGTTGAACTTCGCGAAGTGCAGCGGATGCCACGGCCCGTACAGCACATGGCTGGTGGCCACCAGCACGATGCGTTCGGTGATCGCCGTCATCGCGGCCAGCGACATGAACGAATCGAGCGCGTCGCCGGTGAACGCGCC
Source organism: Burkholderia sp. Ac-20379 (assembly GCF_017104645.1). GTDB lineage: Bacteria > Pseudomonadota > Gammaproteobacteria > Burkholderiales > Burkholderiaceae > Burkholderia. The sequence continues at coordinate 4,441 of NZ_JAAGPF010000079.1, forward strand.
GCCATAGCCGCCTTTCGGCAGCCATTGCGACAGCGCGAACGCCAGATCGAAGCCGAGCGCCTCGGCGCGCCGCACCAGCGCCGCGTTGTAGTCGAAGCCCCAATCGGTGCCGCGCGGCAGCGTGGACGCGCTCCAGCCGCCCGCCTGAATCGGCACGAACAGCCCCAGCGCCAGCGGCTGCGCGAGCATGCGCGCCACCGGGCTGGCCGGATCGTCCACCGGCGAGCGCACCGGCACGAACGGCGTGGCGGCGAAGGGACGGTCGGGGCGGGCGGCGGGCGGGGCGGCGATCATTGCAGTCGGCGTTCTTGATTATTTCGAGATGCAAAGTAAATCACGCGCCTGTCTCGCTTCGCAAAGAACGAAAACTGCTAAGCGTTGGCGGTTTTTCGGCGTTGCGGCGCGTGCGAATCGCGCGGCGATATGCCGGCGTCATCGCTGCGATTCGATTCGCGCATGACGGTTTTTTCGCGATTCCAAATCGGCTTTTGTTGGTTGCCGCGCGGCCGCTTCGACCGTATATCTGTGCGCCCCGGTTCGCCGCCGGCGAATCCGGCGCGCGGCCCTTCATCGATATCGACACGGAGACGATCTTGAGCATTCGCCCCATTCAACGCGCCACGCTGCACACCTGGCTGACGCAGGCCGGCCTCGGCCCGGCCGATCACGAACTGGCCGTGCTCGACGTGCGCGACGCCGCGGCGTTTGGCAACGGCGCGCCGCTCTATGCCACGAACCTGCCGCTCGCGCGGCTGGCCGACGAGGTGGCGCGTCACGTGCCGCGCCGCTCGGTGCGCGTGGTGCTGGTGGATGGCGGCGAGGGTACGGAAGGCAGCCCCGGCGAAGCGGCGCAGGCGGCCGAGCGGCTGGCCGCGCTCGGCTACACCGATCTCTACGTGCTGGCGGGCGGCACGCGCGCCTGGGCAGCGGGCGATGCTCTCGGCCAGCCGACGTTCGACATTCCCGGCAACATCTTCGCGGGCAGCATTCGCGACCTGCGCGCCACGCCGTCGATCGACGCGGCGCAACTCAACGCGCTGCGCGAGGCGGGCGGCAACGTGGTGGTGATCGACACGCGCACGCCGGCCGAGTTCGCCGACGCGCATGTGCCGGGCGCGCTCAACGCGCCGGGCGAGGAGATCCTGCAGCGCTTCGGCGACGCCGTGCCCGATGCGGCAGCGTTCGTGGTGGTGTCGTGCGCCGGGCTGCCGCGCGCGATCATCGGCGCGCAGACGCTGATCGACGCGGGCGTGCCGAACCGCGTCGCGCTGCTGGAGGACGGCACGGTGGGCTGGACGCGCGCCGGGTTCGCGCTGGAGAGCGGCGCGGACGCGAGCCGCCGACGCGCCAGCGATGCTTCGGTAGCCTATGCATCGGATCGCGTCGCGCAACTGAGCGCGCGCGTGCCGGTGCCCGAGATCGACGCGGCCGGGCTGGCCGCGTGGCGCGCCGAGCCCGCGCGCACCACCTATCTGCTCGACGTGCGTTCGCGCGAGGAATACGACGCGGGCCACGCCGACGGCGCGATCTCCGCGCCGGGCGGCCAGTTGCTGGGCATCACGTATCGCACGCTGGCCACACGCGGCGCGCGCGTGGTGCTGACCGACGACGACGGCACGCGCGCGCGCACCACCGCATACTGGCTGCGGCAGCGCGGCTGGGAGGTGGCGGTGCTGGCCGCGCACGATCGCGAATCCTCATCGCAGAAATACGCGCGCGCGAATTGAGCCGCGGGCGGGCGCTTGCTACCGTGACCGTTCGCTCTTCGCCGAAGAAAGGAACCGGATCATGCTGATCAAGCAATACGAGCATCGCCTGCCGTTCGATTACGACATCGACCAGATCCGCGCGCGCGGCCGCGTGCGCGGCGCGGCCTGGGACGACGCGCTGGGGCTGGCGTTCAAGGCGTTCGCGCTGCGCGAGCGCGGCGTGCACGGCGCGCCGCATCATGCGTACACGTCGATCTATCTGTGGCTCAGCGAGAACGCGGCGGCCGATTTCGTGACCGGGCCGCGCTTCCGGCCCGTGCTCGAATCGTTCGGGCGGCCCGAGATCCGCACCTGGCTGCCGATCGCCGTGCAGGTGAACGACGCGTCGCGCGCGGCGCTGTCGATCTACAAGCACGAGTTCGAACTCGACGAGGAAGCTGACCTGATCGGCCTGCGGCGCGCGGAAACGGCGCGCGCCGAGGCGGCCGTCACGCGCCGCGACACGATCGCGGCGATCGTCGGGCTCGACGTGAGCGCGTGGAAGCTGCTGCGGCTGGAGATCAGCGCCGCGCCGCTGCGTGCGCCCGAGGCGGGAATCGGCTACGAGATCGCGTATCTGGCCGCGCCGGGATGGCGCGGCACGGCCGAGCGCGCGGCGGGCAAGGCGGCGTAACTACGCCGTGGCCGGCGCGTCCAGCGCCGGCTTGAACTGCGGCCGGTGGTCGACGATATAGCGGCCCGGCGGCACGCCGAACGCCTTCTTGAACATGATGATGAAGGCCGTGGTGGATTCGTAGCCGAGCGTGAGCGCCACGCGCTGCACGCTGATGCCGGCCGACAGGTCGCGCAGCGCCACGATCAGTTGCAACTGCTGCCGCCACCGGCCGAAGCTCAGGCCGGTTTCCTTCATGACGAGCCGATCGAACGTGCGCTCGCTCATGGCCACCTCGCGCGCCCAATCGGCGCGCGAGCGGCGATCCCCCGGCTGATCGATCAGCGCGTTGCACACCGGGCGCAGCTTCGGGTGCACCGCCAGCGGCAGCGAGAGCTGCTCCACGCTCGCGCGCGAAAGCTGGCCCAGCAGCACGGCGCAGAACTGCGCGTAGGCGTTTTCGTCGGGAAAGCGGTCGCCCTGATCGGCCAGATGGATCACCATCTCGCGTACCAGCGGCGTGATCGACAATATGCAGGAATGCGAAGGGAGCGGCATCGCTTCCTCGTCGACGAACAGGAAGATGATCTGCGCGTCGGGGCTGGCCTTGTTGCTGTGCGGCAGGTTGCCCGGAATCCACACGCCCGATTCGGGCAACACCATCAGCAGCGCATCGGCCACGCGGCACGTCACGCTGCCGCGCAGCGAGATCACCAGTTGCGCCTTGCGATGCTGGTGCACGGGCTGTTCGTCTTCCACGGCGGACAGGTCGATGCGCAGCGCCATCGCCGAGCCGGGCTCGACATCGGGGTCGAACTGCGAGTAGGAGCCGTGCAGGGTCTTCGTGTAGGACATGGCGCCGGCCGGTCGAAAAGCGGATCAGCCATCGATTTATCCGCACGAAAACCCGGCTGTCAACGCGAAAAAAAATACCGGCGGCCCGCCGTGCGAAATGGCGGGATATGAAGATCGAATGGCGGTTTGTTAAAACGACAGACGCAAATTGACCTTCGATACTGGCTCCAACACATCACCCGGAGCGAGAAGGCCATCATGAACGCGCCAGCCGAATTCAAATCCATCCCGATCACCGCCGCCGACGGCTGCCAGGATCCGGTCCTGCTCAACGACTGGCACGTGGTGGGCTACGCCGACGACTTCCAGTGCGGCACGATCTACCCGGCCCGCCTGCTGGAGCGCGATCTGATCGTGTGGCGCAGCGAATCGGGCGAGATCCACGTGTGGGAAGACCTCTGCATCCATCGCGGCGCGCGGCTCTCGAAGGGCTGGATCGCCAACGATCACGTGGTCTGCCCGTATCACGGCTGGGAATACGACTGCACCGGCAAGTGCACGAGAATGCCGGCCGCGCCCGACGAAAAGCCGATGAAGAAGGCCGTGGCGTTTCCGTACGCGGCGCAGGAGCGCTTCGGCTTCGTGTGGGTGTGCCTCGGCGAGCCGCAGTCGGACATCCCCGATTTCCCCGACTGGGACGACGCCTCCTACCTGAAGGTGCACAGCGGTCCGTACGTGTACAACGCGAACGGCTACCGCGCGATCGAGAACTTCATCGACGCCTCGCATTTTCCGTTCGTGCACGCCGGCCTGAACGGCGTCAAGGACGACGCCGATCGCCTCGAACCGTACACGGTGGAAGAGGTGAACGGCATCCTCAAATCGTCGGAAGTGCGCGTGTTCCAGCCGGTGGGCGACGCCACCGGCCGGCCGCTGATCGCGTTCTACACGTATCACACGTTCACGCCGCTGGTGGCCTACTTCCGCAAGCGCACCCAGCAATCGGACGCGAGCGGCCAGCCGGTGACCGAGCACTCGGATCTGTTCGGCACGTTCTTCACGGTGCAGATGATCGACGACAAGCACTGCATCGTGCGTGTGTGCGCGGCGCTGAACGTGCAGCCGTCGCCCGATCCGCAGGCCGTGCGCGAGCGCGCCGACGTGATCTTCAACCAGGACAAGGACATCGTCGAGACGCAGCGCCCCGAGCGGATTCCCACCGAGCTGCGCTACGAGCTGCACCACCGCACCGACCTGATGGGCCAGCGCTATCGCATGTGGCTTCGCAACAAGGGCATTTCCTATGGCGTCATCTGAAGCCCCCGGCGGCGAGCTGGAACTGCGGCTCGGCGCGGTCGCCTACGGCGCGCAGGGCATCAACCTGTATCGCTTCGACGCGCCCGACGGTGCGGCGCTGCCAGCCTTCGAGCCGGGCGCGCACGTGGACGTGCAGGCCTGCGGCGCGCACCGCCGCCAGTATTCGCTGCTCTGGCCGCCGGCCGCGCCGGGCAGCTACACGATCGCCGTGCAGGTGGCCGAGGACGGCCGCGGCGGCTCGCGCGCGCTGCATTACGACAGCGTGGTGGGGCGGCATTACCGGCTGTCCGCGCCGCGCAATCACTTCGGCCTCGCGGCCGGGGCGCGCCGTTACGTGCTGTTCGCGGGCGGCATCGGCATCACGCCGATCGTGTCGATGTATCGGCGCTTGAGGCAGGACGGCGCGGCGGTCGAACTGCATTACTGGAGCGCGAACCGCGCCCGCACGCTGTTTCTCGACGAACTGCGCGACGCGCCCGGCGTGCATCTGCATCACGCGGAAACGCGGCCTGTCGACGGCGCGCCGTCGCCGCGCATCGGCGACGTGATCCGCGACCTGCCGATGGACGCGCAACTGTATTGCTGCGGCCCGGACGCGATGCTGGCCGCGTTCGATGCGGCCTGCGCGAACCGGCCCGCGGGCATGGCGCACCGCGAGCGCTTCGGCGTCGATGCGGCGGCGCTGCTGCCGGCCGACACGTTCCAGGTGCGGCTCGCGCGCTCGGGAAGGACGCTGACGGTCGACGCCGGGCAGACGCTGCTGCAGGCGTGCCTCGAAGCGGGCGTGGATGTGTCGTATTCGTGCGAGGAAGGCGTGTGCGGCGCGTGCGAGGTGAAGGTGCTGGCGGGCGAGATCGCGCATCGCGATTCGATCCTGACGCCCGAACAGCGGCGCGCGAACCGCAGCATGATGCTCTGCTGCTCGCGCGGCGCAGGCACGTCGCTGGTGCTGGATCTGTAGCCCCGACCGGTAGCGACACCGGAATCGTCATCACATATCAAAGGAATCCTTATGAAAATCGGAATCGTGGGCGGCGGCATCGGCGGCGTGGCGCTTGCGCTGGCGCTTCAACAAGCGGGCATCGAGGCCCATGTGTTCGAGCGCGCGCCGGCCTTCGGCGAAATCGGCGCGGGCGTGCAGATGACGCCGAACGCGGTCAAGGTGCTGCACGCGCTCGGCCTGGCGGAGCAGCTCGATGCCGTGGGCTTCCTGCCCGAGGCGATGATGGGCCGCAACTGGGACAGCGCGCGGCAGTTGTTCCGCACGCCGCTGAAGGCGATCTGCCCGACGCTGTTCGGCGCGGATTTCTATCACGTCCACCGCGCCGATCTGCACGCGATCCTGTCGCGCGACATCAAGCCGGAGAACGTCACGTTCAACGCGCAGTGCGAGCGCGTCACGCTCGACGGCGAGCAGGCCACCGCGCATTTCGCCGACGGCAGCCGCTTCACGGCCGACCTGATCGTGGGCGCCGACGGCATCCACTCGGCCGTGCGCGCCTCGCTCTGGGGCGAGGCCCCGGCCAGCTTCACGGGCCACATGTGCTGGCGCGCGCTGGTGCCGGTGGCATCGCATCCGCTGCCGTTCGTGAGCCCCGACGCGTCGTTCTGGATGGGGCCGAAGGCGCATGTCGTGACCTATTACGTGAAGGGCGGCAAGGCCGTCAACATCGTGGCCGTCAACGAGAGCGCCGACTGGGTGGCGGAATCGTGGACCGAGCCGAGCTCGCGCGAGGAACTGCTGGCCGCCTACGAAGGCTGGCACCCCGATCTGGTCGAGCTGTTCAAGCTGACCGACAGCAGTACCACGTTCAAGTGGGGGCTGTTCGATCGCGATCCGATGCCGCAATGGTCGAAGGGCGGCGCGACGCTGCTGGGCGATGCGGCGCACCCGATGCTGCCGTTCCTGTCGCAGGGCGCGGCGATGGCGATCGAGGACGCCTACGTGCTCGCTCAGGCGCTGACGCACTTCGAGCGGCGCGACGACGCGCTCGACGCCTACGAACGCGAACGCCGGCCGCGCACCGCGCGCGTGCAACTGGAGGCGCGCGAGCGCGGCCGCACCTATCACCTGGCCTCGCCCGAGGAGCAGGAACGCCGCGACCGCGAAATGCGCCTGGAGCAGGAGAAGAACCCGAACGCGGTCGGCATCAAGGCCGAATGGGTTTACGAATACGACGCGGTGCGCTGCATCGAGCGCTTCCGCCAGCCCGCGTGACGCGCCCCCACATCGCCGGACAACCCACGGATCGCCCCATGTCGACCATGACGAAGCCCTACCGGATCGGCCAGATCGTGCCGAGTTCGAACACCACGATGGAGACGGAAATTCCCGCGATGCTGACGGCGCGCGAGCGGATCCGCCCCGAACGCTTCACGTTCCATTCGAGCCGCATGCGCATGAAGCGCGTGGTCAAGGAGGAACTGGCCGCGATGGACGTGGAATCCGACCGCTGCGCCGTCGAGCTCAGCGATGCGCGCGTGGACGTGCTCGGTTATGCGTGCCTCGTCGCGATCATGGCGATGGGGCACGGCTATCACCGCGTGTCGCAGGCGCGCCTGACCGCGCGCACCGCCGAGAACGATGCGCCGGCCCCGGTCATCACGAGCGCCGGCGCGCTGGTGGAGGCGCTTGCCACGATCGGCGCGAAGAAGATCGTGGTGGTCGCGCCGTACATCAAGCCGCTGACCGAACTGGTGGTGGATTACATCCGCGAGGAAGGCTACGAGGTGATCGACTACCGCGCGCTCGAGATTCCCGACAACCTCGACGTGGCGCGCCACGATCCCGCGCGCCTGCCCGCGATCGTCGAGACGCTCCGTTATCAGGACGCCGATGCGATCGTGCTGTCGGCCTGCGTGCAGATGCCGTCGCTGCCGGCCATCGCGAAGGTCGAGGCGATGACGGGCAAGCCGGTGATCACGGCGGCCGTGGCCACCACCTACGCGATGCTCAAGCAGCTCGGCCTCGAAGCCGTGGTGCCGGGCGCCGGTGCGCTGCTGTCCGGCGCGTATTGACGACTTGCCCATCGAGGAGCGTTCCATGTCGATTCCCGCAACGCTGATCGGCGGCGGCCACGTGCACGCCAACGGCATTCGTCAGCACTACCTGCGATATGGCGGCGAAGCACATCGCGCCGCGCACGACCCGGTGGTGATCGTGCCGGGCATCACGAGCCCGGCCGTCACCTGGGATTTCGTCGGCGCGTGGTTCGGCCAGCGCTTCGACACCTACGTGCTCGACGTGCGCGGGCGCGGCCTGTCCTCGGCCGGCGACGCGCTCGACTACGGCCTCGACGTGCAGGCCGCCGACCTGGTGGCGTTCGCCGACGCCCTGGGCCTCGCGCGCTACAGCGTGGCCGGGCATTCGATGGGCGCGCGGATCGGCCTGCGCGCCGCGCGCGGCAAACCGGCCGGCCTGGCGCGGCTCGCGATGATCGATCCGCCCGTGTCCGGCCCCGGCCGCCGCGCGTATCCGGCCAAGCTGCCGTGGTATGTCGATTCGATGCGGCTCGCGCGCGCCGGCATGACGGGCGCGGCGATGCGCGAGTTCTGCCCGACCTGGACCGATGCGCAACTGCAATGCCGCGCCGAATGGCTGCACACCTGCGACGAGCGCGCCGTGCTGGCCAGCTTCGACGGCTTCCATGCCGACGACGTGCACGCCGACATGCCGCACGTGTCGATCCCGGCGCTGCTGATCACGGCCGGGCGCGGCGATGTGGTGCGCGACGCGGACGTGGCGGAGATCGCCGCGGCGATGCCGCAACTGGTGCATCGCCGCGTGGCGAACGCCGGCCACATGATTCCATGGGACGACGAAGCGGGCTTCTACGCCGCGTTCGGCGATTTTCTCGGCACGGCGCTGCCGCCGCTCGAACAAGGGGAATGAGATGCCCGTCAGCGATTACCAATTGATCGACGCGTGGCAGCAGGTGCTGCGGCTGTCGCGGCTCGAAGCGGGGCAGACGGTCACGATCCTGACCGGCGCGACCACCCACCCGCAGACGCTGTCGGCCGCGCTGGTGGCCGTGCAGTCGATGGGCGCGATCGTCAACCGGCTCGACCTGCCGCCCGTCAACGGCGAGAAATCGCTGAGCCGCGACGCGCTGGCCTATCTCGGCACCACGCCGCTCACCGGCAACCGCGCCGCGATCGCCGCGCTGAAGGCCAGCGATCTGGTGCTCGACCTGATGACGCTGCTGTTCTCGCCCGAGCAGCTCGACATCCTGAAGGCCGGCACCAGGATCCTGCTCGCGGTCGAGCCGCCCGAGGTGCTGGTGCGCCTGCTGCCCACCGTGCAGGATCGCGAGCGCGTGCTGGCCGCGCAGGCCCGCATCGCGGGCGCGCGCGTCATGCATGCCGCGTCGGCGGCCGGCACCGATCTGCATTGCCCGCTCGGCGAATTCGAGCCGATCGCCGAATACGGTTTCGTGGATGCGCCCGGCCGCTGGGATCACTGGCCGAGCGGTTTCGCGCTGACGTTCCCGAACGAGCGCGGCGCGCACGGCCGGATCGTGATCGATCGCGGCGACATCCTGCTGCCGCAGAAGCGCTACGTGCAGGACCCGATCGAGCTGACCGTGGAAAACGGCTTCGCCACGCGCATCGAGGGCGGCGTGGACGCCGCGCTGCTGCGCGATTACATGGCCGCGTTCGACGATCCGGAGGCCTACGCGATCTCGCATATCGGCTGGGGGCTGCAACCGCGCGCGCGCTGGTCCACGCTCGGCCTGTACGACCGCGAGGCCACCATCGGCATGGATGCGCGCGCCTACGAAGGCAATTTCCTGTTCTCGCTCGGCCCGAACAACGAGGCCGGCGGCGCGCGCACCACGGCGTGCCATATCGATGTGCCGCTGCGTCATTGCACGGTGTCGCTCGACGGCGAGCCCGTCGTGCGCGACGGCAGGACGCTCGACCGCTGATCCCTCAACGCACCGAATTCACCCCATGTCCAACGACCTCGACACCTACCGCCGCCAGGGCTTCGGCTCCACGCTCGAACCGGCCGCGCCGATCGCGCTGCTGCTGATCGATTTCGTCAACGGCTTCGCCGATCCGGCGCGCTTCGGCGGCGGCAACATCCCGGCCGCGATCGCCAACGCGGTGCCGCTGCTCGCGCATGCGCGGGCGCGCGGCTGGCCGGTGGCGCACTCGCGCATCGTTTATGCCGACGACGCTTCGGACCACAACGTGTTCTCGATGAAGGTGCCCGGCATGGCCACGCTGAAGGAACACGACCATGCCAGTGCAATCGTCGATGCGCTTGCACCGCGCGAGGGCGAACTGGTGGTGCGCAAGACGGTGCCGTCGGCGTTCTTCGGCACCTCGCTGGCCGCGTGGCTCGCGCATCGCGGCGTGCGCACGCTGGTCGTGGCCGGCGCGGTGACGAGCGGCTGCGTGCGCGCGAGCGTGGTGGACGCCATGCAATACGGCTTCCGCCCGTTCGTGCTGGCCGATTGCGTGGGCGACCGCGCGCTCGCGCCGCACGAGGCGAACCTGTTCGACATGGGTCAGAAATACGCGAGCGTGATGCCGCGCGACGCGGCGCTCGCGCTGTTCGACGCGATGCCCGCCGGCTGATCGCGCGCCTCGAATTCGTGCAGAAAACTGGCATGGATCCTGCAATACCCCACACGCTCGACAACAAGAACAGACGGAAGGGGAGACACGCTGTCCGGTAGTGCGCGCCCGATCGCGACAAAGCGGCTTCGTTCCGAAGCCGGCGCGTGTCGACGCTACGTCAAAATCATTCTGAAGAAAGGATTCGAGATGAGTTCCAGTGCGTTCAAGCTTCGCCCCCTCGCCGGTCTGCTCGGTGTGGTGTTGTCGGTGGCCGCCTTGCAGGCGCAGGCGCAGGACATGGTCGTCAAGGTCGGGGTGGCCGGGCCGATGACGGGCGGCAACGCCGCCTACGGCACGGACATCGCGGCCGGCGTGAAGATGGCCGTGGCCGAGGAGAATGCGAAGCATCCCGTCATCAACGGCAATGCCGTGACGTTCCAGGTGATCACGGGCGACGACCAGGCCGACCCGCGCATCGGCGTGCAGGTCGCGCAGCAACTGGTGGACGGCGGCGCGGCGTTCGTGGTGGGGCACTTCAATTCCGGCACGACGCTGCCGGCCTCGCAGGTGTACGCCAAGGCCGGCATTCCGATGCTGACGCCGGCCGCCACCAACCCGGCCATCACGCAGGCCGGCCTCGCCACCGTGTACCGCGTGGTCGCCAACGACGCGCAGAACGCCGGCGCGGCCGGCACCTACGCCGTGACGGTGACCAAGGCCAAGCGCATCGCCGTGCTCGACGATCGCACCGCGTTCGGCCAGGGCGAGGCCGAGCAGTTCGAGAAGGCCGTCAAGGCGGCGGGCGGCGCCATCGTCGATCACCAGTTCACCAACGACAAGGCGGTCGATTTCAGCTCGCAGCTCACGCACATCAAGAGCATGAACGCGGATCTGCTCTATTGCGGCGTGCTCGACGCGCAGGCCGCGATGATCGTCAAGCGCATGAAGCAGCTCGGCATGAAGACGCAGTTCGTGGGCGGTGGCGGCGTGATGGACGCCGATTTCATCAAGCTGGCCGGCCCGGCCGCCGACGGCGCGATGGCGTGGGAATACGGCCATCCGCTCGATTCGACCGCCGCGGGCAAGCGCTTCGCGGGCGACTTCAAGAAGACCTACGGGCACGACATGCTGGCTTACGCGTCGTTCGCCTACGATGCGGCGAACCTCGTGTTCGCGGCGATGGAGAAGGCCGGCTCGACCGATCCGAAGGTCTTCAACGCGGCCATCAAGTCGAGTACATTCGACGGCTCGACGGGCACCATCGCGTTCCAGCCCGACGGCGACCTGAAGAACGCCGCCTCGACGCTGTACCAGGTGGCCGGCGCCGAATGGAAGACGGTGGTGACCAAGGCCGGCAACTGACGCCAACCGCCGGGGCCGCGCCCGCGCCCGCGGCTCCGGCGCGTTCGCCACCCAATGCAGGCTTTCGGAGAAGGGATTCAAGCTTGTCCATGACGTCCACCACCATCAGAACCCGGCAGCGGGAATGGCCGCTCTATCTCGTGCTCGCGTTCGTCAGCGTGAGCTTCTCGGCCACCGGCCCGGTCGCGATCATCATCGCGGCGGCGCGGCAGGGCGGCCTGACGCTGCATCAAACCTCCTCGTGGCTGTGCTCGGTGCTGGCGATCAACGCGCTGGCCAGCATGGCGGTGAGCTGGAAGACGCGCCAGCCGCTGCTGTTCCTCTGGACCATTCCCGGCGCGGTGCTGGCCGGCCCGGTGATCGCGCAATACGGGTTCGCGGCCGCGGTGGGCACCTATCTGGTGTGCGCGCTGGTGCTGGTGCTGCTCGGCGTGACGGGCGCGGTCAAGGTGCTCGACCGCTGGGTGCCGATGCCGATCGTGATGGCGATGATCGCCGCGCTGTTCCTGCGCTACGTGGTGGCGATCGTCGACGCCACCGGCAGCGCGCCCTGGGTGAGCGTGGCGATGATCGCGGCGTTCTTCGTGCTGACCTGGATGGAGCGGCGCGGCCGGCGCACCGTGCCGCCCGTGATCGGCGCGGTGGCGGCCGGCGTGGTGGCGCTGGCGCTCACCGGCTTTCGCTGGCCGGCCGGCATGCGCGGCGAGTGGCTCGCCACGCCGATGCTGGTGGCCCCGGTGTTCAACCTGCACGCGATCTCGCAACTGCTGGTGCCGCTGCTGGTGACGGTGCTGTTCGTGCAGAACGCGCAGGGCATCGCGGTGATCCGCCATGCCGGCTATCCGACCTCGTCGAAGCTCGTCACGCTCTGCAGCGGCGCGATGACCGCGCTGACGGCTGTGTTCGGCGGCTGCCCGTCGGTGCTGGCGGGGCCGTCGAACGCGATCCTGGTGTCGGACGGCACCACCGGCCGCCATTACATCGCGGCGCTGATGGCCTCGGCGGTGTTCCTCGCGATCGGCTGTTTCGCCACCGGCTACGTGTATCTGCTCACGAGCCTGCCGGCCGCGTTCGTGGTGGTGCTGGCGGGCCTCGCGATGTTCGGCGTGCTGGAGAAGGCGTTCGTGTCGGCGTTCTCGTCGGCCTATCCGACCGGCGCGCTGGTGGTGTTCGTGGTGACGAGCGCGAACTTCAGCCTGCTCGGCATCGGCGCGCCGTTCTGGGGCGTGGTGGCGGGGTGCGCGGCCGGTCACGTGATCGACCGGCGGCGGGGGTGAGGGGCGAGGCGGGGCGGCGGCGCGTCGTTCCGCCCCGCCTCGCGCGCGTTATCAGAACATCGGCGCCCCGAGCCGCTGGCTCGCGCGCTTGCCGAACGCCTTCAACTGCTCGGCCAGCGGGCCGTCGCGCTTCGAATCGAAACGGTTGTACGGCCCGATCGCCGTGACCACGGCGGCGATCTGGCGGTGCGCGTCGAAGATCGGCACGGCGGTCGCCGCGATGCCGGGCACCATCAAGCCCTCGATCACCACGATGCCTTCCTCGCGCGCCGCGCGCAGCTCGGCCTGCAGCGCGGAGGCCGGATCGGTGAACTGTTCCTGCAGGCTCTTCGGCTCGTTGGCGAGCACCGGCGCGAGCACCGGCATCGGCAGGTGCGCCGCGTAGGTCAGGCCGGTGGCCGAGCGCAGCAGCGGCATGGTCGCGCCGGCGCGTGTGAGCACCGTCACTTCGCCCACCATTTCCAGCACGCGCACCACGGTCGGGCCGTGGTTGGCCCAGACCGCCACGAAACAGGTGATGCCGGTGGCGTCGCGCAGGTCCGGCAGCATGTCGGAGATATTGCCCACCACGTCGATCTGCGCGAGCGCGGCCAGGCCGATGGCGACCGCCGCCGGCCCGAGCGCGTAGCGGCCGGACTGCTTTTCCTGGGTGGCCAGGCCGCTGGCGATCATCGCCTGCAGGTAGCGGTGCGCCTTGGCGGGCGCCATCGAGGACGCTTCGGCGATGTTGGTCAGCGAGGCGGACGGGCCGAGGCTCGCGAGCGCCTTGAGGATTTCGGCGCCCGTTTCGGCCGATTGCACGCGGTGTCGAGGGTTCTTGCGGGTGTCGTCGCTGGTGGCCATGGGGCTCGTCGGGGTGAACGGGGAATCTGGGAAAACCGCCAGTTTACCCCGAGCGAGGCGGCCGGTCGGGCGGGTGTCAGGCGTCGGGATGTCGCGTGCCGAGCATCGATGCGCGCTGCGCGAACGGCGCGTGCCAGGCGGCCAGCGCCGGGCGCGCGCGCCAGTTCTCCTCGGGGAAGCGCAGGTCGAGATAGCCGAGCGCGCAGGCGATGCTGATGGTGCCGATGTCGACGCGCGCGCCGAACCCCGGCGCCCAGTGCTCGAAGCGGTCGAGCGCGGCCACCACCTTCTCGCGCTGGCCTGCGTCCCAGGCGGCGTGACGCCCGCCGTCGGGCCGGATCACCTGTTCGTAGCGGCGCATCAGCGCGGCGTTCAGCATGCCGTCGGCCAGCGCCTGCTCGCGCAGCGCGCGCCAGCGGGCGTCGCCGGACGGAAACAGCTTGCCGTGCGGCGCATCGAGGTATTCGCAGATCACGCGGCTGTCGTAGAGCGCCTCGTCGAGCGCGATGCCGGTGAGCGTCGGCACCTGGCCGAGCGGATTGTGCGCGGCCACTTCGGCGTTGCGCAGGACGGGGGACAACTGGCGCGGCAGGTGCTCGAGCGCGATGCCGAGTTCGGCGGCGCACACCAGCACCTTGCGCACGAACGGCGACATCGGGGAGTAGTACAGGCCGGGCGTGGTGGATTGGGACATCGTGACTCCTGAAGAAAAGGGGGCGCGCGGATTACGCGGCGGGCGGCTTCGCGTGCAGCGCGTAATCGTTGCCGTGCGCGTGGGTCAGGTAGCCGGCGGTCAGGCCGCCGTCCACGTCGAGCACCGCGCCGGTGACGTAGGAGGCCGCATCCGACAGCAGGAACGCGATCGCCTCGGCCACTTCGCCCACCTGCGCGAAGCGGCCGAGCGGGGTGCGGTCGAGCATCACGTCCTCGCGGAACGCCTGCGGCACGCCGATCGTCAGCATCGGCGTGTCGACGCCGTTCGGCGCGACCGCGTTGACGCGCACGCCGCGATGGCCCCATTCGGTGGCCAGGCTCTTGACGAGGCCGACGAGGCCCCACTTCGACGCCGCGTAGTTGGCGCGGCCGGGCTGGCCGCCGCGCGCGGTGATCGAGGCGAGGCAGACGATGCTGCCGCGGCCGCGCGGCAGCATCGCGGCGGCGGCGTGGCGGCAGGTCAGGAACGTGCCGCGCAGGTTGATGTCGAGCACCAGGTCCCACTGGTCGGCGCTCATCAGCTCGGCCGGCGCGCTGCGCGCGACGCCGGCGCACGGCACGACATCAGTGATCGCGCCGAATTCGGCTTCCACGCGCGCCACGAACGCGGCGATCTGCGCGTCGTCGCGCACGTCCAGCACGCCGGAGAAGAACGGTGTGGCCGCGCCGAGCCGCTCGCGCAGCGCGTCGAGGCCGGCCAGGTCGAGATCGGCGGCGGCGATGGCCACGCCGCGCGCGGGCAGCAGTTCGCAGACGGCCGCGCCGATGCCGCTGGCGGCGCCGGTCACGAACGCGAGGCGTTGGGTCGGATTGACGATCATGCGGGTCGGGCTTCCTTGAGAGCGGGGTTCGGCGCGGCGAGCGGCGGTTGCGCGCCGCGGGCGGCGGCCGTGCCGTCGGCCAGCGCCTGGCCGCCGTCGACGATGTCGCGCGCGGCGATGTAGCCGAACGTGAGCGCCGGGCCGAGCGTGATGCCGGCGGCCGGGTAGGTGCCGCCCATCACCGAGTTCATGTCGTTGCCCACGGCGTAGAGGCCGGGGATCGGCTGGCCCGCGCCGTCCAGCACGCGCGCGCGCGGATCGGTGTCGAGGCCGGTGGCGCTGCCGATGTCGCCGGGCACGATCTGCACGGCGTAGAACGGGCCGGTGTCGATCGGGCCGAGGCACGGGTTCGGCGTGTGCGCCGGATCGCCGAGGTAGCGGTCGTAGGCGGAGTGGCCGCGGCCGAATTCGGCGTCGACGCCCGAGGCGGCGGCCTCGTTCATCTTGCGCGCGCTGTCGGCCAGCGCGCCGGCCGGCACGCCGATCTCGCGGGCCAGCGCGTCGAGCGTCGCGCCGCGCTTCAGGTAGCCGCTGCGCAGGTAGCGGCCCACTTCGAGCGAGCGCGGCCGCACGCGGCCGAGGCCGTAGCGGCGCAGGAAATTCGCGTCGCACACGAGCCAGGCCGGCACGCACGGCGAACTGGCGTGGGCGCGGTGCATCGCGCTCGTGAAGTCGTGATACGAGCTGGCTTCGTTGGCGAAGCGCCGGCCGGCCGCGTTGACGGCCATGATGCCGGGCTTCTGGCGATCGGTGACGAGGTGCGGGAACTGCGCCTCGCGGCCGCGTTCGTCGCGGAACACCGAGACGGGCGCCCAGAACGCCGCGCCCGCGTTGCCGCTCGCGAGATGGCCGCCGAGCGGGGCGGCCAGCGCCACGCCGTCGCCGGCATTGCCTTCGGGCGACATCGAGCGGTGCAGCGCGGCGTGCGGCACCAGTTGCGCGCGCAACGCCTTGTTCTGCGCGATGCCGCCGGTGGCGAGCACCACCGCGCGCCGCGCGCGGATCTGGCGTGCGACGCCATCGAGTTCGACCGTCACGCCGCATGCGCGGCCGGCTTCGGTGTCGATCCGCGTGACCTTGGCGCGGTTGCGCAGCACGATGCCGGCATCGTGCGCCGATTTCAGCAGCCGCGCGGCCAGCGCGTTGCCGAGCACGAGCCGCGTGCCGCGCGACCAGCGCAGCCGGTCCATCGCGTAGCGCGCGAGCAGCGGCGCGGCGTGAGCCAGCGCCGCGCCGCTGCGATGCATGGCCAGCAGCGCGTCGATGTCCTTCTTGTTGACCATCATGCCGCCGAGCGCGAGGAAGCTCGCGAGCGGCCCGCGCAGCGCCTCGAACAGCGGGCCGAGCGTGCGGCCGTCGAACGGCGCCGGATCGATGGTGCGCCCGCCCGGCATCGCGCCGTCGAGTTCGGGCTGGTAATCGGGCGAGACGGCGCGCGCGACGAACTTCACCTCGGTGTGCCGTTCCATGAAGCGAACCATCTCCGGGCCGTGGGCCAGGAACGCCTCCATCATGTCCTCGCGCAGCGCGGGGCCGACCGTCTGGCGCAGGTAGCGGCGCGCGGCGTCGAGCGAATCGGTGTGGCCCACGCCGGCCATGTGGCCGTTGTCGGGAATCCAGACGGCGCCGCCCGACACGGCGGTCGAGCCGCCGTACAGGTCGGTCTTTTCGAGCACCAGCACCGAGAGCCCGGCCTGGCGGCACACCAGCGCCGTGCCGAGGCCGCCCGCGCCGGAGCCGATCACGACGACATCGTAGGCGTCGCCGGTTTGAGAGGGGTTGCGCATGATCGTCTCCGTCATTGCATCCGGTAGCCGCCGTTCACGTCGACGGTGGTGCCCGTCTGGTAGCTCGCCTCGGGGCTGACCAGATGCACCACGGCCGCGGCGACGTCCTCGGGCAGGCCGAGCCGGTTCAGCGGGATCGCGGCGGCGGCGGTGGCGTCCTTCTCGGGCGGCAGCGACAGGCGCAGCATGGGCGCGTCGATCATGCCCGGCGCGACCGCGTTGACGGTCACGCCCTGCGGCGCGAGCTCGCGCGCGAGCGCCTTGGTCAGGCCGAGCACGGCCGCCTTGCTGGCGATATAGGCCGCGTTCGAGCGGTAGCCGCCCAGTTGCGCGGCCACCGACGACAGCGTCACCACGCGCCCGAAGCTCTGGCCGGCCGGCAGGCGGCGCGCGTATTCGCGGCACACCAGGAAGCAGCCGGTCTGGTTGATGTCGACGTTGCGCTGCCAGTCGGCCAGCGAGGTTTCGATCACGAGCGGGCGGTCGCCGTCGGGCTTGAAATGCAGGATGCCGGCGCTGTGCACGAGGATCTCGGGGCGGCCCAGTTGCGCGGTGACGGCGTCGAACGCGGCCTGCACGTCGGCTTCGCTGGCGACGTTCAGCGCGAACGCGCCGTGGCCCTGGCCGGGCAGCGATTCGGCCACGCGGCGGGCGGCGTCGAGTTGCAGATCGGTGACCGCGACGCGATGCCCGGCGGCGGCCAGCGCCCGGCAGATCGCGACGCCGATGCCGCCGGCGCCGCCCGTGACGAGCGCGATACGTTGGGAGGACTGACTGTCTGACATGCTGAGGATCCTTGCGGGGTTCGATGCGGGCCGGGCGCGCGGCGTCCGGCCGGTAAGAAGAGGAGACGGACGCGTCAGAGGCTGCCGCCGAGCGATTTGCCGCCGTCCACCATCAGCGTCTGGCCGATGATGAAATCGGTGCGCGACGCGGCCAGGAAGGCCACCGCGTTGGCGATGTCGGCGGGCTGCGCGGCGCGGCCGGTGGGTTGCAGCGCGAGTTGGGCGGCGCGCCGCTCGGGCGTGAGCGCCTGCAGCATCGGCGTATCCACCAGGCCCGGCGCCACCGCGTTGACGATGATCCCGCGCTCCATCAATTCCATCGCCATCGCGCGCGTCAGACCCACCACGGCGGCCTTGGCCGCCACGTAATGCGCGTGGTTGCGCGCGCCGAGATAGGCGCGCGAGGCGATGTTGACGATCTTGCCGCCGGCCGGCAGCCGCTTGGCCGCGAGCTGGCTCAGCGAGAACAGCGCCACCACGTTCAGTTCGTAATGCCGGCGGAAATCCTCGGCGCTCAGATCCATGAACGCGCGCTCGTCGAAGATGCCCGCGTTGTTGACCAGTGCATCGACGCGCGGCAGCGCATCGAGCAGCGCGGCGAGCGCGGCCGGATCGCGCAGGTCCACCGCATGTGCCTCGGCCGAGCCGCCCGCCGCACGCACCGATGCCGCCACTTCCTCCACCGCCGCCTCGTTCAGATCGAGCGCGACCACATGAAAACCGTCGTCCGACAGACGCCGCACGATCGCGCGGCCGATTCCGCCGGCCGCGCCGGTGACGAGGGCGTACGGCTTCGCCGCCGCATGTTCTGTTGCTGCCATGGGTATCCCGTTTTGCGTAAAAGATTACGCTAATCGTAAATTTGGTTGGCGGCGTGCAACAATGCTCGAAAACCCGAAGAGCGGCCGGCGCGCCACATCCGAACGCGGCGTAAGGCGCTTGAAATCGGAGAAAGACGCGTAAAAACAAAGATGTTTGCCCGATTCCAGGCGCCGCAACATGGCCAAATGCAGTCGTTCCTCGGGTTTTCGAGCATTGTTCAGGCGTTGGCGACGAATTTACGCTGTGCGTAATCAATTACGCAAAATGGAGTTCGACGCAGAGAACCACCCACGCTTCCCGGCGATCCGATCGCCCTCGCATCCGCATCCGCCCGCCGCCGGCGCCCGCTGCCGCAACGCACCGGCGCGGGCAGACGAACACCAGGCGGCCGACCAGAGCACGCTTGACAAGATTGGGGCGCACGTTTCATCTAGCGCCCGGTAAGGAGACTTTCATGAATGCCGTAGACGAACGCGCCGTCCTCAGGAAGACGGCCATCAAGCTGATTCCCTTCCTGTTCCTGCTGTACATCGTCAGCTACATCGACCGCACCAACGTCGGGTTCGCCGCGCTGCAGATGAACCGCGACCTCGGCCTGACCCCGGCGATGTACGGCCTGGGCGCGGGCATCTTCTTCATCGGCATGCTGCCGTTCGAAGTGCCGAGCAACCTGCTGATGGTGAAGTTCGGCGCGCGCGTGTGGCTCGCGCGGATCATGGTGGTGTGGGGTTTCGTCACGCTGGCGACCTCGATGATCGCCGGGCCGAATTCGTTCTACGCGGTGCGCTTCCTGCTCGGGGTGAGCGAGGCGGGCTTCTTTCCCGGCGTGCTGTTCTTCCTGACGTTCTGGTTTCCGCGCGAATACCGCACGCAGATCATCGCGCGCTTCATGATCTCGCTGCCGGTGGCGGCCGCGATCGGCGGGCCGGTGTCGTCGCTGATCCTGCAGGCGTTCGACGGCCTGGGCGGGATTCCGGGCTGGCGCTGGCTGTTCATCGTCGAGGGCATTCCGGCGATCGTGCTGGGCGTGGTGACCTACAGGATCCTGCTGGAGCGGCCGTCGCAGGCGCGCTGGCTGACCGCCGAGCAACGCAATTGGCTGCAGGCGAAGATCGACCGCGAACAGGCCGAGGATCTGGCCGACGGCGATCCGCACAGCGCCGCGCACGTGTTCAAGGTGCTGCTCGACTGGCGCACGCTGGTGGTGACGTTCACGGGCGTGTGCTTCGTGATCGGCTTCTACGGCGCGGGCTTCTGGCTGCCGCAGATCATCAAGACGTTCCATGTGTCGACGCTGCAGGTGGGCCTGCTCAGCGCGCTGCCGAACCTGCTCGGCGCGGGCGCGATGCTGCTCTGGTCGCGCCGCTGCCGCAACCGCGCGCTGCGCCTGTCGGACGTGGCCCAGCCGCTGGTGCTGTCGTGCGTGGCGTTCGTGGTGGCCGCCTACAACCTCGGCAACCCGGTGATCGCGATGTCGGCGTTCTGCGTGGCGATGATCGGCCTGTATGCCTGCATGCCGGCGTACTGGACGCTGCCGACCATGTTCTTCAGCGGCACCGCGGCCGCCGCCGTGCTGGCCTTCGTCAACGCGGTGTCGAACCTCGGCGGCTTCTTCGGCCCGACCATCATTGGCTGGCTCACGCAGACGAGCGGCAGCTTCCGCATCGCGATCGCCACGATGGGCGGCTTCGTGCTGGTGGGCGCGATCGCGCTGGTGCTGCTGGTGCCCGCGTTCTCGCGGATGCGCGCCGCGCCCGAAGCGCGCGCGGTGTCCTGACCATGGCGCGATGAACGCGCCCTGACGGGCGCCGCCCCCTCGCGTCGCGCATGCCGCGCGACGCACCTCCACTTTCCCGATGTAGGCCCGACGCACCTCGTTCCGCGAGGGGCGCGGGCGGTTTCGACTCGCGAAAAATCAAGTAGCAAAACTATATATTGGAGAACTTTTGCATGAAATCGGTCACGAAAATGGCGCTCGGCTGCGTCGCACTCGGTTCCCTCGCTCAGGGCGCGCACGCGCAAAGCTCGGTGACGCTGTACGGGATTCTCGATGAAGGCGTGATGTACCAGAACAACGTGGGCGGCCCGACGGGCGGCAGCCGCACGTTCCTCGATTCCACCAGCGGCATCAACGGCAGCCGCTGGGGGCTGACCGGCTCGGAGGATCTGGGCGGCGGCATGCGCGCGATCTTCACGCTCGAATCGGGCATCAACCTGAACAGCGGCGCGTTCGCGCAGGGCGGCACCGCGTTCGGCCGGCAGATCTTCGTGGGGCTGAAGCACGACCGCTTCGGCAGCGTCACGTTCGGCCGCCAGTACGACATGATGTTCTACTTCGGCCAGCCGCTGACCTCGGCCGGCGCGCAGGCCGGCTCCGCGCCGTTCCTGCACCCGGGCGATCTCGACAACACCGGCAATACGATCCGCGTGAACAACGCCGTGCGCTACATGAGCGCGAACTACGCCGGCTTCACGTTCGGCGGCGAATACGCGGTGGGCGGCGTGCCCGGCAACGGCACGGCCAACAGCGGCTATTCGCTCGGCTTCGCGTACAACAACGGCCCGCTGATGCTGGGCGGCGCGTTCGAATACTTCAAGAACCCCACCTCGGCCACGGCCGGTTCGGGCCTGTTCACCGACAACGCGAACGGCGCGACGGTGCTGTCGAACGCGCTGAACAAGGGCTATGCGAGCGCGAGCGCCTACCAGACGGCGATCGTCGGCGGCGGCTACACGTTCGGGCCGCTGTCGCTGACCACCTCGTATTCGAACACGCAGTACGGCGGCCTCGGCAACGGCTTCGCCGATCGCACCGCGCGCTTCGACAACGTGGATGTCGCCGCCAAGTACATGGTCAACCCGGTGCTGTTCCTCAGTGCCGCGTACGATTATCTGAGCGGGCACAGCGTGGCGCTGACCAACGGCCGCGCGGTGGGCGGCCAGCATTTCCATCAGGTGAGCCTGATGGCCGATTACCTGCTGTCGAAGCGTACCGACGTGTACGTGGAGGGCGCATGGCAGCGCGCCTCGGGTACGTCGTCCACGGGCGGCGCGGCGGTGGCCGACATCGCGAACCTCGGCGATTCGTCGAACAACCATCAGATCATGTTGCGCGCGGCGTTGCGCCACAAGTTCTGATCGATCGAACGGCGGCGGTTCGGCCGCGCGATTCACGCCCCGCTTCGGCGGGGCTTTTTGTTATGGGCGATCGCGCCGCGCCCGGCCAGATTCCGCTTTCTTTGACCTGACGCGCCAAGTAAAATGCGGCCCGATCCGCTTCGATCGGCGCACCGGCGTGCAGGTGCGCGGCGCAGCGGGCCACTCATCGCGCCGCCCGCGAATCCGGCGGCGCGCTGTCAACAGACTTTCAAATAGACGACGATCGCGGACTGGCCGTTACGCGATCTCCGGTGATTCATGCCTTCCATCTTGTCGATCGATCGTATTGACGGGCGTGGCGCATCCCGCGCGGATGCGGCGCACGCGCGTCCCCGCGCCTTGCCGGTTCGCCGCGCCAGGGTGGCGCGGCGATGATCGTCCGATCCGCCGTTCGTTCCGTTCCCGCCCGCCGCGGCACAGCGCCGGCGCCGTGCGCGCCGCGCCTGTCCGCTTATTTCCAGGAGAAGACCATGACGCCCACCGCCGACACGGCGACGCCCGCGCTGACGGGCGCCGCGCTCGACACGTTTCTGAACCGACTCGACGCCGATCTCGAGGAAGCCGAATCGGGCGAGGCGATCCAGCTTGCCGAACGCTTGCGCGCGCAACCGTTGCAGCCCGACAGCATCGAAGCGATCGAGCGGCTCTACCGGTTGTGGATCAACGCGGACGACGTGGCCGCCGCGTTCGCGGTGCTCGACCTCGACGGCGCGCGCGTGCGCGACGCCGCCGCGCCGGACGTTCGCGCCGACGTGCGGATGCGCATCGAACTGTGCCGGCTGCGCATCGGCCAGTTCCGGCAGGACGAGGCGCTGTCGTGCCGCGCCATCGCGGCGCTGCGCACGATCGTCGGCGAGGAGCCGCAGCTCGATCCGGTGCGTTACCGGCAGTTGCGTCTTTACGAAAGCGTGGAGGGCTCGCAGCCCGGCGCCGCGCTCGAACTGGCCGAGCTGCAATACGCGCTGGCGCAGGTCTCGCACGATCGCGGGACGTTCCGGGCCTGGGACGCGGCCGACCGCGAGCGCCGCCGTGCGCACGCACTGCGCCGGCTCGGGCGCGCCGACGAGG
>NZ_JAAGPF010000080.1 GCF_017104645.1 Burkholderia sp. Ac-20379
GAAAAAAAAAAAAGAAAAAAAAAAAAAAAAAAGTAGAGTGACATAAACATAACATCAAAGCAAACTGATAACATGCTTACACCAGAAGTCACACATCCTAGAATGAAACAAACATTAACAAAATGAACTGAACGTGTCAGTGAACCGTAGACACATGCACAAAAACGCATACTCCGTATAGTCTGAATGACAGAGAACAACTAATCATATACGTTCGTGCGTATACTAGCACGCAGGA
>NZ_JAAGPF010000081.1 GCF_017104645.1 Burkholderia sp. Ac-20379
TCCCGGCCCGAACGGCGGCACCACGTATTCGCTGAGCGTGCAGACGATGCTGCTGCTCACGATGCTGTCGTTCCTGCCGGCCATCGTGCTGATGATGACGAGCTTCACGCGCATCATCATCGTGCTGTCGCTGCTACGCCAGGCGCTCGGCACCACCACCACGCCGCCCAACCAGGTGCTGGTGGGCCTCGCGCTGTTCCTGACGCTGTTCGTGATGTCGCCGGTGCTCGACCGTGCCTACAACGACGGCTACAAGCCGTTCTCGGCCGGCACGCTGCCGATGGAGCAGGCGGTGCAGCGCGGCCTCGCGCCGTTCAAGACGTTCATGCTCAAGCAGACCCGCGAGACCGATCTCGCGCTGTTCGCGAAGATCGCCAAGGCCCCGCCGATGCAGGGCCCGGAGGACGTGCCGCTGCCGCTGCTGGTGCCCGCGTTTCTCACCAGTGAATTGAAGACCGGTTTCCAGATCGGCTTCACGATCTTCATCCCGTTCGTGATCATCGATCTGGTGGTGGCGAGCGTGCTGATGTCGATGGGGATGATGATGGTCTCGCCGACCACCATCTCGCTGCCGTTCAAGCTGATGCTGTTCGTGCTGGTGGACGGCTGGCAGCTGCTGATCGGCTCGCTCGCGCAAAGCTTCACCTAGGCGCGGCGATGACTCCCGAAACCGTCATGACGCTGGCGCACCAGGCGATGATGATCGGCCTGCTGCTGGCCGCGCCGCTGCTGCTGGTGGCGCTCGTCGTGGGCCTGGTGGTGAGCCTGTTCCAGGCCGCCACCCAGATCAACGAAACCACGCTGTCGTTCATCCCCAAGCTGCTCGCGGTGGTGGTGGCGATGGTGATCGCCGGGCCGTGGATGCTGTCCACGCTGGTGGACTACACGCGCGACATCCTGATGCACGTCGCCACGCTCGGCGTCGCCTGAGCGCTCCGCCGCGCCGATGTTCTCCGTCACCTACGCGCAACTGAACGGCTGGCTGACCGCCTTCCTCTGGCCGTTCGTGCGGATCCTCGCGCTGGTCGCCACCGCGCCGCTGATCGGCAACGCGGCGGTGCCGGTGCGCGTCAAGATCGGCGTGTCGGCGTTCATCGCGATCGCCGTGGCGCCCGCGCTCGGGCCGCTGCCGCAGGCCACCGTGTTCTCGGCCGAGGGCATCTGGATCCTGATCAACCAGTTCCTGATCGGCGTGTCGCTCGGCTTCACGATGCAGATCGTGTTCGCCGTGGTGGAGGCCGCCGGCGATTACATCGGCCTGCAGATGGGCCTCGGCTTTGCCACCTTCTTCGATCCGCACGCCGGCACCACGCCGATGCTGGGCCGCGTGCTCAACGCGTTCGCGATGCTCGCGTTCGTGGCGTTCGACGGCCATCTGCAACTGATCGCGGGCATCGTCGCGTCGTTCTCCAGCGTGCCGGTGTCGGCCGACCTGCTGCATCCGGCCGGCTGGCGCGTGATTGCCGGGGCCGGCATCAACGTGTTCGCGATGGGGCTGCTGCTGGCGCTGCCGGTGGTGGCCGCTCTGCTGATCGCCAACCTGGCGCTCGGCATCCTGAACCGCGCGGCGCCGCAGATCGGCATCTTCCAGGTGGGCTTTCCCGTGCTGATGCTGGTCGGGCTGCTGCTGGTGCAGCTGATGGTGCCCAACATGATCCCGTTCTTTTCGCGCCTGTTCGACAACGGCTACGAGATGATGGGCCGCGTGGCCGCGGGCTTCCGTTAAAATTCGCCTCGCGTTGTGCAAACCGGCCCCGCGGCCGGCCGCGCCCTTCCCCGTTTTCCGCCATTCGCGCCCCGCTTCGCGCGCCTTCATCGGGCGCGCCGCGAGCGGCGCCGCGCGGATATGCCGGTGAAGCGCGGCCGCCTGCCGCTGCACCGGCCCCTGGCCCGGTTTTGCACCCCAGAATGTTCGTCCGGCCGCCCGGCCCGCTCGGCGCTTTTCGCGCCCTGGCGCGCCGGGCGCGCCCCTCGGTTCACCGTTCCCGCCGCGCCCGCCCTGCCCGCGCAAGCCGTGTTCGCCACACGGCGCGCCGGCCATCGCGGCATGCCGCGGCGGATGCCGGGGAACCCTGAGCCGGCGCGCCAATCAAGCTTGATATGGAAAACACGATGCAGAAGATCGAATCCGCCAGTCCCGAGGCCCGCTCCGCGGATCTCGCGGCGGACAACCTGGCGCGGCTTCGGGCGCTGTTCCCCGAGGCCGTCACCGAAGGCCCCGACGGCGCCGCGCTCGACCTCGACGTGCTGCGCACGCTGGTGGGCCAACGCACCGTCGGCGAGGCCGACGAGAAATACGGCCTGGCCTGGCACGGCAAGCGCCGCGCGCGCCAGCTCGCGCTGACGCCGTCCGCCGGCACGCTGCGGCCGTGCCGCGACGAAAGCCTGAGCTGGGACGACACGCGCAACCTGATGATCGAGGGCGACAACCTCGAGGTGCTCAAGCTGCTGCACAAGAGCTACGCCGGCTCGGTCAAGCTCGTCTATATCGATCCGCCGTACAACACCGGCAAGGAATTCGTCTACCCGGACAACTTCACCGACAGCCTGCGCCACTACCTGGCGCTGACCGGCCAGGCGGCCGGCGGCGTGAAGGTCAGCAGCCACACCGAGGCGAGCGGCCGGTTCCACACCGACTGGCTCAACATGATGTATCCGCGCCTGAAGCTTGCGTTCGACCTGCTCGCGCGCGACGGCCTGATCGCCGTGCACATCGACGAGCACGAACTGCCGGCGCTGGTGCTCGTGATGCGCGAGATCTTCGGCGAGGAGAACGAGCTCGGCGTGGCCGTGTGGGACAAGCGCAACCCGAAGGGCGACGCGCGCGGCATCGCCTATCAGCACGAATCGATCGTGCTGTTCGCGCGCGACGCCGAATGGCTCTACGAGCACGCGCCGCTCAAGCGCCCGAAGCGCAACGCGCAGCGCATGCTGGACGCCGCGCACGACGCGATCGCCGACACCACCACCATCGCCGAGGCCACCCAGGCCTACCGCGCGTGGCTGCGCACGCAAACCACGCTGTCGGGCGGCGAGGCGATGTACGACCGGCTGTCGCCGGACGGGCGCGTCTACCGGCTCGTGTCGATGGCCTGGCCGAACAAGAAGCGCGCGCCGGACGACTACTTCATCGCGCTCACCCATCCCGTCACCGGCAAGCCGTGCCCCGTGCCCGAGCGCGGCTGGCGCAACCCGCCCGCCACCATGCGCGAGCTGCTCGACAAGGGCCTGATCGAGTTCGGCGCGGACGAAACCACCCAGCCGCAGCGCATCTATTTCCTCGACGAGAACCTGCACGAGAACGTGCCGTCGATCCTGCCGTTCGGCGGCTCCGACGACGCGCGCCTGAAGGCGCTGGCGATTCCGTTCGACCTGCCCAAGCCGACCGATTTCGCGGCCGCGCTGGTGGGCTGGCTCACGGGCGGCGACGATCTCGTGCTCGACTGCTTCGCCGGCTCCGGCACCACCGCGCACGCGGTCATGGAAGCCAACGCCGCCGACGGCGGCCGCCGCCGCTTCGCGCTGGTGCAACTGCCCGAGCCGCTCGATGCGTCGAGCAAGGATCAGAAGGCCGCGGCGGAGTTCTGCGCGAAGCTCAAGCGCCCCGCCAATCTCGCCGAGATCACCAAGGAACGGCTGCGCCGCGCGGCCGCGAAGATCGTCGACGCGCATCCCGAGGCCGCCGTCGACGTGGGCTTCCGCGTGTTCCGGCTCGATTCCACCAACGTGGTGGAATGGGACCCGCGCGGCGCGAACGTGCAGCAATCGCTGCTCGACGCGGTCGAGCACATCAAGGCCGGCCGCACCGATGCCGACCTGCTGGCCGAACTGACGATCAAGCTCGGCCTCGACCTCTGCGCGCCGGTGGACACGCTGCCGATCGCCGGCAAGCAGGTGCACGTGATCGCCGGCGCGATCGTCGCGTGCTTCGCGGCGCGCATCGATCGTTCGGAAGCCGAAGTATTGGCGCAGGGCATCGTGGGCGTGCTCGACGCCGTCGATACGCCGCCCGTGCACGACGTGACCTGCGTGTTCCGCGACGGCGCGTTCGTCGACGACGTGGCCAAGGTGAACCTCTCGGCGATCCTCGAACAGCACGGAATCCGTTCCGTCCGGAGCTTGTGATGGCGCGCAACACGTTCGACGCGCAGGCCGCCGGCGCGCCGATGATGGAACTGCATTTCGAGGCCGATCTCGATTACCAGATCGAGGCGGTCAACGCCGTGTGCGACCTGTTTCGCGGGCAGGATGCGCATCGCGCCGCGTTCAGCGTGGATGCGGCCGAGGTGGGCGACGGCGAAACCAGCGCCGCGCGCCAGATGCCGATCGGCGTGGCCGAGACGGCGCTCGCGGTCGGCAACCGGCTCGCGATCGACGAGGCCGCGCTCGCGCGCAACCTGGCCGACGTGCAGGTGCGCGGCGGCCTCGCGCCGTCGGGGCCGCTGGCCTCCACCGATTTCACCGTCGAGATGGAAACCGGCACCGGCAAGACCTATGTCTACCTGCGCACGATCTTCGAGCTGCACCGCCGCTACGGCTTCACGAAGTTCGTGATCGTGGTGCCGTCGGTCGCGATCAAGGAAGGCGTGCACAAGACGCTCGACATCACGCGCTCGCATTTCCGCCGGCTCTACGACGGCGTGCCGTTCGACTATTTCCTGTACGACTCGAGCAAGCTCGGCCAGGTGCGCCGGTTCGCGGCCAGCGCGAACGTGCAGATCATGGTGGCCACCGTGGCCGCGATCAACCGCAAGGACGTCAACAACCTCTACAAGCCGAGCGAGAAGACGGGCGGCGAGAAGCCGATCGACCTGATCCGCGCGACGCGGCCGATCCTGATCGTCGACGAGCCGCAAAGCGTGGACGGCGGCCTCGAGGGCCGCGGCAAGGAGGCGCTCGATGCGATGACGCCGCTCTGCACGCTGCGCTATTCGGCGACGCACGCCGATCTGTATCAGATGGTGTATCGGCTCGACGCCGTGGACGCCTACGAGCGGCGGCTGGTCAAGCAGATCGAGGTGGCGTCGGCCACCGTGGAGGATGCGCACAACAAGCCGTACGTGCGGCTCGTGTCGGTCAGCAACCGGCGCGGCACCATCGCCGCGCGCGTGGAGCTGGACGTGGCCGCGCCGTCGGGCGTCGAGCGCCAGACCGTCACCGTCGGCGACGGCGACCTGCTCGAGCGCGTGACACGCCGCGCCGTGTACGCCGATTACCGGATCGGCGAGATCGACACCACGCGCGGCAGCGAATTCGTCGAGCTGCGCTACCCGGGCGGCGAGGCGTTCCTGGCCGTGGGCGACGCGCACGGCGACGTCGACCCGCTGGCGATCCAGCGCGAGATGATCCGCCGCACGATCCGCGAGCATCTCGACAAGGAACTGCGCCTGAAGCCGCTCGGCGTGAAGGTGCTGTCGCTGTTCTTCGTCGACAGCGTGGAGCGCTACCGGCGCTACGAACCGGGCGGCATCGCGATGAAGGGCCCATACGCGGCGATCTTCGAAGACGAATACAAGCGTGCGGCGCGGCTGCCGATCTACCGCGCGCTGTTCGCCGGCTTCGATCCCGAGATCGACGTGGAAGCCGCGCACGACGGCTATTTCTCGATCGACCGCAAGGGCGGCTGGACCGAAACCAGCGACAGCAACGCGAGCGGCCGCGAGAACGCCGAGCGCGCCTACGGGCTGATCATGCGCGAGAAGGAGCGGCTGCTGTCGTTCGCCACGCCGCTGCGCTTCATCTTCTCGCACTCGGCGCTCAAGGAAGGCTGGGACAACCCGAACGTGTTCCAGATCTGCACGCTGCGCGACATCCGCACCGAGCGCGAGCGGCGCCAGACCATCGGCCGCGGGCTGCGGCTCGCCGTCGATCAGCGCGGCGAACGGGTGCGCGGTTTCGACGTCAACACGCTCACCGTGGTGGCGACCGAAAGCTACGAGCAGTTCGCCGCGAATCTGCAGAAGGAGATCGAGGCCGATACGGGGATCCGCTTCGGCATCGTCGACACGCATCAGTTCGCCGCGATTCCGGTGACGAACGGCGAGGGCGTGGCCGCACCGCTCGGCATGACGCGCTCGGCCGCGTTGTGGACGCATCTGCACGAGAGCGGCTTCATCGACGCGCAGGGCAAGGTGCTCGACGCGCTGAAGATCGTGCTCAAGGGCGGCGTGCTGCCGCTGCCCGAGGCGTTCGAGCCGCTGCGGCACCGGATCGTTGAGCTGCTGCGCAAGCTGTCGGGCCGGCTCGACGTGCGCAATGCCGACGACCGCCGCCAGCTCGCGCTGCGCACCGATGCCGCCGGCCAGCCCGTGGTGCTCGGCGAGGCGTTCCAGGCCCTCTGGCGCCGCGTACAGGCCCGCACGACCTATCGCGTGAGCTTTGACGACGCCGCGCTCGTCGAGGCCTGCATCGCCGCGCTGAAGGCCGCGCCCGAGGTGCCGCGCGCGCGGCTGCAATGGCGCAAGGCCGACATCTCGATCGGCAAGGCCGGCGTGGAAGCCACCGAAACCGCGTCGGCCGGCACCGTGGTGCTCGACGAGGGTGACGTGGCGCTGCCCGATCTGCTCACCGAACTGCAGGATCGCACGCAGCTCACGCGCCGCACGCTGGCCGAGGTGCTGACCGGCAGCGGGCGGCTCGATGCGTTCCGCATCAATCCGCAGGCGTTCATCGCGCTGGTGAGCGACGCCGTGAACCGCTGCAAGCGCGAGGCGCTGGTGGACGGCATCGCCTACAAGCGGATCGGCGACGGCGTGGTGTGGCCGCTCGCGCGCTTCGTCGACGAGCCGGTGACCGGCTATCGCAAGGACCTGCGCGAGGACGCGCGCAAATCGATCACGACCGATATCGCGGTGGAGTCGGCGGCCGAGCGCGCGTTCGTGGATGCGCTGGAGGCCAGCGAGGCCGTGACGCTGTACGCGAAGCTGCCGGCGTGGTTCCGCGTGCCGACGCCGCTCGGCGATTACCGGCCCGACTGGCTGGTGCTGGTCGAGCAGGCCGATTCGCCGAGCCAGTGCTACGTGGTCGAGATGGACAGCCGCGCCGACGACGCCGAACTGCGCGGCCGCGAGCGCCGCAAGATCAGTTGCGGCGAGGCGCATTTCAAGGCGATCGCCGGCGGCCCGGGATCGCAGGGGCCGGTGCATTTCGTGCGGGCGCGGACCGTGGACGATTTGCTGGGGGTGACGGGGCAGCGGTCGTTCGGGTTTTAGGCGTTTGAGTTGAGATGGATGGGGAAGGCCGGTGCGACGGGTTGTCGTGCCGGCCTTTTTTCATGGTGCGGCGTGCGCGTTGCGGATGCCGTCGATCATCTCCGTCAGGGTTTCGAACGCGGATTCGGGCGAGATCCGATGCGACTGTTGCCGCGCTGGATTGCGGTGGGCGATCCAGTCGCGATACTGCTTGATCTGCTTGATGCGGCCGATCCGATGAGGATCCACCTCGCCCTTGAACAGATCGAGAATCTCCGCGAATTTCCAGTACTCGATTTCCCGCTCGAATTTCCCGGCGAGCCGCATCGCGTATTGCGGTGGGTGCGCCCGAGCGAGCAGATGATTCGAGGCCTGAACGCGCTCGATGACGAAGCGCTCGAAGGTCGCAAACAAGGCCAGCACGGTGAGTTCGGCCGCTTGCTCCTCGGCCGGGCTCGCCGCGCCAGCGGCATGGTTCCGAAGCAGCGATGCCGTCTCGTCGTTGGCGGCCGGCCGTGCCGCCACGGCCAGGCAGTCCTTGATGATCGAATAGGCGTCGAGTATGGGCGTCAGCGGGTTGTCAGAGCTCACAAGCGGTCATATCCCGAAGCAGATCGATGAACAGGCTTTCGTCGACACGCTGGTGCCGGCGAAGATGTGGAGGCGTCCAGAACCAGTCGTTGCCGCCCACGCCCGCCGAGACGGAGCCGGGTATGCGGATCAGCTCGCCGTTGACGAAGCGGCTGCGCCAGCTCAACCGCACTTCTTCCGCGTGGAAATAGAACGAATGCCTCGCCACCGGCCCGCTCAGATCGATCGCGCCATTGCCGGGCATCGTGCTCCAGGCCGCCGACCGGAGCTGGGCCATGCGCACGTCGCCTGCCAGGATGACCAAACCGGGCACCGCGAAATCGGGCAGGCCATAGGCTTTCATCGTGGCCGGCTCGTCCTGTACCGACAGGCCTCGCGCTTCGCACCAGCCGCGTGCCTTGGCCATGAAACGCGTCGCGCGCTGCACGTATTCGTCCACCTTCTCTTGCGATGGCGCTTCCCAATCGGGATCCGGCTGCCAGTCGTTGCTTTGGATACGCATGTGTATTCCTCGGGAGAGCGATCGCTTGTTGATCGCAATCCCAAGGCTATAGCACCGATTTCGCCGCGAACATTCGTCGAACGGCTGCGTTACGGCGTCGCGCTGACATCAAGCCGCGCCGTGAATTTCACCTTGTCTGATTCAGGTCGTTGACATGGCGAGCAGGCACTTAAGGCGATCGCCGGTCGACTCGGATCGCTGGGGCCAGTGCGACGAATCGTCGTGGCATCCCGGCTTTGCGCTATCGACGAGGACAACCGGCGTGCTTCGGTTGATAACATGGATCGGTTCCATCCCCAAGACAGAGGCGTAATGAAAATCCTCTCGGGCATCGTTCTGTTCGCCCTGCTTGCCGGGTTCGTCGCCACCACGAACGTGGCGCGCACTCCCACGGCGGCCCCTTGCTCCATGGAATGGTTTGGCTACCTGGACAGCCGATACTTCGACATCTCCGACGGCGACGGCCACGGGCCCGATATCGGCAGCAGCGAATGGCTTAATGCCTTCGAAGCGCGAGCGGGATTACCCGCAACCAGCGCGCTGCCGACGCCGCAACGTTGCGAGGCCATTCAAGCCCGCCTTGGACGTCGCACCTATCTGATCAATGCCCGCCTTGGGTGGGTATTGTCGTTATGACGGTGCGCTCAACTCGAATGTTGCGCGCATGGCCTCGACGTTCAGCAAGGGATGCCGCATGCATTCGCAAACGCACAGATCGCTGCTCAGCGCGGATTGCCTGCCATCGACGCCGATGACAATCCCGCCGGCGGTCGTGTAATCGCCCTTGCTTATGTCGTAGCGCCTCACTCTCGTGTGGTCACCCGCATCCCGATCTGCATCCATGGACGCTGGCAGGCAGATCGCGCGTTATAGGGTATCGCACCGCGTTCGCCACCAGCCGTGCGTTACAGCGCCGCGAGACACGTAGCCACATCGAGATCCACCAATTCCGCGATCCGTATCAGCGACAAGCACCAGCCGCACAGCATTCCAAACCGGTTGTGCACGCACTTATCCACGCGCGCGGCTATCCCCACAGTTTTTAGCCACCCCGTATACACAAATAGTAGTAGTTAACAAAAGGCGCCCACCGCTGTGGATAACTGCGTTTACGCCTTTTTGATCAGCGCTGTGCAGTCCGCACAACTGTGCCTGTGCGATGTGAACAGTCACAGGAAACACAGAACAACTTTCCGCACAGCCTGTGCAGATCCGTGTTTTGCCCAATCTGTCCACAGGCTATCCGCTGTGATGTCCTGTGCCGCGCGCCCGTTGCGGGCTGCCGTATCAGCCCCGCACGACCGCCAGCGCGTTGCCGAGCGCCGCGTCGTCCACGCCGCTCGTCGGGGCGACCAGCGCGTAGTTGTAGCCCTGCTGCGAGCCGTATTGCGCGAGCAGTGCGCCGTCGCGGCGCGAGCCGTTCTTCAGCAGCACGCGCTCCGATCCGCCCGGCGGGCGCACGTAGAAGCTGACCGCGTGGCCGGCGTCGTCCTGGTAGAGCACCATCGCCGACGGGCCGTCTTCCGTCGCGAACAGCCGGCCGCCCACCGGCTTGAAGCCGGCCTTCGACAGATCGGGCAGATGGATCGCGCTGCCCACCGAGCGGTCGAGCCAGGCCTGCAGATCCGCCTGCCGGTTCGTGACGAGATCCACCTGCGCGCTGCGGTCCACCACCAGCCGATAGGCCGCCAGTGCGTCGCCCATCGGCTTGATCGTGGTGGACGCCGGCAGCAGGGCGACGTTGTTGCCGTCGGCGTTCTGCGCCAGCACCGGGCCGCTGTCGATCTGCCAGCCGCGCATCATCCAGCCGGCGCCGCCGCCGAGCCCGACGCACAGGAACAGCGCCGCCGCGATCGCGCCGCGCATGCGCTGCCGCGCCTGGCGGTTGGCGCGAAGCAGGGCCGGATCGAGCTCGCGCGTGGGCGGCGGCAGTGGCAGGCCGTCGAGCGCGGCGCGCAGCGCCTGCGCGTCGCGGCGCCACTGGCGCACGTGCTCGGCGCGTTCCGGGTGGTGGTCGAGCCAGCGTTCGACGGCAGCGCGCGAGGGCGCGTCCAGGCGGCCGTCGACATAGGCCTGGAGATCGTGGTCGTCGGGCGGAATGTTCATTTCATCAATCGCAGCGTGGGAGCGGGGGATTCGCCGTCGCCGAGCGCGCGCAGCGCGGCGCGGGCGCGCGAGAGGCGCGACATCACGGTGCCGATCGGGATCTCGAGCAGCTCCGCCACCTCGCGGTAGCTGAAGCCCTCGACCGCAACCAGCAGCAGCAGGCTGCGCTGCTCGGTCGTCAGCTTGCCGAACGCATCGAGCATCGAGCGCGTGATCACTTCGTCCTCGGCCGACGGCCATTGCGGCTCGTCGTCGCCGCCGAGCCGGCCGAGCAGCCAGGCGTAACGCTTGGCGCTGCGGCGCGAATCGAGGAACTGGCGGTAGAGGATGGTAAACAGCCAACTGCGCAGGGCGTCCGGATCGCGGCGCTCGCTCCAGTGCGTCAGCGCGCGCTCCATCGACGCCTGCACGAGGTCGTCGGCGGCGTGGACGTCGCGGGTCAGCCAAAGCGCGAAACGCCGCAGGCGCGGCAGCAGTTCGCGTAACGAATCGTCGAGATCGGCAGTGGACATGGTGAGCCGCCGGGCGGCGCGGGTGGTTGTTTCGGGTGTGTCTGCTTGAGACGCCGGCCGTTCGACTTTATTCCATTTCGAGATAGGGTGAGGGTAGCGGGGCGGTTCGGCACGCACTGCGACGACATTTCGGGCGGCGGGGTGGTTGGGCGCCCGCCGCGACGAAATTTCGGACGGCGAGGGAATAAAGCGCCGTGCCGTTCGTCTTATGCGCGTCCCCCCAACGACTTCAAGGTCAGGAGCGAAACTGATGGCGCATCCTCCCCCCAATTCACCGAACCCGCCGAGCGGCGGCAATGCCTGGCGCTGGGCGCTGATCGGCGGCGTGGCCGCGGCGGCCGTGGCCGCGTTCGCCTACACCGGCGGCTGGCTCACGCCGCACCGGCTGACCGCCAGCCGGATCGTCAACGCGCTGCAAGGCCCCGGCGATCCGCACCCCGGCTACCGCCGCAATCACGCCAAGGGCATCTGCGTGACCGGCAGCTTCCAGAGCAGCGGCGAGGGCGCCGCGTTCTCGAGCTCGTCGATTCTCGCGGCCGGCGCGAACACGCCGCTGGTGGGCCGCTTCGCGTTGCCGGGCGGCAACCCTTACGCGCCCGATTCGAGCATTCCGATCCGCAGCTTCGCGCTGCGCCTGACCACGCCGGACGGCGCGCAATGGCGCACCGGCATGAACGCCATGCCGGTGTTCCCGGTGGCCACGCCCGAGGCGTTCTACCAGCAGACGCTGGCCACCGCGCCCGATCCGGCCACCGGCAAGCCCGATCCGAAGAAGGCCGGCGCGTTCTTCGCCGCGCACCCCGAAACGGCCGCGTTCCGCGCCTGGATCAAGACCGCCAAGCCGAGCGCGAGCTTCGCGACCGAAACCTACTACAGCATCAACGCGTTCTATTTCGTCGATGCGCAGGGCGTGAAGCACCCGGTGCGCTGGCGCGTGGTGCCGGAGCAGAAGGACGACGCCGTGGCGAGCGGCGCGAACGTGCTGCAGCCCGACCTCGAGGAGCGGCTCGCCAAGGGGCCGCAGCGCTGGCACTGGCTCGTGACGCTCGCGAACCCGGGCGACCCCGTGGACGACGCCACCCAGCAGTGGCCCGCCGACCGCAAGACCATCGACATCGGCACGCTGACGCTCAACCAGGCCGAGGCGCAGGACAGCGGCCCGTGCCGCGACATCAACTACGATCCCACGGTGCTGCCGAGCGGTATCGAGGTGTCCGGCGACCCGCTGCTGGCGGCGCGCTCGGCCGCCTACGCCGTGTCCTACCGCCGACGCACCAGCGAGGAAGCTGCCGTGCCCGGCTATGCGCAACCCAAGGCTCCGGCCGCCACGGAGGGAAAATGATGAAGAACGCTAGCGGGTTCAATCCGATTGCGCGGCTGCTGCACTGGCTGATGGCCGCGATGATTATCGCGATGCTGTTTATCGGGGTGGGGATGGTCAGTTCCGTGTCGATGCGGCATGAGGTGCTGATTGCGATTCACAAGCCGTTGGGCATCGCGATTCTTGTATTGGTGATCGTGCGGCTGGTGGTGCGCTTCACCCATCGGCCGCCGGCGTTGCCGCAGGATCTGCCGATGTGGCAGAAGGCGGGGGCGCATTTGTCGCATTGGGTGTTGTATGGGCTGATGCTGGCGATGCCGTTGATCGGCTGGGCGATGTTGTCGGCCGGTGGGTACCCGGTGACGCTCGGCGGCGGCGTGCAGTTGCCGGCGCTGATGGGGGCCGATCCGGTTGCGTTTGCGTGGCTGCGCAATGCGCATGAGGTGCTGGCGTTCGTGCTGTTCGCTGCCGTGGTGGGGCATCTGGCTGCTGCGCTGTTTCATGGGTTGATCCGGCGCGATGGGGTGCTGGGGAGTATGGTGCGGGGGCGGTGAGGGGTTGGCCGCCGATGCTTGATGCCGGTTGCGACTGGCGTTGATGACACGCCCGCTTATGCGGGCGTGTTGCTTTTGGGTGGGCGGTTTGTGTACGGGGTTGCGATGCGCGCACTGTGTCGCGCTTTCGATATAACAGCGCGAATAAAATCTTCAGTACATCGAATTTCGTGCTTCGCTGCAAACGCGATGCGGATTCGAGGTGAAGCGCGGATCGAGGGTGCGGCAACACCCACGATCCGCTGACCACAAACAACTCGCTCAAGGAGAGTTGATCATGGCTGTCGCGAAGCATAAATCACGTCGCAAAATCAAGGAAGAGACCTTTCAGGTGCGGTTGCAGGCCACACCGGAATGGGAGGGCACTGAGCCGTTCCTGCCGTGGAAGGCACGCGTGGATCACTACCTCAACCGGCTCGACTTCAAGATCGACGAGATGGTGAACATCCAGGTGAATCACGTAACGAGGACGGTGACGATCTTCCCGGAGTATGTGGATTCGCGGGACAGGCCGCAGGGGGCGCCGGTCTCGTTTTGAATTGAATCGTTGCGGGAGAAAACCCGATGTGCGGTGATGAGGAACAGCCAGTTGAATAGGCGGCGGGCCGCTGGCGCGCCGCAGATCGGGGCGAAATGCGAGGAGTTGTAGAGCCGCGGCCCAGGTCGACGGTCAGCTGTGTGGTGAGAGCTAAAGCGGGAGGATCAATGTGCGCTCGGCGGACTTGTCGCGCGGATGACGGAAGCGGCCGGCCGAACCGATCGCATGCGTAACCGAAATACGTTGAGCCGGTACCGCATACGTTCGGTATGAAGCGCGGTGATTGCTGATCAAAAAATTGCGTCTGGCGTTCAGCAATTTGATGCGTTGATGCGTAATGTCCGGATTCGTTGCGCTGAGATCCTTGTGACTCCACGATTTGAACCCGATGCAGTCCAAGGGAACTACATATCGGGCGCTTTCATGCGGGAGTGTGATTATGCCAATCATGAATTGCGGCTATCACGGGCGTAGCGACGGCGGCCACACACAAAAAATCTGACCGCGCGCGGTCGACCAGGAACACGACACCGACGAGCACGCAGGTGCACGACGAACTCGAATTTTCATTTTTTACGATCGTAGAGGAAGTGTCAGTAGTGCTGCAGGTGTCCGGAACCAAGGAGCCGGCCGAAGGCTTGTATACAATGCTGTCCAAGCGCGAAGGCGATCGAAGCAGAGGAATTTTATCAGCAAGCGATGCGATGAGACGTCTCGTGGACCCATGGGCATCGTGCACCGTGCACAAACAACACCCCAAAAAACAGTATGCATGTACAGTACTATGCTGGGTGTTTCCTCATCGTATTGAGTTCGCTGGCCTCGACATCGACCCCGGCCGAGCGAGAAAAGTTAGATATACAGCGACCAACAATGGACAGTTTCCGGTTTATCGACCTATTTGCAGGATTAGGTGGGTTTCACGTTGCTCTAGAGCGTCTTGGCGGCACATGTGTTTTCGCCGCGGAGTGGAAAGAGCATCTTCGTGACCTATATGAAGCCAATTTTGGCATAAGGCCAGCGGGTGACATCGAAGATGTCATCCCTGACGCCATTCCGGACCACGATGTTCTGACTGCTGGATTTCCGTGCCAACCCTTCTCTAAGGCGGGAGAGCAAAAGGGTTTCGAGTGCACGGATCAGGGCAATCTTTTTTTCAATGTCGAAGCAATCATCCGTGTAAAGCAGCCAAAGTATTTCATCCTGGAGAACGTCCCAAATCTTTTGAATCACGACCAAGGTCGGACTTGGCAACGTATACAAGATTTGCTCGGTCCCCGAGGGCTCGGATATGACATCCGTGCGACGCGATACTCGCCTCATGAATTTGGTATTCCGCAAATCAGGGAGCGAGTGTATATCGTAGGATCTAAAAAGAAGCTTGATGGCTTCCAATGGCCGATGCCGATGAATGTTGAGACATCCATCGAATCAGTGCTCGATCAAGCTCCAGCGGATGCTAAGCAGCTTTCCTCGCAAGTGAGAGATTGCCTTACTCAATGGGATCTATTTGTAAAGCAGAGCCCCCAATCTCTTCAACTTCCGTCGTTTCCGCTTTGGTCCATGGAGTGGGGTGCTGATTATCCATTTGAAGAGACAACTCCATTTTCAATAATAACAGAAAAGGGAGTGCGGGGGCTCTGCAAGTTTCGCGGATCGCACGGTCAACCACTGCGCGACTTTTCAGTCGACGAGCGTTGGATGGCTTTGCCAAGTCACGCTCGCACCGAACAGTTCGAATTTCCCAAGTGGAAAAAGGACTTCATCCGTCAGAACCGGTTGTTCTACGCGGAGAATAAGGCGTGGATTGATGTTTGGCTTCCCAATATTTTACGGTTCCCGTCGAGTCTTCAAAAACTTGAGTGGAATGTGCATGGGGAGAAGAAAGATCTCTGGAACTATGTATTGCAATTTCGAGCTTCGGGGGTTCGCGTAAAGCGCCGTAATACAGCACCGAGCCTGATAGCGATGACGGATACTCAAGTGCCAATCATTGGTTGGGAGAGGCGTTATATGACCCCGAAAGAATGTGCTCGCCTCCAGAGTCTGCATGAGTTGAAGGCCCTGCCGGCGACTAGTACACGTGCATTTCAGGCGCTAGGCAACGCAGTGAATGCAGATGTTGTAGAAACTGTCGCGCGAGCACTTCTCAATAAGGCTGAAGAGATGTCGAAGCCTCAATCTAAAAGGTCTGATTTTACTCGAGAACGAAAGGCGGTCGAAGTAACTAATGCGGATCTCAATTTGTTCGCCTGATTTTGAATGCGAACAAAAAATAAATTAATTAATAGTATAAGAACCACCGTGAGGGCTGTACGTATGGTAGACCATGAAAGAATCGACGAGATTGAACTTGGTGGCATTGCGCAGTGCTTGGCAGATCTATCTCAAGATGGCTCTTTGCCATTGGATGTCGATCAGCAACGTGCAAATCCGTTTCAAACTGAATCAGTTTCGTTTGTCGATAATGACTGGCTAACCCGCGTATTGTCAGTCCAGTTGTGGCTATGTCTAGATCGTCCGATCGGATTAGATTTGCCGCCGGCAAAGGCTGCGGCAGATCTTATGGATCAAATCTCACAAGGCACAATCGAGTCGTGTTTGAGCACCGAGGGTGACATCGTATTGCTTACTGAACTAGGCGCACAGCATCTTGATAAGAGGCTTTCTAGAGCTGTAGCTCATCGTGAGGCCTTCCTTGAAGCGTTAGACGACGGACAAAGCCTTCGCGCCGCTACTGATGAATGGCGCCAACTTTGGGAAGACTCGAGCGCATTGTCTAGGCAACCAGCCGCAATTAAAGCGGAGGTTAAAACTATGACAATTCGAAATTTCTCCGATTTTGCTAAAGATAATGATTTGGAGTTAAATCCATCTTATCAGAGAGATAGCGTGTGGTCGATCAGTGATTCTCAATTGCTGATTGATTCAATTCTTCGAGGAATTCCAATTCCTTCAATTATTTTGAATCAATTGGAAGAGGATCGCAAGCTCCAGATTGTGGATGGGAAGCAGCGCCTGACTGCTATATTGCGGTTCATTGGCCAACATCCAGTGGCACGGGATTACGTTCGGAGTCTCGATGAGGAGGCGGATTTTGATCAAGATACGAAGAAATTTTTGCGAAAACATCATCTCAAGAGCCGAGAGGTAGCTGATCACTATTTGCCGTTTCGAGTGATGCGATATGAGTCTACCGATCCGCTTTATAAGCTTTCTGGAAAATATTATTCTGAAATAAAAGATTTTGAAATTCCAGTCGGGCAAAATAAGGTAAAGGTTCGAGAAATATTTGACAAAGCGCATTCGAAGTATTCGATTCCTGTTATTTTATATGAAAACACAAGGTTGCAAGATATTCATCATGTGTTCTCTATTTATAATAAACAAGGTAAAAAGCTAAATGCAGAGGAATTGCGTAACGCTACATTTCATCATGTGGGGCTGACAAAGCTACTCCTTGTGTTGAGCGGTGATAGGCCATTCTCTGAAGACCTGGTTTCTTACCTTCCCGACGATCTTAGATCTAAGGTTAGTGAAATCGGCGAGGCTCTCAGGGATTGCAATTTTGGAACGATGCGCTTCAAACGTACCAAGGTACTGTCATGGATCTGTGCATTGATGCTGCAATCGCCTAACGGGCAGAATGGCAGCTATGCTGCGCCGTCAACGGCTAGCCATATCGATGCGCTTTTGGATGCGATCAGCGGCAAGCCACAACAGCCTCAGCACATGCTTTCTCAGAAAAGTACGTTGATTGCGCTTGCGCATGATATTGAAACTGCGGTTTTAGTTCACGCGGAAGCGGAAAGCGCTTGGTCTCCGCGTTTTCGTAGTAAGAAGGGAGTCGCATCTGGCTGGGAAGAATTGCCGCTGGTCGCAAGCCTTCTTGCTACGCTAATTCTCGCGGCAATCGGTGAAAGTCACCGCATTTCCAATTCGATTCAGGCGATTCGTGCTTTCACCGAGGTAAATCGTGGTCCTACAAAAACGCAAAACAAGACTCAATGGTCTTGGATCGGGCACATTACAACAGGTATCCTAAGGACGCTCGGTATTGATCAGGAAGCAGCAACCGCCGTTTTGATAAAGCGTTATGGATACAGCTGTCTTCCCGTCCTCAGCGTGATGGCGGAACCGGCAGAGGTATAAGTCGTATGCGCGAGACAGTGAATACAGTGCGTCCGGTCACTGATGCGATCGGGGAAAATGATATTGATCGACCTGTGCCAACCTATGGACCATGGTGGAGCGTTTATAGCGATGCTATTCGCTCGCTACCTGAAGATACTCGCCAAATCATAGAAGATGATGCGCGATATATCGTCAAGCATGCGCTAAGCACAGTCGCGCAGCCTGCCGCGGATAGTCAAGGAATTAAAAAGGGACAAACTGTCGTAACTGGGATGGTGGTGGGCTCTGTTCAATCAGGGAAGACGGCAAGCATGCTTGCCGTTGCGGCTCTGTTGCTTGATCAAAGTGTCGACGTCTTAATTGTGCTTGCAGGCACCCGTATTGCACTTTGGTTGCAGACCTATGAACGTCTTCTTCACCAACTTGACGGAAGTGATTTGTTCAACGCATGGGAGAAAAATTCTGAGCGTGTGCTTATTCCTCAGCCTGAAGACATTCTTTCCAGTACAGTAAGAGTAGATCCTTACGGGTACCTACGTGGTGTTCGGCGCCGAGTTGTCGACGCTGTAGAAAACCGGAAGCCAATTATATTCGTCATCCCAAAAGAAGATGATCATCTTTTAGCAGTTGCAAAATTTTTAACAGAGCATGCGAATCAGGGGGCGCTGGAGCGTCGTGGTCACCCACTTCGAATGGTTGTTCTCGACGATGAGGCAGATGATGCGAGTATTCTAGATGCGCAAGATGGCTCTCGCATTACGCCGCAGTTTATCCAGTATCTGTGGTCTTCTGATGAGTGTGCTCCTGCAACACGGAATGAACTGCTCCACGCGACGTACATAGCCTATACCGCAACACCGCAAGCAAACTATTTGCAGCGCTCACACAATCCTTTAGCACCCAGGCATTTTCATGCAGCACTCCGTGTGCCGTCAGATAGAGGCGGGAGAACGCCGAGGCTGGACACGTACTTCGAACGTAAGGGATTGAGCGCCTTCTATTGTGGAGGGGAGCACTATTACGAGCGGTTGCATCAGATGCCGGGGGACCCATGTGTCGCGTACCCATTTACGGCGGTGAACTCTAATGCTTCTGCAACGGAATTGGCTCAGCATGCTGAAGTGCGATGGGAGATGATCGGGAATGCAATGCGATCGTTTTTCGTAGCTGGGGCTGTGCGGCTGTTTCTCGACGGGCGGCGTTTTTCAACGGTTCCACAGGTACCTGTGGAATTGGCTTTGCTCAAAGCCGTTTTGCCACGCACTCACTCCATGCTCTACCATCCGTCCGCTCTAAAAGAGGTGCACTTTCAGGGGGCGGAGGATCTTGCTCGTTGGTGTAAAGCGTTACCTGGTGGAGAAAAAGACATCGAGCTGGCTGTCGATGAATTCGGCAACCCTCGCCTGGAAATCGACGCCAATGGTCTTGTTTCTCGGCTTTGTCACGAGGAAGCGGAGTGGCGTCGATGGTTGTCAGAGTTTGCAGCTACTGCTGCAGGCCTTTCGACATTTCCAGGCTATACGGAACTCGGTATTGGCTCTATCGAGTGGGAATCTATTCGTGAGTTACTCGTCGATGAGGTATTTCCCAACGTTAAACTGCGAGTGCTAAATAGTGATCCCCGCGCCGACGATCGACCGATTTTCGAGGCGACTGAGATTGATGGGAATTCTCAGATTTGGCAAGCTCCACGAGATATTTATACTATTTTCGTCTCCGGAAACGTATTATCGCGAGGATTAACTGTCGAAGGACTAACTACGAGCCTGTTCGCTCGAAGTGCCCGCGAGCCTGCGGCCGACACGCAAATGCAGATGCAGCGATGGTTTGGCTACCGAGGGGCACATCTTCCGTTTTGTCGTGTGTTCCTTTACACAGATCAATTAACACTTTTCCGCAAGTACCACCACAACGACTTGGCGTTGAAGCGAGAGATTCTTAGCCGAATGGATGGACATCCAGCAGCTACTGATGGTGTTCTTGTGCTTCAGGGCGACTCATTTTGGGCGACGACAAAAGTCGACAGTCGCCGAGTTCCTCTTCATCCAGGACCAACTCCGAGCATTCGCCTGCTTGAACCGCCAAATGGCAAGCAGTATGGCCATAACATAGCGCTCGTTCAAGGTTTTATTAATGACGGGTCTTGGGGAGAACTTTGTTTTCCTGATAATTTCAAGCGCGGTTTAATTCGATCTAAGCCCATCTCCATGCTTGAATTGGCGAGTTTTCTGGAGATGCTTCGATACTCAGACCACGATCCAGATTTGCAATTGTCAATTTCACAGCGTTGGACCAGTCTTCAGGTTGCGTTGAACTTAGAGCAGCCTTTGTTCAGAACTCCCGGTGAGCACTCTGGCCAAATGGCTGTAGAACCAAACGGTTGCCCATACTCTATCGCGGCTTATTTGCGATTGTGGCACGAAGCGCTCCAGCGACACGATCTGCCTGGCATGCAACCTACGGACAATCCTACAAGACCATGGAACTCATTGGATCTTGCCGCTTATAGAGCGACTGCCCCACATTTCTATGTGGGCCTTCGGTTTGGCTCGGAAAGCGCTACGACGAACTTAACGTTTAACGGGCAAGCATTCCCGATGATGCGTCGCGGGTTTGTCTCAGACGCGCCGCGTATTCTCGAGACGCTCTGGGGCTCTAGAAATCCGACAGAGCGTTGGAAAGGAGACCAGGTATTTGACTATCATTTCCACAATCCTGCCGGATCCCCACGCCTTCTCACCGACGGAGCATGGCGCCAACGAGGCGAGCCGGGATTGCTTTTGATACATCCAATTATGGACCCTCATACGGAGAAAGAGATGGTTGCATTTGGTCTTGCTCTTCCCAAAGGAGGCCCTGACCATGTAGCGGCACTTCGAGTCGCAGGATAATCTCCATGAATGAAAACATTTCTTTCGAGGAGCTGTGTTCTCACCTCGAAAACCTAGTTATTCCCTCGAAGACGGAAGATCGATCGGTTTATTGGGTCCTGCCGATGACTCTAGGTCTAGCAAAGACGGCTTCAGCTCGCGTTGAAGTATTTATGTGTGGGCAAAAGCTTTTCCCCCGCACCTCGATCGTGCGCAGGCACCTTGAGCATGGCCGATGGAAGATAGAAGGCAGCACTGACGAGTTTGACGCTAGCAGAGTTGTGCTGCCCTCCGCTCCGCACTTTATTTCGTTGGCAGCATTTCTTGCTGTTGAGCTAATCAAGGCAGGTATAGGTTCTCGACGTTCTCTGCAGGAGGTCTTTGATGATGTAGAGCCGCTTTTTGAACTTGCACTTCTACGAAGTGCGCTAGGCGAGGAGCATATCATTGGTTTGTTAGGCGAGCTTTTGTGCCTCG
Organism: Burkholderia sp. Ac-20379; assembly: GCF_017104645.1. Classification (GTDB taxonomy): domain Bacteria; phylum Pseudomonadota; class Gammaproteobacteria; order Burkholderiales; family Burkholderiaceae; genus Burkholderia. Next base: position 20,796 of record NZ_JAAGPF010000081.1, read on the forward strand.
AGGCGCTGCTTGATACGGTCGCAAATCGGACTGAAACGTGGTCGGCCGTGCTTGATATGTGGCGAGGGCACGAAGCGGGTCAGAGAGATTTTGTAATTGGATCTACGTCACTAGAGATAAAAACTACTCAACTGGAGTCGTCCACTCACGCCATTAGTGGAATGCACCAGATCGAAGTGAGCGAGCGATATCCATCGGAAGATCGTTTAATGCTTTTAAGCTTTGGATTGGTGTCGGCTATTCAAGAGGGGCAAACGCTGCCGGATGTTGTTCAGAGAATTCTAAATCGACTGAATTCGGGGGCTATGGAATTGGATAATAACTTTACCCCTATACAACAACGATTTATCGATGATGTATATCGGTATGGTGGCGTGGGTTCTCGTGGATATGATCACCGAACAGATTCGAAATCGAATGTGTACGCTACGAGATACAAATCGACTTTCACACCTCGACTCTATGAAATGGCAGGCGAGGAAATGCTCGTTCTACGTAACCGAGATGTGGCTGGACGCTTTATACGGCCAAATAGCGTCCAATACACAATTGATTTGCCTGGCGTGATAAGTGGGATGAACCCGGCGTCAAACTGGAAACACTCTTTGGTCACGATGGTTCGAAGTTATTTGAGCATTGAATGAAAAATCTTTGAGGGGTAAATTTTATTATGAAAATTTTTATTTCAATGGATTTCTTGGGTTGCTCGTGCTTTAGTTTTATTTGTTGATATTTATAGGCGGCAGCGCGTGAATAAGGCGTGCTATAGCAATCGTAAATCAGGTGAGAGTTCTGATCAGTCTTGCCCGCAACCCCCTCCCCTTGCAAACCGTTGATTTACAAGGGGAGCAGTGTGGGCTAGTCGAAGACTCAAATCTCTCGTCCAATGTTTATGATTCTTTGATGAAATTTTCGATAGGCACGTTGTCTGATTAACTAAATTAGTTAAACCAACTTTGTCGCTCAATTTCAAAACATAGTGCCAATCGTACATGCCTTGGCACCCTACGCACCTCACCCCTCAAACATCAATATTCCCCGCCCGCAACGCATTCGACTCAATAAACGCTCTCCGAGGCTCCACCTCATCCCCCATCAGCGTCGTGAAGATCCCATCCGCGGCAATCGCGTCCTCGATCTGCACACGCAGCAAGCGCCGCACGGTCGGATCCATCGTCGTTTCCCAAAGCTGCTCGGGATTCATTTCGCCCAAGCCCTTATACCGCTGCTTGGAAATATTCCGCTCCGCATCGGCCATCAGCCAAGCCATCGCACCCTTGAAATCCGTCACGGCCTGCGAGCGCTCGCCGCGCTTGATCAACGCGCCTTCGCCGATCAGATCCTTGAACGTATCCGCCGTGCTCACGAGCTGCTTGTAATCGGCCGTCGCCAGAAACTCATCATCGATCACCGACACGCGCACGTTGCCGTGATGCGGTCGCTCGATGCGCAGCGTCCACACTTCGCGCACTTCGTCGTGCGTGGCGATCACGCGCACTTCGTTCTTCAGCGCGTCGCCGGCCAGCATCGAAGCCTGCAGCTTCGCGGCCGAATCGATCGCGGCATCCTCGCTCGACAGATCCACCAGCACGCCGTCCATGATCGATTCCAGCGCGGCCGGATCGTACAGACGGCCCAGGCGGCTCACCACCGCGCGCGACAGCAGATACGAACGCGCCATCGCGCCCAGCGCATCGCCGGAAATCGCGGCGGCGTCGCCGCCCGGTTGCAGCTCCGAGCCGTTCAGCGCGAGGCGCAGCATGTGCGCGTTCAGCTCGCTTTCGTCCTTCAGATAACGCTCGTCCTTGCCGGCCTTCACCTTGAACAGCGGCGGCTGCGCGATATACACGTAGCCGCGCTCGATCAGCTCCGGAATCTGGCGATACAGGAACGTGAGCAGCAGCGTACGGATGTGCGCACCGTCCACGTCCGCGTCGGTCATGATGATGATGCGGTGGTAGCGCAGCTTGTCGAGGTTCAGGTCTTCCTTGCCGATGCCGCAGCCGAGCGCGGTCACGAGCGTCATGATCTGCTCGGACGACAGCAGCTTGTCGTAGCGCGCCTTCTCCACGTTCAGCACCTTGCCGCGCAGCGGCAGGATCGCCTGGAACTTGCGGTCGCGGCCCTGCTTGGCCGAGCCGCCGGCGGAGTCGCCCTCCACGATGTAGATCTCGCACTTGGCGGGATCCTTCTCCTGGCAGTCGGCCAGCTTGCCCGGCAGGCCCACGCCGTCGAGCAGGCCCTTGCGGCGCGTCATTTCGCGCGCCTTGCGCGCGGCGTCGCGCGCCCGCGCAGCTTCGACGATCTTGCCGCAGATGATCTTCGCGTCGTTCGGCGTTTCGAGCAGGAAATCCTCGAGCGCCTTGGCGACCACTTCTTCCACCGGCGCGCGCACCTCGGACGACACGAGCTTGTCCTTGGTCTGCGAGCTGAACTTCGGCTCCGGCACCTTCACCGACAGCACGCACGACAGGCCTTCGCGCATGTCGTCGCCGGACGTATCGACCTTGGCCTTCTTGGCGATCTCGTTATCGGCGATGTACTTGTTGATGACGCGCGTCATCGCGGCGCGCAGGCCGGTCAGGTGGCTGCCGCCGTCGCGCTGCGGAATGTTGTTGGTGAAGCACAGCACGTTTTCGTTGTAGCTGTCGTTCCACTGCATCGACACTTCCACGCCCACGCCGTCCTTCTCGCCCACGACGTGGAAAATCGTCGGGTGCAGCACCGTCTTGGCCTTGTTGATGTACTCGACGAAGCCCCGCACGCCGCCTTCGAACGCGAAATCGTCTTCCTTGCCGCTGCGCAGGTCGCTCAGGCGGATGCGCACGCCGTTGTTCAGGAAAGACAGCTCGCGAATGCGCTTGGCCAGGATGTCGTAGTGATATTCCACCGTGCCGAAGATGGTCGGATCGGCCATGAAGTGCACTTCGGTGCCGCGCGTCTCGGTGTCGCCGGTGATCGCCATCGGCGAGACTTCCACGCCGTCGCGCTGCTCGAGCACGCGCTCCTGGGCCACGCCGCGGTGGAATTCCATGAAGTGCTTCTTGCCGTTGCGCTTGACCACCAGACGCAGCCAGCTCGACAGCGCGTTCACGCACGATACGCCCACGCCGTGCAGGCCGCCCGACACCTTGTAGCTGTTCTGGTCGAACTTGCCGCCGGCGTGCAGCTCGGTCATGACGATTTCGGCGGCGCTGCGCTTCGGCTCGTGCTTGTCGTCCATCTTGACGTCGGTCGGGATGCCGCGGCCGTTGTCGGTGATGGAGATCGAGTTGTCGGCGTGGATCGTGACGTGGATGTCGTTGCAGTAGCCCGCCAGCGCTTCGTCGATCGAGTTGTCGAGCACCTCGAACACGAGGTGGTGCAGACCGGTGCCGTCCGACGTGTCGCCGATATACATCCCGGGCCGCTTGCGGACCGCCTCCAGACCCTCGAGGATCTGGATCGACGAGGCGCCATAGCTGCTGTTATCGGGCTGCGAATTGTGCTGTTCAGTCATGGATGTCTTCCGGTTCTGCTGGCCGCCACGAAGTGCTGCGGCCGGGTACTGCCGTCAGGCAGGGGCGGGTGCGCGCTCGGGCCGTTTTTTCTGTTGTTTTCATGCTGTTTCGGGGTGCGAAACAGGCGGGAAACGCTTGAAAAACCGCGGAAAATTTCCACGTTTCGGCTGGCCGGGGGCGCGCCCGCGAATGCCATAAAAACGCCAAAGGGGCGTGGCGCCCCTTGGTGTGTCCGGTGTGTCGCGTGCGTCAGATGCGCATCGGCATCACCACGTACTTGAATTCGCCGACCTCGGGAATCGTGATCAGCGCGCTCGAGCTGGCGTCGCCGAGGCTGACTTCGATGTTGTCGACCTTCAGGTTGGCGAGCACGTCGAGCAGGTACGTGACGTTGAAGCCGATGTCGACCGTATCGCCCTGGTAAGCGATTTCGAGTTCTTCCTGCGCCTCTTCCTGATCGGCGTTGGTCGACATGATCTTCAACTGGCCCGGGGCGATGATGCAGCGCACGCCCTTGAACTTGTCCGAGGTCAGGATGGCCGCGCGTTGCAGCGAACGCTGCAGCTCTTCGCGGCCGATCGTGAAGGTGTTCTTGTGGCCCTTCGGGATCACGCGCTGGAAATCGGGGAACTTGCCCTCGACCAGCTTCGACACCAGTTCGACCTGGCCGAACGTGAACTTGGCCTGGGTTTGCGCGATGTCGATCTTGACTTCGTCGTCGATGTCTTCGAGCAGGCGTTGCAGTTCGAGGATCGTCTTGCGCGGCACGATCACTTCCTGGCGCGGGAAGGCGCCGCCTTCGATCTTCATCGACGAGTAGGCGAGGCGGTGGCCGTCGGTGGCCACGGCCATCAGCTGGTCGCCGTCCACCACCAGCAGCATGCCGTTCAGGTAGTAGCGGATGTCCTGCTGGGCCATCGCGAAATAGACCATGCCGAGCAACTGGCGGAAGGCCTTCTGCGGCACGGCCAGGCTCGCGCCGAAATCCTTCGACTGGGCGACGGTGGGGAATTCGTCGGCGGCGAGCGTTTGCAGGGCGAAACGGCTCTTGCCGGATTGCACGGTCAGGCGCTTGTCGGCCAGCGACAGCGTGACCTGCCCGTCGGGCATCGCACGCAGGATGTCGAGCAGCTTGCGGGCGGCCACGGTGGTGGCGACCTGCTCGCCGCCCACGCCGAAATCGGCGCGCGTGGTGATCTGCAGTTCGAGGTCGGTCGACAGGAACGATACGTCGGAACCGGTCTTGGTGATCAACAGGTTCGCGAGGATCGGCAGCGTATGGCGGCGCTCGACGATTCCGCTTACGGTTTGCAGCGGCCTGAGGAGGGTATCTCGTTCGGTCTTGACCAGTTGCATAGGGTTCCTTCGTTGAATTGACGGCCTGCAAGCCACGCAACGCCCGCCTGGCGGGCCGCTGCCTTCCCGCCGCCCGGGCGGTCACAAACCTGTATTGTGCCTCAAAACAGAACCGCCCCTTTTAAATTCACCCGGATAGGCGTATGGATCGCGCGCGCGTGCGAGCCGCGGGCAGCGGCGCGCCTGCCCGCGCGTTTATCCCTTCAGCGTCTGTTCGAGCACGTGCAGCTCGTGGTTCAACTGCGCATCCTTGCTGCGTTCGTCGGCGATCTTGCGCACCGCGTGCAGCACGGTGGTGTGGTCGCGCCCGCCGAACAGCTCGCCGATTTCCGGCAGGCTCTTCTGCGTCAGTTCCTTGGCCAGGTACATCGCGATCTGACGCGGCCGCGCGATGTTCGCGGGGCGCTTCTTCGAGTACATGTCGGCTACTTTGATGTTGTAGAAATCGGCGACGGTCTTCTGAATGTTCTCGACCGAAATCTGCCGGTTCTGCACCGTCAGCAAATCCTTCAGCGCTTCCTTGGTCAGCTCGATGCTGATCTCGCGGCCGTGGAACTTCGAATACGCGAGGATCTTGCGCAGCGCGCCTTCGAGTTCGCGCACGTTCGAGCGCAGGTGCTTGGCCACGAAGAAGGCCACGTCCTCCGACAGGTTCACGCCTTCCGATTGCGCCTTGCGCATCAGGATCGCCACGCGCATTTCGAGCTCGGGCGGTTCGATCGCGACGGTCAGGCCGGAATCGAAGCGCGAGATCAGGCGGTCGTCGATGCCCGAGATTTCCTTCGGATAGGTATCGCTGGTGATGATCACCTGCGCCTTGTTGGCGACCAGCGCCTCGAACGCGTAGAAGAACTCTTCCTGCGTGCGCGACTTGCCCGAGAAGAACTGAATATCGTCGATCAGCAGCAGATCGAGCGAGTGGTAGTAACGCTTGAAATCGTCGAACGCCTTGCGCTGGTACGCCTTCACCACGTCGGACACATATTGCTCGGCGTGGATGTAGCGGATCCGCGCGCCGGGCTTGTCGAGCAGTAGCTGATTGCCGATCGCGTGGATCAGGTGGGTCTTGCCGAGGCCGACGCCGCCGTACAGGAACAGCGGGTTGTACGACACGCCCGGGTTGTCGGCCACCTGGATGGCCGCGGCGCGCGCGAGCTGGTTGGCCTTACCCGTCACGAAGTTGTCGAAGGTCAGAACCGGGTTCAGCTTCGAGCGCTCGTAGGTCGAATCGGCGGCGTCGCCGGCCGCGGGGCCGTTCGCGCCCGGGCGCCAGGTGCGGCGGCCGGCGGCGGCTTCGTGGGCGGTCAGGCTCGGCAGGTCGAGATCGGCGGCGTCGTCGGCGTTCAGCGCGGCGGCCTGGGCGGCAGCCTGCGCCGCCGCCTGGGCGGCCTTGAT
>NZ_JAAGPF010000082.1 GCF_017104645.1 Burkholderia sp. Ac-20379
CATCAGCGGCGCATTGCGGCGCGCCTCGGCGAGCGGCACGATCGGAATCGCCGCGCGCGCGCCGCTCATGCGGCGGCCCGGCGCGGCGGGCGGGACGAACGGAACGGCGGAACGGGCATCGTCATCATCGGCGGGATCGGGAGGATCGGCGTTCGGGCGGCCCGCCATCGTAGCGGAATCCCGCCGGGCGGGCCGCGCCGCGCCCGCGCCACCGCGTCAGTCGATCCCGTGGAACACCGCATCCTCCGGCCCGAGATGCACGGGCGCGCGCCAGGTGGCGTCGCGCATCGAGTGCTGCACCAGATGATCGACGCCGAGCAGCACCGCGAAGATCGCCATGCGCACCGGAATGCCGTTGTCGGTCTGGCGGAAGATCGCGAGTCGCGGGTCGCGGTTCAGGTCGGTCGACAGGTCGTTCGCACCGGGCCGGCTGTCGCGCGGCAGCGGGTGCATGATCAGCGTCTCCGGCTTGCAGACGGCGTCCATGAGCGCCTGGTTGATCTGGAAATCGGGCGTGTAGCCCTCGAACGATTCGTCGGTGAAGCGCTCCTTCTGGATGCGCGTGGCGTACACCACGTCCGCGCCGGCCAGCCCGGTGGCCAGGTCGGCCGTTTCCTCGATCACGTGGCCGTTCTTCGAGATCTGCTCGACGATGTAGCGCGGCATTTCGAGCGTGGGCGGCGCCACCAGCGTGAAGCGGATGCCGCGATACAGCGCCAGCAGCTTGACCAGCGAATGCACGGTGCGGCCGTATTTGAGATCGCCGACGAACGCGATGTGCGAGCCGTCGACGATCTTGCCGAGCCGCGAGAACTCGCGCTGGATCGTGTAGAGATCGAGCAGCGCCTGGCTCGGATGCTCGCCGGGGCCGTCGCCGCCGTTGATCACGGGCAGGTTGACGGCGCGCGCGAACTCGGCCACCGAGCCCTGCTCGGGGTGGCGGATCACCAGCGCATCCACGTAGCCGGCCATCACGCGGCTCGTGTCGTGGATCGATTCGCCCTTGGCCATCGACGAGAACGTGAAGCCGGTGGTGTCGCACACCGAGCCGCCGAGCCGGCAGAACGCCGCGCCGAACGACACGCGGGTGCGCGTGCTGGCCTCGAAGAACAGGTTGCCGAGCACCGCGCCCTCGAGCACGCGCGAGATCTTGCGGCGGCGCGCGATCGGCTGCATGACGTCGGCCACGCGAAACAGCGCCTCCACCGAATCGCGCGAGAACTGATCGACCGACAGCAACTGCGGGCGGCCCTCGTAGAGGATCTGGCTCGACAGCGGCGACGATTCTACGCTTTGCGTATAGCCTGCCTCGCCGCTGCGCGAGACGATCTCCGACACGTAGCGTTCGACGATCTCGGGCATCGAGCGCGACTCCTGCGAATCGTCAGGCAAAAGCCAGGTGTCGAGCGCGCGGCGCGTCACGCCGATGCGGTTGGCGAACGCCTCGCGGGTCATGTTCAGGCGGCGCATGGCGTCGCGCAGGAAGGCTTGCTGGGGTACGGTCATGACGGCCTCGGTCTCGAAAATATACGCGGTGCGTATAATAGTTCGCCGTGACGCAAAGTCAAGCCGGATCTGTGCCGGAGCGGGTATACGCGGGGCGTAGCAGCCGCTGTACCGCCGCCGCCACGTCGCCGCAATCATTTGCTGGCGGCGCCGTGCGGCATTTGTATAATCGGGGCCGTGCCCCGCCTCGTCAGGGGTGGAAGCCGTTACGACACGGTACGATGTGCCCGCCCCGTGCGGGTTTGACTTCCTAGGAGACTCACCATGACGCGTTCGATTGCTGCGGTTCTGCTCGTTCTGACGGCTGCGCTCGCCGGTTGCAACACGATTGCCGGCGCAGGGCAGGACATTTCGAGTGGCGGCAACGCCATCTCGAACACGGCTGAAAAGGCCAAGTAAGTTCGACGCGCCGCGCCTTCGGGCGCGGGCCGAGAAGTTCGACGGGCTGCCGGTCAGGCAGCCCGTCGTCGTTTACGCGGTGGCGGATGACGCGGCGGGCGCGGTCAGGCTTCCTCGCTGTCGGCGGGCGAGGCGGCGCGGCCGGCCTCGGTTTCCTGGTAGTGCGAGCGCAGCGCGCGGGCCAACAGCGTGTCCACCTCGCGCGGCGCGCCGTCGCGCGTCAGGATCGCCACCGGCGGCAGCGTCCAGTCGAGCGAGTAGGGGACGATCGCCACGCCGGCGATATGCACGAGCTCCTCGGCGATATCGGCCGGCACGATCGATACGGCGTTCTCGTTGGACGCCAGGATCTCGCCGATCAGCCGCGACGAATAGCTCTCGACGATCGGCACGGGCGGCGACGCGCCCGCGCGCAGGAACAGGTCGGAGATCTGCTCGCGGATCGGCGTGTGCGGCGCGCCGAGGATCCAGTCGAGCTCCACCAGCTTCTGCCAGTTCAGCTTGCTGCGCGCAAGCCGCGCGGCCAGCCGGCGGCTTGCGATCAGCCGCGGCTTCTGCTGATAGACCACCTCGAAATGCAGCTCCGACAGATCCACCGTGGAGGTGGCGCGCGCGATCACCACGTCGAGCTGGTGCTCGCGCAACTGCGCGATCAACTGCTCGCTGGTGCCTTCGTGGATCGTCATGGTCAGCCGCTGCGGCACCTCGGCCTGGGTCTGGCGGATCGCGGCGGCCAGCGTGCGGCCCGAAATGAACGGGATCACGCCCACGTGGATGCGCGTGGCGTGCCCGGCCACCACGGCCTCGATGTCGCGCGTCAGATGGTCGAGATCGTGCAGCATGGCCTGCGCGCGCGCCAGCACCACCTTGCCGAGCGGGGTGGGCGTCATGCCGCGCGGGGTGCGGTCGAACAGCGGGCCGCCGAACATGCTTTCCAGTTCGGACAGCGTATTGGTGACGGCCGGCTGGCTGCTCGCCATCTGTTCGGCGACGCGCGTGAGCGATCCGTGCTGGCGGATCTGCAGCAGCAGAATCAGGTGGCGGATCTTCAGGCGGGTGCTGAGCCGCCGGATTACCTCTTCCGTATCGAAGGCCACGTTGCCGGCTTCCTGGTCATCATGAAAATGTGATGCGCCCATACTAATTCAAAATGGGGCGCTGTTTGCGGCTGCCTAGAATCGTTTCCTCGTACTGCCCGCCGGGATTCGCCCGGCGCACCTAGATCGAGTGGAGACGATGAACCAAACCGACCGCCAAGCCGCCCTGGAATACCACCAGTTCCCCACGCCGGGCAAGATTTCCGTCACCGCGAGCAAGCCGCTCGCCACCCAGCGCGACCTCGCGCTCGCCTACACGCCGGGCGTGGCGGTGGCCTGCGAGGAGATCGTCGAGAACCCCGCCAACGCGTTCAACTACACGAGCCGCGGCAATCTGGTGGGCGTGATCACCAACGGCACGGCGGTGCTCGGCCTCGGCAACATCGGCGCGCTGGCCTCGAAGCCGGTCATGGAAGGCAAGGCGGTGCTGTTCAAGAAGTTCGCCGGGATCGACGTGTTCGACATCGAGATCACCGAAACCGATCCGGACAAGCTGGTCGACATCATCGCCAGCCTCGAAGCCACGTTCGGCGGCATCAACCTCGAGGACATCAAGGCGCCCGAGTGCTTCACGGTCGAGCGCAAGCTGCGCGAGCGCATGAAGATTCCGGTCTTCCACGACGATCAGCACGGCACCGCGATCACCGTCAGCGCCGCGTTCATCAACGGCCTGAAGGTGGTCGGCAAGGACATCAAGCAGGTCAAGGTGGTCACCTCGGGCGCCGGCGCGGCCGCGCTCGCCTGTCTCGACCTGATGGTCGACCTGGGCCTGCCGCTCGAGAACATCTGGGCGACCGACATCGAGGGCGTGGTCTACCAGGGCCGCACCACGCTGATGGATCCGGACAAGGCGCGCTTCGCGCAGGACACCTCGGCGCGCACGCTGAGCGACGTGATCGAGGGCGCCGACGTGTTCCTCGGCTTGTCGGCCGGCAACGTGCTGCGCGCCGAGATGCTGCAGAAGATGGCGGCCAAGCCGCTGATCCTGGCGCTCGCGAACCCGACGCCGGAAATCTTCCCGGAAGTCGCGCATGCAACGCGCGACGACGTGGTGATCGCCACCGGCCGTTCGGATTTCCCGAACCAGGTCAACAACGTGCTGTGCTTCCCGTACATCTTCCGCGGCGCGCTCGACGTGGGCGCCACCACCATCACGCGGAACATGGAAATCGCCGCCGTGCACGCGATCGCCGGGCTGGCCGAGGAAGAGGCGAACGAGGCCGTGGCCGCCGCCTACGGCGCGTACGACCTGTCGTTCGGGCCGCAATACCTGATTCCGAAGCCGTTCGATTCGCGCCTGATCCTGCGCATCGCGCCGGCCGTCGCGAAGGCCGCGATCGAGGACGGCGTGGCCACGCGCCCGATCACGGATTTCGACGCCTACACGGATCAGCTCCAGCAGTTCGTCTATCACTCGGGCGCGTTCATGAAGCCGCTGTTCTCGGCGGCCAAGCAGTTCGTGCGCGACGGCGCGAAATCGCGCATCGTGTTCGCGGAAGGCGAGGAAGAGCGCGTGCTGCGCGCCGTGCAGGTGGTGGTCGACGAGAAGCTGGCGCGCCCGATCCTGATCGGCCGCCCCGAAGTGCTGCTCGCGCGCATCGAGAAGTTCGGCCTGCGCCTGCGCCTCGGCGAGGACGTGGAAGTGACGAACCCCGAATACGACGAGCGCTTCCATCAGTACTGGACGACCTACTGGGATCTGCGTTGCCGCGACGGCATCACCAAGGAAATGGCGCGCGTGGAAATGCGCCGCCGCCTGACGCTGATCGGCGCGATGATGGTCAAGCTCGGCGACGCCGACGGCATGGTGTGCGGCACGGTGGGCCGGTATCACGACCACCTGCGCTTCGTCGACGAGGTGATCGGCAAGCAGCACGGCGCGAAGACCTACGCGGCGATGAACATCCTGCTGCTCGACAAGCGCACGGTGGCGCTGGTCGACACGCACGTCAACGACAATCCGGACGCCGAACAGATCGCCGAATTCACGATCGCCGCGGCGTCGCAGATGGCCTGGCTGAACCTGCAACCGAAGGTGGCGCTGCTGTCGCGCTCGAACTTCGGCTCGGGCAGCTCGGCGTCGGGCACCAAGATGCGCGAGGTGCTGGAGCGGGTGCGCGAACAGGCGCCGGATCTGGAAATCGAAGGCGAAATGCACGGCGACTGCGCGCTCGACGAGGCGCTGCGCTCGCGGATCCTGCCGCACTCGCGCCTGAAGGGCGAGGCGAACCTGCTGGTGTGCCCGAACGTGGACGCCGGCAACATCGCCTACAACCTGCTGAAGACCAGCGCGGGCAGCAACGTGGCGGTCGGGCCGTTCCTGCTCGGCGTCAACGCGCCGGTCAACGTGCTGACCTCCAGCTCGACGGTGCGCCGGATCGTCAACATGGCCGCGCTGACGGTGCTGCAGGCCAACCGCGACTGACGATCGCGCCTCGGCGGCCGGGTTCGGCCGCTGCGACGCAAGATGACAACGCCCGGCGCGCGCAGCGCCGGGCGTTGTCGTTTCAGGCGCGGGATTTCAGGTTTCCGCCGGCAGCCACGCGCCGTGGAAGCCGGCCGGAATCCGCACCGGCAGATGCACGGTCGCCACCGGTTCGGCGTCGAGCCGCGCCGCATCGAGGATCACCACGTCGCTCGTCGCGCTGGCCGCGCGGTAGATGCAGGCCAGCACCCAGCCGTGCTCGTTGCCTGCCGGGTTGCCCGGGCTGCCCGCGCGCGGCACGAACACCGGCTCGCTGTTCTGGTCGCCGGGCGGCACCGCATGGCGCACGAGCGCGCCGGTCGTCACGTCGAGCCGCACGATGCCGCGCATCTCGTCCGGGTTCGGCTGCTCGGCCGCATAGCAGAAGCGGTAGGGGCGGCCGGTCAGGCGTTCGTCGATGCGCGGCAGCTCCATCGCCACGCCGGACAGCGGCCCTTCCTCCACCTGGCCCGATTCGAGATCGAACGTGTAGCGCCACGGCACGCCGGGCGGGTTCGGGTCGAACGTTGTGCCGTCGGGCGCGAGGCGCAGGAAATGCGGGTAGCGGATCGCGTCGAGCACGATCGTCGCGGCGTCGGCGTCGTACGCGTTGATGGTGTGCTGGATGAAGCACGGCGCGATCTCGAACCAGCGCGGCGCGCCGCCGCCGCGCGCGACGACGCCGATCCGCGCGGGCCGTTCGCCGTCCCAGCGCAGCGGCATGCGATGGCCGCGTTGCAGCATCGCGAAATCGTAGATCACGTTCAGATCGGGCAGCAGGCTGTGCGTGGCCGTGATCGCCAGGTCGTGAATCATCGCCGCGCGCGGCAGCGCGATCGGCTGATCGACGCGCGTCGCGCCGTCCGGGCCGGCCACTTGATAACGCAGAAACGGCGGCGCCCAGTGCGCGCGAAACCCGATCAGTTCGCCCGTGCGCGGATCGCGCTTCGGGTGCGCGTTGGTGCCGTCGGCGAACGCCGGGTGGCGGCGCGGGCCGCCGAGCGTGTCGAGCGCCGGCCCGATTTCGAGCGGGACGCCGCCCTCGGCCAGCGCCAGCGTGACGCCCGCGTGGCGGATCAGGTTGACGTTCGGGTTGGTGTCGAACGCTTCGGCGGCGTGTTCGGGCGCGTGATGCGCGGCCCAGCGGCGCGTGCGCAGCCAGCGGTTGCGATAGCCGGTCGCTTGACCATTCGCGAAGCCGACCGCGTGCAGCATCGCTGCCTCGGGCCACCACGACAGCATGTCGTTGCCGGCGAACCGGCCGCCGAGCGGGTTCGGCCCGTTGCGCACGAGCTGGCCGTTCAGGTCGGGCGGAATCGTGCCGGTCACGCGCAGCGCGGCGCCGGCGAGGTCGGATTCGCGGGAAACGGGCGCGATCGCGCCGGCATTGAGATCGAACGTGGACGACATCGGACAGGCTCCGTGAGCCGCGCAGGCGGCGAAGGATCGTATTTATATCCGGGTGTAAATAGAGTGTCAATATTATCCGGGTATAAATTGAGAATCCGTTCGCGTGCGCCGCTGTCGCATCCGGCGCGGCGCTGACGGATAATTCGCGCTCACCCTGCCTGTCCCTGCGGAGATTCCACGCTCATGAGTTCGTCGCTGCCGCTTGCCGCGCTGCATACCTTCGTCGAGGTGGTGCGCGCGGGCAGCATGAAGCAGGCCGCCGAGGCGCTGTGCGTGTCGCCGGGCGCGGTCAGCCAGCAGATCCGCAACCTGGAGGAGCGGCTGGCGATGCCGCTGTTCGTGCGCGGCGCGCGCGAGCTGATGCCCACCGACGTCGCGCGCGCGTTCTACGCACGCATCGCGCCGCAGTTTCGCGAGATCGGCGTCGCGTGGGACGCGCTGCGCGGCGAGCCGGGCCGCGGCCAGCGGCTGAACGTGACCACCACCGCGTCGTTCGCCGGCAACTGGCTGATTCCGCGTCTGGCCGCGTTCCAGGCCGCGCACCCCGGGCTCGACATCGAGATCGACAGCGGCGCGGAGCTGGTCGACCTGCGGCGCGGCCATGCCGACGTCGCGATCCGCCACGGCCTCGGCGATTACCCCGGCCATGCGGTGTGGCCGTTGTGGGCGCCCGAGCTGTGGCCGGTGTGCAGCCCCGCGTTGCTAGATTCGGCGCGCCCCGTGGTCGAGCCGGCCGATTGCCTCGCGTATCCGCTGTTGCAGGATGCCGACCGCGCCGACTGGACGCTCTGGCTGCGCGCGTTCGGCACCGAGGATGCGCGCACCGCGCGCGGCACGCGCTACGGCGACGACACGCTGCTGATTCGCGCCGCGCTGGCCGGGCAGGGCATCGCACTCGTGCGCGACGTGTATGCGCGCGACGACGTGGCCGCAGGGCGGCTCGTGCGCGTGATCGAGCGGCCCTGGCCGACGCGCTTCGCCTATTACGCCGTGTGCGATGCGGCGCGACGCGACGAATGGAAGATCGTCGCGTTTCGCGAGTGGCTCCAGCAGGTCAGCGCGCCATCCCATCGAATTCTTTGAAGGAACCTTGCACCATGCCGGAACGTTTCAATATCCCCATCGTTTTGAGCCGCGCGCTGAGCCCCGAGGAGCGCGCCGAATTCGCGTTCGCCGTGCGCGACACGTATTTGCCGCTGTTCCGCGCGTTCAAGGAAGCGAGCGTGTTCAGCTACGAAACGGAGGAATGGGAAAACCTGCCCTGGCCCGAGGGCGAGGCGCTGTTGCAGGATCTCGAGCCCGAACACGAACTGCTGTTCCTGTACGGCGAATGGCTCGGCGAAACGGCCGATGCGCGCAGTTGCGTGGGCATCGAGGAGAGCGAGGCCGGCAGCCGGCTCACGCTGTCGTTTCCGTTGCCGACCGATACGCCGGCCGCGCAACTGGAGGCGCATGTGCTGAGCGCGCGCGATCTGGCGGCGCGCTACGCCAGCGCGTTCGTGGTGGCGGGCGGGTGGGAGCTCGAGTGCGAATCCGAGGACGGCATCTCGGATTTCGTGCGCGAATGTTTCTCCAAGAACACCCTGTGTTCGTGGCTGGCCGCGCCGGCGCTGTTGCTGCCGAAGCTGCCGTCGCATTTCGTCAAGGTGAGCGAGGCCGAGCGGGTGGTGCTGGTGCGGCGCGAGTGAGCGCCAATACGCGCCAATGAGGCCAACGCGCGCGGCTCCGCCCGTCGGCGCGGTCAGCGCCGCGAGGCCAGCGGCAGCCGCCCGCTAAGTTTGCCGGTGGCCAGCGCGGTGCCGAGCAGGATCACCGCGCAGCCGGCCACGGCCTGCATCGTGATCGCTTCGCGCAGGAAGATCGCGCCCCACACGAGGCCGAACACCGGAATCAGGAACGTGACCGACGCCGCGTATTGCGCGCCGGCGTCCTGAATCAGCCGGAAATACAGCAGATAGGCCAGCGCCGTGCACACCGTGCCGAGCAGCGCCACCGACAGCCAGTCGAGCGGCGCGAGCGGCCCGGCCGGCCATAACGGGATCGCCGCCGGCACCAGCACCACGGCCGCGAACAACTGGCTGCCGAACGCCGACACGAACGGCCGGACCTGCGACAGCGCGCGCTTCGAGTAATTGCCCGCGAAGCCGTACGACAGCGTGGCCAGCAGCGCGGCGGCCACCGCCGGCAACGTGCCGCCGTGGCCGAGTTCGCCGCCCGCCAGGATCAGCACGCCCACGAAGCCGAGCGCCAGGCCCGCCGCCTGCTGGCGCTTCATCGGCGCGCGCAGCCAGACGAACGCGACGATCGCCGTCCACAGCGGCGTGGTGGCGTTCAGGATCGAATCGACGCCGGCCGTCAGCGACAGCGCCGCGAACGTCAGCAGGCAGAACGGCAGCGCCGAGTTCGTCACGCCCACCACCGCGAGCGGCCGCCAGTGCGTGCGGAATTCGCGGCGCGCGCCCGCGTCGCGCAGCACCGGCGCGAGCAGCGCGGCCGCGATCGCCACGCGCAGCGCGATCAGCGGCACGACGCCGAAATGCGGCGCGCCCATCCGCATGAACAGGAACGAGGCGCCCCAGATGGCGGCCAGCGTCACGAGCCGGATCGTATTCATCGTTGTGGTTCTCCGCGAAGCTTGGTCATGCCAATCGTTGTCGATGACACGATTGGACGCGATCGCGCGCGCGGCGACAAACGAGTTTGGCTGATGCGGGGTTCAGGAAATCTGAATTGACGGCGGTGCGCCGGTTTGTTTCGGAGGAGGATTTGGCGCGCCGATATTCGATTGGCAATAATTACTCGATTTGATTGATTTGAGTATTTTTGACTGATTTCGATGTCGCGATCGCGATTGTCTATTTCGAGTTGTCCGAGCGTTTCAAAGAAGGCGGGATTTGTTCAGAAGATATTCTCGATTCCATCTCGTTCTGCTACCATTCTTTCGTTTTTATTCACGAATGCTGTCAATTTAATTGACGATCCGATGCTGCCTGTAATGTTGGGTGGTGTAAGGCTCAGTGTTCGCGAGGACAGCCGATTCAACGGGCCGAAAACAAGACGGGGAGCGCATGAACCTGACTGATTTGATTCAGGCTATCCAGGGTGGCTTGATTCAGCAAGACCGGCTCATCCAGGCGGATATTCCGTCGTTGCCGGCCAATACGCTCGTGCCGCGGCGAGCGGTGACATGCTCGGAGATCGGGCGGGATTTCAGCGTCACGCTCGATCTGGTGTCGACGGCGGGCGACGTCGAACTCAAGACGCTGATCGCGCAGCCGATGGCGCTCCAGATTCTGCAAGGCGATAAATCGTATCTCCCGATCCACGGTTATATCCATACGGCGCGGCGTCTGGGTTCGGATGGGAGTTTCACGACCTATCAGTTGACGTTTGCCTCGTGGATGCATTTCCTGCGGTTTCGCAGCGACATGCGTTACTGGCAGGATCGGCCGGCCGATTCGATCATTGGCGACGTCTTCAACCAGCATCCGCAAGCCAAAGGCTGCTTCCAGTTTGTCCTGTCCAAACCGCTGCCGTCGCGATCGTATTGCCGCCAAAGCGAATCCGACTGGAACTTCGTCCACCGGCTCATGGAAGAGGAAGGGTTGTTCGGGTTCTGGCGTCAAGCCAAGGATGGAAAATCCCACACCCTCATCGTCACCGACGATATTTACTCGCTCGACAAGGCGTCGCCAAACAGCATCGATTTTTACCGCTCGGGCAGTGGCAGCGAAATCGATGCGTTCACGCAATGGGCGGGCTCGCGCACCTTGCAGAGTTCGACTTACACGACGCGCACCTTCGACTACAAGGCGCCGTCGGTGGCGGCCAATCCGAAGGGCACCACACTGCCGACGATGAGCGGTCAGGGCAATTTGCCCGAGCAGACCGAGATTTACGAATACACGGGCGCCTACACGTATCCGAAGCAGGATCGCGGCGAACAGTTGTCGCGTATTCATCTGGAAGAGTGGGAATCGCGGGCGAAGCGCTTCTTCGCGTCGGGCGGTGTCCGGGGGCTGGATGCGGGCCAGAGCTTCGTCTTGGCGGGGCACCCCGAACACGACCGCGATCCTGCCGGTCAACGCGAATTCGCCGCCATCAAGCTGCGGCGATACATCGAGAACAATCTGCCGCTGTCGGACCACGAGGCGAGTTTTCCGTACAGCTTGCAGTACGACCTGGCGCAGGCCAAGGCGCGCAATACCGGCGACCCGATCGCGCACGAAGACGGATCGACCGGTTTCTACCTGGCCGAGGTCGAGGCGCAGCGCGTGACGATGCCCTATCGCAGCCCGTTCGATCATAAGAAGCCCGAAATGGAGCTCGAAACGGCCATCGTGGTCGGGCCGCAGGGCGAAGAGGTGTACACCGACGAATTGAATCGCGTGAAGGTGATGTTCGTCTGGGATCGCCAGAATCCCGGGGATGCATCGGCATCGTGTTGGGTGCGGGTGGCGCAATCCGACACGGGCGGCGGCTACGGCAGCGTCCACGTGCCTCGAATCGGCGAAGAGGTGCTGGTGGGCTATATCGGCGGCGATTGCGATCGGCCGATCGTCCTGCACCGTGTCTACAACGGCAAGGTC
Source organism: Burkholderia sp. Ac-20379 (assembly GCF_017104645.1). GTDB lineage: Bacteria > Pseudomonadota > Gammaproteobacteria > Burkholderiales > Burkholderiaceae > Burkholderia. Next base: position 11,466 of record NZ_JAAGPF010000082.1, read on the forward strand.
CAACCGCAGTGGCATAGCGATGGCATCGTGTCAGGCTACCGCACGAAGGAATACGGCGGCAGCGGCTACAACCAGATCGTCCTCGACGACGCAACGGGACAGAACCGCGTCCAGCTCTATTCGAGCAGTGCGCAAACCCATCTGCACCTCGGTTATCTGATCCAGCATTCGGACAATGCGCGCGGCGCGTTCCTCGGCAGCGGCTTCGATCTGAAGTCCGAAGCGTATGGCGCGATTCGGGCGGGCCAGGGGCTGTTGCTGTCGACGCACGCCGCGTCCGTCAATCAGCCTTGGAGCGTCACGGCGGCTTCCGAGCAACTGACCGGTGCGGAAAGCATCGTCGAACTGACGTCGCAGGCGAGTGCGTCGAACCAGGCGGAAAGCCTCGATGAAGGCCACGAAGCGCTGAAGAAATTCACGGACGCCACGCAATACAGCGTGGCCGGCGGCGCCGGCGGCGGCGGGCGAACGGCGGGCGGCGGCGCCGGCAATGCGAACGGGTTTTCGACGCCCATCATGTTGATGGCCAGTCCCGCCGGGGTCGGGGTGTCGACACAGGATTCCGCGCAAATTACCGCGAATCAGCAAGTCAGCATTGTCAGCGGCAAGAGCACGCATGTGGCCGCCGGGAAGTCGCTGGTTGCGAGTGTCATGGAGAAAATCAGCCTGTTTGCGCAGAACGCCGGCATCAAGTTGTTCGCGTCGAAAGGCAAGGTCGAGATTCAGGCTCAGAGCGATGAAATGAAGCTCGGCGCCATGAACGACATGACCATCACGAGTTCGAACGGGCGCGTGGTGATCTCGGCGGAAAAGGAAGTCTGGATCGGCGCCGGCGGCTCCTATATCAAGATTACCTCCGGTTTGATCGAGAACGGCACGAGCGGTCAGATTCTCGAAAAATGCGCATCGTGGGACAAACCGGGCGCTTCGTCGATGCGAATTCCCGCGCCGATCGCGAGTGTGCCGAACGGATGCGCATGGAAGACGGCGTCGGCCAGTGCCGATAGTGCGTCGAGCATCGTTTTGGAGTGAGGCAGATGGAAGAGTCGAGTGCGATCGGCCAGGGCCAGGATTGGCACGACGAAGCGGTGGCCTCGGTCCTGGCCCGCTTGCATGCCTATTTCGGCAAGCGCCCGCAAATGCAGTGTTATCTGGTTGTCGATCCGGGGCATCGCGATATCGCCAACGATGAAGCGGTCAGCCAGATGCTCGAGGCCTTGCCGCGTGAGCGCGTGCAAGTCGAGCACGATGCGTTTCCGGCAAGCCAGCAGCCGTATCTCGCCGCGCTGGATCTCGACCGAGCGGCGGACGCCGCGCTGCTCGAGGCGAGCGTGCGGATTGCGGTGGCGGACCGGCATCCCATGTCGATGGCGCAGGGCTTGGGGCAGCGCGTGGGAGGCTGGCTGGCGAGCGAGGCGCCGCTCTCCGACGTGGCCGGCCATTTGTCGCGGCTGGTTCTGCAGTACAACGAAGAAGGGCGCCCATGCGTGCTGCGCTTTTACGATTCGCGAGCGTTGAGCCTGATCTGGCCGGTGTTGTCCGAATCCCAGCAACAGACGCTGCTCGGTCCGATCTCGGCGTGGCATGCGCTCGATGCCTGTGCGCAACCGGACGCCTATCTCGGCGATGCCGGCGCGCGGCGCGATCTTGCGCTGGACGGTACGCAGTGGCGGCAGATCCATCGTCATGGCCTGATCAATCGCGCGCTGGCCTTGCATGCGATGACGGCCGGGCGGCAGCCGGAGCCGCCCGAGATCGAAGCCGCCCTGGCCGCCGCCGAACAGGCGGAACATCACGGCCTGTCGGATCGCGATGATCATGTGGCGTTCATTGGGCACGCGCTGACGTGGCATGCGCGGTTTTATCGGTATCCCAAAGTGCTGCAATTACTGAGCGCCATGAAGCCCGGCGACTTTTACACGGGGGCCATTGCCGCGTTGACGGATGCCGATTTGGCCGACATTCGCGGCGGCGCTTGGTATTCGCGCTCGGGCGCCGCGTCTCCCCACTGATTTGCAGTCCCATTCGATACGAGAGAGCGTATGGCGGTAACCAACCAGACATGCAAGAACTGCGATAAAACGGGCCTGCCGATTCTCCCGGTACGTTACACCGTGCTGCCGAAGGCCGTGAACGCCAGGATGCCCGCGGGATTGACGGGCGACCGCGTGACGGAGGTCGGCCTGGCCGAACATCATTACGGGTTGCGCACCTTGCGCGAAGGGTGGCTCTATCTGTTCTACGAAGTGGGGGCTCGCGGCAACAATTATTGGGAGGCTTACAAGGTGACGTCCGACGGGCGTCTTTGGATGCAGTCCTTGCCGTTGCCGTCGGTGCCCCTGACGGATCCGGCGTGTGCCAAGACCACGCTGGCCGTGCAGATGGACATCATCGCCATCGAGCAGCCCGAAAAATGCACGGGCCGCGTGTATATCGCCTTCTCCGAACTCGCCTGGCATCCTGAAACGTTCAATCGCTATCAATCGAACGCTGCGTTGCGCGCAAGCCGCATGCAGTCGATCGAGCCGTCGCAATGGATCGCCAGCGGGAAGGACGGTTCGGGGCACGCGGTTGCCGCCACGGAGGCGGCGATCGACGACGTCCTGGAGTACATGCCGGGCTTCAACGCGAAGCAGATGAGCATGCTTGGCGAGAAGGACCGATTCAGCCACGACGACGGCAGCTATCGAGAGGATCTCCTGCCGCGCGAGTTGTCGCTGTATCCGTTGCGCGTTCGGCAGGCGTCGCCGGCCTCGGCGAGCAAGCAATTGATCAAACTGATGAATCAGGTGGGCACGGTGGCGGGAAGCGGCGGCGCCGCATCGAGTCATCCGCCGATGATGCTGGCGCTCTGGGATGCAATCGGCAATGTTCACGAACTGAACGGGTTCCGGAACGATCCGATGTCCTGGCTCGATCGGTACAGCGCGAAGAACGAAGTCGGCATGAAGGTCACGGCCTTGAACGATGTCGATACGGCAAAGCGCATCGTCGATTCGCGCGCCAAGCAGTCGGTCGAATCCCAGGAGGCATTGGCGAAGCAGGCACACGACATGACGCCGCTCGGCTCGCCAACGGCGCGTGCCGCCCTGGCCAAGTCTCGCGCACAGGCACTGGCGGGAGCGGACGCCGCCCGCGCCCAACAGGTCAACGCCTATTACGACGATCTCGATTGGATGGCGGCCAACAATATTCCGGGAAGTTATCAGACGCGGCTCGTTCAGGCGGGCCGATTCAGCTCTGCCACGAGTCCCGTTTACCGCACGCCTTATATCGGCAAGCTCCGCGACGACGTGATGAACGATGCGCGTGCCTATGCCAAGGCGCAACCGGGTTTTCACGATCGCAACGTCGACTATCAGCAGAAGTACAAATGGTCGCGATACGAAGCCCGGCTCCAACGCAAGCAGATCGAGGATTTCCGCAAGCCCTACAAAAAGCTTCAGGATGCCGTCTTCCGCCTCCAGGAGTTGCGCAGCGACGACGTGGGGAAATGGTTGCGCGCGCCGCTGCTGTTCGACACGCTCGAAGATTATTACTGCGTCGAGCTGGCGGACAGCTTCGAATTCGAAGTGGTGGTGGCGATGGCGATCGATGGCCTTGGGTCGACGCCGAAGGGGCTCGCGATCGTCGACGAACTGGTGGGGCACTGGAAGCCAACGGCCAAGGAGAGCCTGGTATGGCGGGCCGTTGCCATGAATCATCCGGCCAGCCGGGAGGAACTCGAGAAGCTGTTGGCCAGCGCGTTGCAGAACAAGAATCACGCGCTTGAGGAAGATGGCGTGAAGCTTGTCACGTTGGCGGCGAAATATATCGGCAAGCTGGCCGATTACTACAAGAAGTATTCGAAGCTGGCGCTCGAAACCAACGCCTCCAAGATTTCGCTGTTGGGCGCGAAATACAAGGCCGAAGGACGCGATGTCCTGATCATGAACATCGGCGATCGCGTCTTCGAGAAACTACGCGTCAACAAGCTGGGCGATTTCGTCGGCGAGAAAATCGTGCAGACGCTGTTCCTGCAGCGGGCGGGTATTCCTGCCGAAGATGCGCTGGAACTGGTTCGAAAGCAGGCGCTGTACGACAAGGTCAGCCGAACCGAAATCTTGCAGCGTTTTCGCACCGCGCGGGGGATGTTGTCCGCGGCGGCGACGAAGGGCCCTAGCCCCACCAAGGAACTCTACGAGGTGTGGGGGCGGTTGAAGGACGACAAGAACGAAACGGCGCTGAAGGAGCTTCGTCTTGGCCGTATCGCCGTCATTGCGGCATTGTGCGAACTCGTGAATTTCTGGCACCTGCTCGCGGGCGCGCCGGACGCCGATACGCGGACCAAGCTGATCAAATCCGGCGCGTCCCTGTGCTCGTCGATCATCACGATCGCAATGACGCCGTATTACGGCACGCTCAAGAAATCCGTGCGAGCAATGAGCTGGAAGATGGTCGGCGGTTTTCTGTCCGGGGTCGGCGCGTTTGCTGCCGCGTGGCTCGACGGCGGGGCGGCGAGCAAGAAGGAAAAAGCGGGGCAGTACGACGTCACGGTGGTGCTGTTCGTGAAGGCGGGGGTTGGGGTGGCGAGCGGCGGCGCATTCGTGATCGATGCGATCAGTACCGCCGCACCGCTGTTCAAGCGGCTGGCGCAACGATCGGGCAGCCGTGTCGTGATGATGGCCGTCGAGGTGGTGGCGCCGCGCTTGGCGATGATCGCGGCGCTCCGGGTCGTGAGCATGCTGATTACCTGGGAGGCGACGATCGCCGTGTTCGCGCTGCAGATCCTTGCCGATTGCCTGACCCCCGACGAACTGGAATCATGGTGCTCGCGCTGCGCGTTCGGCACCGGGCAAGAGGCCATCCTGCGGGTCAAGGATCATGCCGTGACCAAATACACGGAACTGAAGGAACAGGAAGAGGAGTTCGACAAGGCTATGGCGGAAATGGCATGAGTGCGGAACGTGACTACTCGATCCAGTTGCTGCGCGGGACGATCGGCAATCTGCAATGCCGGCGGCGCCAGCAGGATTTCGTGCTGAACGAGGCTGAGCACGCCTACCTGCAAGCCACCGCGGCCGGCGCGGCGTTGGCCGGGATGGGCGCATCGGCCATTGGCTTGATCCAATCGTCGGCGAATTCGGAAGAGGAAGCCGATTGGGTCGAGTTCGAACTCGACGGCAAACCGGTGCAAGGATGGCTCTGGAAGATGCCGATGCGCAACGGCGACGAGGTCGAAGCCGTGGCCGAGCAGAGGCCGGACGGCCGTTACTTCGCGTATTCGATCCGCCGGCCTCGCGACAACATGCTGGCCGTGTATCCGCATGCCACGCGGGGGCGATCGGCGCTGTTCGGTTGGCTCACGAAGATCATGCTGGTGACTTGGGCCGTGTGCAGCGGCATCGTCAGCCTCTTCATGTTCAGGGATCACGCCGGCGTGGATTCGGCCACGCACACGATCGTGATGGCGAGCGCCTGGGCAATGGCCTTGCTGGTATTCGGGATCCTGTTCTATCGGGCGTATCTGAAGATGCGGCGCTTTGCGCGCCTTGCCGAGCTGATCTTCGCGGGCTATGGGTGGCCCGGCGTTCGCAACATCGATCTGGTGCGCGCATCGAAACAGGACCGGCCGGACAAACGCGACGCCGACTACGGCGTCAACCATTTTCGCTATCGTTCGGGAGGCGGCGCGTGATCGATCTCGTTCGAATCGGTGACGATACCGATCACGGCGGCAAGGTGATAACGGGGTCGTCCACCATGCGTTTCGACGGCCGCTTCGTCGCGCGCAAGGGCGATGAAGTGTCGTGTCCTCTGCATCCCGACGTCAAACCCAACGTGATCGAGGAAGGGGACGAGTCGATGACCGATGGCGGCATTGCGATTGCGCGCCACGGGCATCGTGCGACTTGCGGCTGCCACTTGATCTCGAGCCTGAACTGACGCGGGCGGCAGCGATCGTCGAGCCCGGGGCGCAACGCTGCGCCCCGGTGCACCGCTGTCAGGCGACGTTCGCCAGCGGCGGGTAATCGGTATACCCCGTTTCGCCCTCGGCATAGAACGTGGCCGGCACCGGCGCGTTCAGTTCGGCGCCGAGCTCGAAGCGGCGCGGCAGGTCGGGGTTCGCGATGAACAGCTTGCCCCACGCCACGGCGTCGGCTTCGCCGGCCGCGACCGTCGCCTGCGCGCTGTCGAGCGTGAACGCTTCGTTGGCGATGTAGACGCCGCCGAACGCCTGCTTCAGTTGCGGGCCGAGGCGGTTCTCGCCCAGGCTTTCGCGCGCGAAGATGAACGCGATCTTGCGGCGGCCGAGTTCGCGGGCGACGTAGCCGAACGTGGCGGCCGGATCCGAATCGCCCATCGTGTGTGCGTCGCCGCGCGGCGACAGGTGCACGCCGACGCGCGACGCGCCCCACACGTCGATCGCCGCGTCGGTTGCTTCGAGCAGCAGGCGCGCGCGGTTTTCGATCGAACCGCCGTAGGCGTCGGTGCGATGGTTGGTGCTGTCCTGCAGGAACTGGTCGGGCAGATAGCCGTTCGCGCCGTGGATTTCCACGCCGTCGAAGCCGGCCAGCTTGGCGTTTTCCGCGCCCTTGCGATAGGCCGCGATGATGCCCGGAATTTCGTCGAGTTCGAGCGCGCGCGGCGTGACGTAGGCGCGCTCCGGGCGCACCAGGCTCACGTGGCCGCCGGCCGCGATCGCGCTGGGCGCGACGGGCAGATCGCCGTTCAGGAACACCGGATCCGAAACCCGGCCCACGTGCCACAGCTGCATGACGATGCGCCCGCCCGCGTCGTGCACGGCCTTCGTCACGAGCTTCCAGCCTTCCACCTGTTCGTCGGACCAGATGCCGGGCGTGTCGGCGTAGCCGACGCCCTGCGGCGTGACCGAGGTCGCCTCGGTCAGGATCAGGCCGGCGGAGGCGCGCTCCGCGTAGTAGCGCGCCATCAGCGCGTTCGGCACGCGGGCATTGCCGGAACGGGCGCGCGTGAGCGGCGCCATCACGATGCGGTTCGGCAGCGTCAGGTCGCCGGCGACGAGCGGATCGAACAGGGTAGTCATGGAGGATTCCTTATCGAATGAAGGTGGGCCGGTGCGGCGGCATTGCCGTCACAGGCTGATCTGCAGCTGATCGACGAAGGATTGGATCGCCGCCTCGTTGCGGCGGAAGAACACCCATTGCCCGACCCGCGCGGATTCCACCAGCCCGGCGCGTTGCAGCGTCGAGAGATGGGCCGACACGGTCGATTGCGACAAGCCGCAGCGTGCGTCGATCTGGCCGGCGCACACGCCGTCGCGGAACGAGGCGCACGCGGCCTGTTCCGGGAAATACCGTGCCGGATCCTTGAGCCACGCGAGAATCTCGCGGCGGACCGGGTTGGCAAGCGCCTTGTGGATCGCGTCGAAGTCGAGCGTCATGAGTCGTAAGGGTGAACGGCGGGATCCGATTGTATCGTCGTCGGGAACCGACTATATCGGAATATCGCGATATATAGAAATAACCCTGATCGACGGGCGGTTATCGGCACCGGGGTGGTGCGGGGCGTGCGTCGGTTGCGCGCCCCGCATGCCGCGGCGGCGGGTTCGTGCTCAGCGTGCCGCCGCACCCCCCGTCAGCAGATCGAGCACGGCATGGGCCGCCGCGTCGGCCGACGCCGGGTTCTGGCCGGTAACGAGGTTGCCGTCCACGACCACATGCGGCCCCCACGGCGCGCCCGCCTCGAACATTGCGCCGGCCGCGCGCAGGCGATCCTCGAGCAGCCACGGCGCGTTGGCGGCGAGGCCGACCTGCGTTTCCTCGTCGTTGGTGAACGCGGTCAGGCGACGGCCCTTGAAGGCCCAGCCCGACGCGTCGCCGGCCGCCAGGAAGGCGGCCTGCCCGTGGCAGACGGCGGCCACCACCCTGCGCGGATCGGCGAGCGCGGCGGACAGCGCGCGGCCCACGCTGGCGTTGACGGCGAGATCCTGCATCGGGCCGTGTCCGCCCGGCACGAACACCGCGTCGAACGCGGCGGCGTCGAGCGTCTCGATGGGCCGCGGCGCGGCCAGCGCGGCCGCGTGTTGCGCGAGATGCGCGCGGATCGCCTCGACCTTGGCGGTGTCGCCGTGATTGGCCTGCGCGGACAGGCTCAGTTCGTCCACCGTGGCCGGTGCGCCGCCCGGCGTGGCCAGCGTGACGTTCGTGCCGGCCGCGAGCAGGATGCCGTGCGGCACGACGAATTCCTCGCCCCAGAAGCCGGTGGGGCGTTGCGAGCCGTCGCGTTGCGTCCACGCGGTAGCGCTGGTCAGGATCATCAGAATGGAGTGCATGGTGTTGTCCTCGAGAGAGACGTTCGGTACTGCGTACGAGTGCGGAGCGCATCCGGGCCGGCGGCGCGCAGGCCTTTCTGCGATACTTTTCGGCGCCGGCCGCGGCCCGCGAGCGGTGTGTCGGATCGACCGCGCCGAGTGTGACGGCGCCTCGCGGGTTGATAAATGAACTTCCGGCGAATTTGGAATTCCTCCAGACGGAATTCGCGCCAACGGGATCACGCATGAATCGATTCGAAGCGCTGCGCATGTTCTGCGTGGCGGCGGAAAGCCCCAATTTTCGCGACGCGGCCGTCAGGCTCGGCGTCTCGCCGCAAGTCATTACCCGTTGCATTCAGCAACTGGAAGAGCATCTGGGCGAGCTGCTGTTCCATCGCAGCACGCGCGGCGTGCGCCTGACGCATTTCGGCGAACAACTGGCGCGGCGCAGCGCCGAGGCGATCGCGCAGGTCGACGGCCTGTTCGCGGCCGAACCGCCGCTTGCTCACGACGATCCGGCCGGCATCGTGCGGATCGCCGCGCCGGGCGCGCTCGGACGCCGCTTCATCGCGCCCGGCCTCGCGCCGCTGCTGGCCGCGCATCGCGGGCTGGTCGTCGACCTGCGCCTGTCGGAAGTGCTGGCGGACGTGGTGGACGAGCAGATCGACGTGGGCGTGCGGATCGGGCCGATGCGCGACAGCCGCTTCGTCGCGAAGCCGGTATCTAAGGCGGCGCTGTATTTCGCCGCGGCGCCGGCGTTCCTCGCGCGCGCCGGCGCGCCGGCCGACAAGGACGCGTTGCTGCGCGCGCCACTGACGGTGCTGATCGATCGCAACACGGGCCGGCCGTGGCCGTGGATGTTCGCCGACGGCGAGCAGCACGTGCCCGCGCGGCCGGTGTGGGTGACCGACGATCCCGAGGCGGAATTCGAGGCGGTGCTGGCCGGCGTGGGGATCGGGCAATTGCCGGGGCATCTGGCGTTGCCGATGCTGCGCGAGGGGCGGCTGGTGTCCCTGCTCGAGCACCTGCGTCCGCAGCCTTCCACCTTGTATGTCTATCGCGCGCAGCGCACGCCGGTGCCGGCGCGGGTTCGGCTGGTGTTCGACGCGTTGTGCGAGTTGCTTGCCGATTGCGAGGGGTAGGGCGCGTTCCGTCCGCCAGCCCGGCTTGGTTGCGGACGCAATGCATTCTCCGGCGCTGCGCCCCGAACCCCGCGAATGCCGGACATCCCCGCCGCCGCCGTGCCCGCCGCCGCGCCGTTTGCGGAAAACCGATGCTATTTCGCAACTGATTCGCGCACCGTCGTAAGCATTGCTTGGGTTGCGCGACAGCTCGCAGTAAACTCGCGCCGCGCGGCTCGCCGACACCCGATGCGCCGCGCCCGGTAAACAAGGCCGCAAGGCCAGATAAACAAAACCGGATGCCGCCGGTACAACCGGCGTTCAACCGGCGTTCAACCGGCGTTCGATAGCACTCCAATCAATCGCACCCCATTCGGCGCCGTTGCGTCCGCCTGCTTCGGACGGCACGCGTTGCGGCGCTCGCAGGAGACAAGCTTGCTCAAGAAAATGACCACCGTGGCGGCCCTGGCCGCCTTCGGCACGACGCTCGCGCACGCCCAGAGCAGCGTGACGCTGTATGGCGTGATCGACACCGGCCTCAGCTACGTCAACCACGCCGCCGCCGGCACCGGCTCGGCGAAGCGCTTCAAGTACGACGACGGCGTCGCGCAGGGCACCCGCTGGGGCCTGCGCGGTTCGGAAGACCTCGGCGGCGGCCTGAAGGCGATCTTCCTGCTCGAGAACGGCTTCAACACCGGCACCGGCGTGATCAACCAGGGCGGCGCGATGTTCGGCCGTCAGGCCTACGTGGGCCTGACGAAGGACGGCATCGGTGCGCTGACGTTCGGCCGCCAATACACGTTCTCGACCGACGTGCTGGGCGGCCAGTATTCGGCCGGCACCAACACGCTGGCCGGCAACTACGCGTATCACATCAACGATTTCGACCAGCTCGTGAACAGCCGCATCAACAACGCGGTGAAGTTCTCGTCGGCGAACTTCTCGGGCGTGACGTTCGGCGCGCTGTACGGCTTCTCGAACCAGGCCGGCGCGTTCGCCGGCTCGGCGCCGGTCGGCGGCTCGACCGGTTCGTCGCGCGCCTACAGCTTCGGCCTGAACTACGCGATGGGCGGCTTCTCGGTGGGCGCGGCCTATACCGACATCTCGTATCCGACGGCGGAAGTCCCGGCGTTCCCGACCTCGATCGCGAACGTCAATGCCGGCGGCACGGGCGGCGGCAAGGATCTGCGCACGTTCGGCATCGGCACGCGCTACCAGTTCGCCAACGCGGCGCTGTTCGCGCTCTACACGAACACGCGCATCGAAGCGCTGAACGGCGCGGCCACCTCGCTCGACGCGGTGGACGTGGGCGGCCGCTACAACTTCACGACGGCGCTGGCCGGCGGCCTGGCCTATACGTACACGCGCATGCACAACGCGAACGGCGGCCACTGGAACCAGATCGACGCGAGCCTCGACTACGCGCTGAGCAAGCGCACCGACGTGTACCTGGTGGGCGTGTATCAGAAGGCCTCGGGCCGCAACGGCACGCAGGACGTGCAGGCGCAGATCGGTTCGAGCACGGCGTTCTTCGGCCCGTCGGGCAACGGCGCGACCAACCAGATCGCCGCGCGCGTGGGTATCCGCCACAAGTTCTGATACGCGGCCAGCCGCCATCCGGCATGACGAAGCGCCGGCCCGCGAACGCGGGCCGGCGCTTTTTTCATTGGCGGCGGGAACCGCGTGCGCGCCTCAAAGCCGCTCGATCGGGCGGCCGGCCTCGTTCGTGATCCACGCGATGAACTGCTGCATTTCGGGCGTGGTCTGCAATGCGCCCGGCATCACCAGATGGCAGCGCAGCGGCCAGCCCGGCACTTCGGGCGTGGCGCGCACCAGCTCGCCGCGCCGGAACGCGCCGCGCAGCAAGGCATCGGCGCCGAGCGCGATGCCCTGGCCATGCAGCGCCGCGTGCAGCACCGCGTCGTAGCTGCTGAACAGCAGGCGGCGCGGCGCATGGGCGCCGGGAATGCCGGCGTGCGTGAACCAGGCATCCCAGCGGATCGCCAGCGGCGGTTCGGTATCCCGATCGAGCAGCGTGCCGCCGAGCAGGGCGAACGCGTCGCCGTGGCCGGCCGCGCGCTGCGCGAATTCGGCTGCATAGGAGGGCGAACAAACCGGCACCACCTGCATGTCGAGCAGCGGATGCACGCTCAGGTGTGGCCACTTGCCGTCGCCGAAGCGGATCGCGATCGTGTTGGCGGCGTCGGGCGGCGCCATGTCGATGTCGCCCGTCGCGAAGTGCAGATCGATGTCGGGATGCGCCTCGCGGAACGCGCCGAGGCGCGGCATCAGCCACAGGTTCACGAAGCTCAGCGGCGCCGACACGGCGAGCGGCTGCCGCGTGCCGTACGCCTTCACCTGCGCGATCGATTTCGCGATGTGTTCGAGCCCTTGCGTGGCGGCTTCGAGCAGTTGCCGGCCCGCCGGGCTCAGCGTGCGGCCCCGGCCCGCCGCCACGAACAGCGGCGCGCCGACGAAATCCTCGATGCGCCGGATCTGCCGGCTGACGGCCGCCTGCGTGACGCGCAACTCGTCGGCGGCGGCCGTGAAGCTGCCGAGCCGCGCGGCCGATTCGAACGTGATCAGGCTGGTTGCCGGCGGCAGGCGCTTGCGCAGCGGATGCTCGCCGGTTACTTGACTTTGAATCATGCAATGCCACCCGAAAATGATGATTGTCGGCAAAGAAAGTCAAGTATAGACTTTATAAATCGAAATTAAATCATTAATAGATATTAGCTTATCGGGATTCGGAATGAAGCGGGCGCGCTGACGGGGCATCTGCCTCGAAAGACGCGATGACAGCGCCGGAGCAGGCTCTGCAGCATCCATTCCGTCGTCATCGCGTCGTTTTCACGACACCGCTCGAATCAGCGATATCGAACGATTTAATTGGTCTGAATAAATATCCGATTTTCTGTTTGCCGATTTAAAAATCACCGGAGTGAATATGGAATATCGCCAATTGGGGCGCAGCGGCATTAACGTGTCGACGCTGACGCTCGGCACGATGATGTTCGGCGGCCCGACCGCCGAGCAGGACGCCGCCCGCATCATCGACGAGGCGTTCGAGCACGGCGTCAATTCGATCGACACCGCCGATGGCTACGCGGGCGGCGAATCGGAGCGCGTGGTGGGCCGCGCGATCGCGGCGCGCCGCGACAGTTGGGTGCTGGCGACCAAGTTCGCCAATCCGCGCGGGCCGGGCGCGAACGATCGCGGCGCCTCGCGCAAGTACATCGTGCAGGCGGTGGAGGCCAGCCTGAAGCGGCTCGGCACCGATTACATCGATCTGCTCTATATCCATCGCGAGGATCACCAGACGCCGGTCGAGGAAACGGTGCGCGCGCTGACCGATCTGGTGCGCGCCGGCAAGCTGCGCTATTACGGGCTGTCGAACTTTCGCGGCTGGAAGATCGCCGAATTCGCGCACACGGCGCGTGCGCTCGGCGTGGACGGCCCGGCCGCCAGCCAGCCGCTCTACAACCTCGCGAACCGTCAGGTCGAAGCGGAGCAGTTGAGCGCGGCCGAGCATTTCGGGCTCGGCGTGATCTCGTACAGCCCGCTCGCGCGCGGCGTGCTGACCGCCAAATACGCGCCGGGCGAAGTGCCGGGCGACGACACGCGCGCGGGCCGCAGCGACCGCCGCCTGCTGCAGACCGAGTGGCGGCCCGAGACGATCGAGCTGGCCCGCAAGATCGAAGCGCACGCGCGCTCGCGCGGCCTCGGCGCGAGCCAGTTCGCGCTGGCCTGGGTGCTGAACAGCCGCTATGTCAGCTCGGCGATCGCCGGCCCGCGCACGATCGAGCAGTGGCGCGACTATCTGCCGGCGCTCGACTACCGGCTCGATGCGGCCGACGAGGCGTTCGTCGACGCGCTGGTGGCCAGCGGCCATCCGTCGACGCCGGGTTTCAACGACCCCGGCCATCCGTTCTTCGGGCGGATTCCGCGCCACGGCGGCGGCGAGCGCTAGCCCTGTAGCGAAGCCCGGCCCGGTGTGGGCGGCGATGCGTCGATCGACGCGCCACCGCCCAGGCCATCTGCCATTCGATCCGTTGTCCTTGATATCGAGCCCGGTGCGCCTCGGCGCACCGGCGTGCATCGTCACGTCCTTACGAACATGAATCCTTCTCGCAGAGAGCTTCTCCTCGCCTCGGCCGCGTGGCTGTCCGCCACCTCGCTCGGGGCCGTGCCCGGCATCGGCCAGGCCGCCACGGCCGCCGCCAATGGAGCGGCCGATGGCGCCGCCGCGGCGCCCGCGCAGCCGGGCGGCACGCTGTCGATGGCGATCTACGCCGAACCCGATTTCCTGGTCAGCGCGTTCTCGCCGGCCGGCCCGCCGCTGACGGTGTCGACCAAGCTGTTCGATCCGCTCGTCGAATACGACGCGCAGTTCCGTCCGGTGCCGAAGCTGGCCGCCAGTTGGCGCACCAGCGCCGACGGCCTGACCTGGACGTTCCGGCTGCGCGAGGGCGTGCGCTGGCACGACGGCAAGCCGTTCACGTCGGCCGACGTGGCGTGGTCGCTGCAGAACGTCTGGCAGAAGCTGCATCCGCAGGGGCGCATCGCCTATGCGCACGTCACGCGCGTGGAGACGCCCGATCCGCACACGGTGGTGCTCAAGCTCGACGAGCCGTCGCCGTATCTGATCAACGCGCTCGGCGCGAGCGTCTCGCAGGTGCTGCCGCGCCATCTGTACGAAGGCCGCGACGTGCTGAGCAACCCGGCCAACAACGCGCCGGTGGGCACCGGGCCGTACCGCTTCTCGCGCTGGCAGCGCGGCGCGTTCGTCGAACTGGTACGCAATCCAGACTATTGGGTGCCGGGCCGCCCGTACCTCGACAAGCTGGTGTTCCGCGTGTTTCCCGATTCGGCCGCGGCCGCCATCGCGCTCGAAACCAACGTCGTGCAGATCGCGACCAGCGAGAGCATTCCGCAGGTCGACATCCGCCGTATCGAGCAGGGCGGCAAGGTGTCGCTGATCACGGGCGACACGCCGGTGACGGCGACGGTGCTGAATCTCGATCTGAACCTCGACCGCCCGGCGCTGCGCGACCTGCGCGTGCGGCAGGCGCTGTATCACGCGATCGACCGCAGCTTCATCGTGCGCAACGTGTATTCGGGTTTCGCGCGTGCGGCCGATGCGCCGCTGCCGCCGACGCTGGCCGCGTTCCACACCGACGACGTGCCGAAATATCCCTACGATCCGGCGCGCGCCGAGGCCTTGCTCGACGCGGCCGGGCTGCGCCGCGGCGCGGACGGCACGCGGCTCGCGCTGACGCTCGATTCGAACCCGAAGACGGCGATGATGCAGACCTCCCAATACATTCGCGGCGCGCTGGGCCGGGTGGGCGTCAAGGTCGATCTGCATTCGCAGGATTTCGGCCAGTACGTGAAGCGCATCTACACCGACCGCGATTTCGATCTCGGGCTGATTCTCGGCAATGTCGGCCCCGATCCGGTGATCGGCCTGCAGCGCTTCTACGCATCGAACAGCTTCCGGCCCGGCGTGCCGTTCAGCAACGGCGCGCACTACGTCAGCCCGCAGGCCGACGAGCTGCTGTTCCGCGCCGCGCGCGAGCAGCAGCCGGCCGAGCGCGCCAAGCTGTACGCCGCCTTCCAGAAGCTCGCGCAGACGGATCTGCCGCGCCTGCCGCTGGTGTCGCTGACGGTGGTGATCCTGCTGCGGCGCGAGGTGCGCAACCTGAACGACGTGGGCAGCGCGATGTTCGGCAACTTCGCCGACGTGGCGCTCGCGCACGGCTGATGCCGCTCGCCGGCTTCGTCAACTTGATCGGGAATCCCTATGGCTTTGCATGACATCGACGCGATCCGCCTCGGCGAGATCCTGCGCGCGCCCGGCGAAATCGCGCTGATCGACCTGCGCCCGGCGATCGCGTTCGGCAACGGCGCGCCGCTGCACGGCGCGAACGTGCCGCTCGTCGAACTGGACGCGCGCATCGACGCGCTGGTGCCGCACCGTCACACGCCGATCGCGCTGATCGACGGCGACGGCTCGCTGGTGCGCCGCGCGGCCGGCCAACTGGCCGAGCGCGGCTACGAAACGGTCTACAGCCTGCGCGGCGGCGTGGACGACAACGAGCGGCTGCCGGTGGTGCCGATCCGGGTGGCCGCGCCGCGCATCATTTCCGGCGATGTGGAGCGCAGCTTCCGCACGCCGGTCACGACCGCGCGCGAACTCGTGCGGCTGCGCGAGGCCGGCACGCCGGCCATCGTGCTCGACACGCGCTCGCTCGAGGAATATGCGCGCGAACACATTCCGGATTCCTACCCGGCGCCGGGCGGCGAGATCGCGACGCAGTTCCATGCGCTGGTGCGCTCGCCCGAGGTGCGCGTGATCACCACCTGCGCCGGGCGCTCGCGCGCCGTGCTGGCCGCGCAGACGCTGATCGACGGCGGCGTGGCCAACCCGGTCTCGACGCTCGATTTCGGCACGCTCGGCTGGCGCGACCTGGGGCTGCCGCTCGCGCATGGCGCGGAGCGCGCGCCCGCGCCGGTCG
>NZ_JAAGPF010000083.1 GCF_017104645.1 Burkholderia sp. Ac-20379
CCGGGCGGCCCGACCTTGCCCGACGCGGCGTGGCGGCGGCTCGGCAACCGCCTGCGCGCACGCGGCGCGGCTGCGCCGTCGGGTTACGGCGACACGCGCGGGGTCGGCCCGCTGCGCGAGGCGATCGCCGATTACGTGCGCCGCTCGCGCTCGGTGCGCTGCGACGCCGCCCAGGTGATCGTGACCACCGGCACCCAGCAGGGGCTCTATCTGGCCTGCCAGGTGCTGCTCGGCGCGGGCGAGCGCGCCTGGATCGAGAACCCGGCCTATCGCGGCATCACGGCGATCCTCGAAAGCACCGGGCGGCGCGATGCGATCGTGCGCGTGCCGGTGGACGCGGAAGGGCTCGACGTCGACGCCGGCCGCCGCCTCGCGCCCGAGGCGCGCGCGGCGTTCGTCACGCCGTCGCATCACTATCCGCTCGGCATGCCGCTGAGCGTGGGCCGCCGCGAGGCGCTGCTCGACTGGGCGCGCACGCACGACGCGTGGATCGTCGAGGACGATTACGACAGCGAGCTGCGCTACGCCGGCCATCCGTTCCCGGCGATGCAGGGGCTGGATCCGGCGCGGGTGGTGTATCTGGGCACGTTCAGCAAGATCCTGTTCCCGTCGCTGCGGCTCGGCTATGCGATCGTGCCGCCCGACCTGGTGGCGGCGTTTCGCGGCGCGCGCGTGCTGATGGATCGCCATCCGCCCGAGGCCGACCAGCACGTGCTGGCCGCGTTCATGGGCGAGGGGCATCTCGACCGCCATATCCGGCGCGTGCGCGGCGTGTATGCGGCGCGGCGCGCGCGCCTGATCGAGACGCTCGACGCCGCGCTGCCGCCCGAACTGGCCCGGCGCGAGCCGAGCGATCAGGGCATGCATCTCGTGCTGTGGCTCGCGGCCGGCTTCGACGACCGCCGCGTGGCCGCGCTGGCGCTGGAGGCCGGCGTGGCGGTGCGGCCGGTCTCGCCGATGTATGCGCCCGGCACGGCGCGGCCGGGGCTGGTGCTCGGGTTCGGCGGGTTCGACGAGGCGCGCATGGCCGAGGCGGCGCGCACGCTGGCGGCGGTGATCGTCGCGGCGGCGCGTGATGGGACGGCGCGGGCGGGGTGAGGGGGAGAACGCCGATTGGCAGGGGCGTGAGTCGATACGTCGAACGGCGGACATGGCGGTTGGCGGATGCGTGAGCCGAGGCCGCGAACGCCGAGCACGGCCGATTGCCGGATACGCAAGCCGAGGCCGCGAACGCCGAGCACGGCCGATTGCCGGATGCACAAGCCGAGGCCGCAAACGCTGAGCACGGCCGATTGCCGGATGCACAAGCCGAGGCCGCGAACGCGGAGCACGGCCGATTGCCCGGATGCGCAAGCCGAAGCCGCGAACGCCGGGCCGCCGCCTGACTGCCTACCGGCTGTCCTTGCGCCGGTTTCCGAACGTCGGCAGCCGCCAGCCGAAATACAGCGACGACAGCCGGATCGCCACGCACGAGCCGATCGCCAGCCAGGGCGCAAGCGTGGGCAGCCAGTTGGTGCGCAGCGACACCACCTCGACGGTCGCCCCGAACAGCGCGGCCAGCGCGTAGATCTCGCGCTGCAGGATCGCCGGCACGCGCGAGAGCAGCACGTCGCGGATCACGCCGCCGCCCACCGCGCTGAACATGCCGAGCAGGATCGCCACCTCGGCGCTCTCGCTATAGGCCAGCGCCTTCTGCGCGCCGGCCACGGCGAACAGGCCGATCCCGATCGCATCGAACAGCAGCACCGGATAGCGCAGTTTTTTCACGCGCTGATAGGCGGCCACCGTCAGCGCGGCCGCCACCATCGACACCACCAGATAGCTCCAGTTCGACAGCCCTGCCGGCGGCACCGCGCCGATGCAGACGTCGCGCACGATCCCGCCGCCGCACGCCACGATGAACGTGACGAACACCACGCCGAACAGGTCGAGCCGGCGCTGGCGCGCGGCCACCGCGCCGCTGATCGCGAACACGAAGGTGCCGGTCAGATCCAGCAGCGTATAGGCGACGTGGCCGTTCATGCGCGGGGGGCGCACGCGTGGCGGCGCGGCATGCGGGCGGGCTGGGCCGACAGCGGGCAGGGCGGCGGCAGGCCGGCGCGGCGGCGGTGGAGGGCAAGCAGGATCATCGTCGATCGGAATTGGAGCACGGTCACGATGATAGGCAGATCGCGGAAAACCGCAACCGGCGGCGCGGCGGTTCAGCCGCCTTGCAGCGCCCGGCGGAAGGCGGTGGGCGTGGCGCCGTGCGCGTCGCGGAAGCGGTGGCTGAAGTGCGCGGCGTTCGCGTAGCCGCATTGCGCGGCCACTTGCGCGAGCGGCAGCGCGGTGGTGCGCAGCAGCGTGCGTGCGCGGGCCAGCCGCTGCTCGGCGATCCACGCGTGCGGCGGCGCGCCGAACGAGACGCGGAACATCCGCGCGAAGTGATATTCGGACAGCGCGGCGATCTCGGCCAGCTCGCCGAGCGTGACGGGCTGATCGAGCATCGCGTCGATGTAGTCGCGCACGCGCCGCCGCACGGCGGGCGCGAGGCCGCCCGTGTGCATCACGCCGGTGCGCACCACGCTTTGCCCGCGCAGCAGCCCGCTCAGCACCTCGTGCGCGGTTTCGTTGGTGCGCAGGCGGCCGTCGGTGTCGTCCCAGCGCTCGTTCAGCAGCGAGCGGCACAGCTCGGCGATGCGCGGATCCTCGAAATAGGTGCGGTCGGCCAGTTCCAGCTCGCGCGGCTCGCGATCGAGCTCGCGCACGGCGCGGTGCGTGAAGTGCTCGGGCAGGAAGTACAGGTGCATGAAGTGCATCCGGCCGCGCACCCACCAGCGCGATTCGTGATCGCCGGGCAGCGCGCAGAGCCGGCTCGGCGCGCCGTAGCGGCCCGGCAGCTTGTGGCGCTCGGTGCGGTAGCCGCCCGCCATGTAGCACGACAGCGTGTGGTGGCCGGGGTTGTCGTAGGCCGTTTCGGCCACCTCGGTGTTGCGCGTCCATTCGGCGATCGCGAGGTTGTCGCCGAGCCACGCGAAGCGCTGCAACTGGGCGTCGGTGTCGGCCAGCGTGCGGCACACCGATTGCAGCCCGAACGGCAGCGCCGCCGCGCCGACCAGGTCGGCGGCGGAGGCGGGCGGGACGGCGAGGAGCGGCGGGCTGTCGGGCTTCATGGGCGCAGTATAGGGTCGCGCGCGCGGGCGCGCTCGCGCTGTCGCCTAAAGACAGCAATTCCGGACAAGTGGCCCGGCCCGGCGGGCGGCACAGTAAGCATCCGGGCAGCGCCGCCGCCGATTTCCCCGGCCGGCCGCCCGGCACTGTCAGCCAACCTCACGCCGCCTTGCCATGAATCTTCTGCTTTATGCCGTCACCGTGCTGATCTGGGGCACCACCTGGATCGCGATCAAATGGCAGCTCGACAGCGTGCCGCCGCCGATCTCGATCGCCTGGCGCTTCTGGATCGCCGCCGCCGTGCTGTTCGTGATCCTGCGCGCGCTGCGCCGGCCGATCGTGCCGCCGCGCGCGGCCTGGCGCTTCCTCGTCGCGCAGGGGCTGGCGCTGTTCTGCCTGAACTTCCTGTGCTTCTACTACGCCGAGCGCGTGGTGCCGAGCGGGCTGGTGGCCGTGGTGTTCTCGATCGCGCCGCTGCTCAACGCGATCAACGGCCGGCTGTTCCTGGGCCGCCCGCTGCAGCCCACCGCGATCGCGGGCGCGCTGCTTGGGCTGGCCGGCATCGGCTGCCTGTTCTATCAGCAGATGGCCGGCCATCTCGGCGACGCCGCCACCTGGCGCGGCCTCGCGATCGCGCTGGGCGGCACGCTGTGCTTTTCCACCGGTAGCCTGCTGTCGAGCCGGATGCAGACGATGGGCCTGCAGCCGCTGATGACCAACAGCTGGGCGATGCTGATCGGCGCGTCGGCGCTGACGATCGGTTCGGCCGTCGCGGGCCTGTCGTTCGTGCCGGAAATGACGCCGCGCTACCTCGGCGCGCTCGCCTATCTGGCGGTGCCCGGCTCGGTGATCGGCTTCACGTCGTACCTGATGCTGGTGGGCCGGATCGGCCCGGAGCGGGCGGCCTATTGCACGGTGCTGTTTCCGTTCGTGGCGCTGACCGTCTCGACGCTCTTCGAGGGTTATCGCTGGTCGCCGCTCGCGGTGCTCGGGCTGGCGCTGGTGGTGGCCGGCAACTTGGTGGCGTTCGATCTGACACGCCGGGTGTTCGCGCGGCGGCGCTGCGTGGCGTGACGGGCTGGCCGGGCGACGCTCGCGCTGGCCGGTTTTGTCGGCGCGTCGGGCAATCGCTGCGTGCCGCCCGCGCGGGGGCTTCACTCACGCTGGTGTCGTCGGGCGCCTGAGTCGGCAGGCGCGCGGCGCTCGCGCTGGCCGATTTTATCGGTGCGCCGGGCCGCCGCCGCGTGCCGCCCGCGCGGGAGCTTCACGCAGGCTGATGTTGTCGGCGCCTGAGTCGGCGGGCGCGCGGCGCTTCACGCTGGCCGATTTTATCGGCGCGCCGGGCCGCCGCCGCTTGCCGCCCGCGCGGGGGCTTCACGCAGGCCGATGTTGTCGGCGCTTGAGCCAACAGGCGCGTGGCGCTTGATGCCGGCCCACGCCTCGGCCAGCAACTGCCGCAACGCTCCTCTCACCCCGCCGGCCGGCAGCGCTGCATCGCCTCGAAGAACGCCGCGACGAGCCGGCTCTCGCGCCGCTCGCGCAGGCAGCACACGTGGATGTGCGTGCTGACAGGATCGCCCTCGATCCGCACCGGCCGCAGCCGCGCCTCGTCGGGCACGTATTCGGACACCGACACCGTACCCACCCCCAGCCCGCGCGCCACGGCCTCGCGCAGCGCCTCGCGGCTGCCGATCTCCATCGCGATGCGCGGCGTCGCGCCGATGCGCGCCAGCGCATCCTCCAGCGCCCGCCGCGTGGTCGAGCCGGGCTCGCGCATCAGCAGCGGCGCGCCGGCCAGTTCCGCCAGCGTGATCGATTCGCGCGCCGCGAACGGATGCGCCGCGCCCACGAACGCGATCACCGGATAGCTCGCATACGGCGTCATCTCGTAGCGCTCGTCGCTGAACGGGCGCGCGATCACGCCCACGTCGCAGGCGTAATCGTCGAGATCGTTCAGCACGCTCTCCGAATTGCCGAGCGTGACGGCCAGTTGCATGCGCGGATGCGCGGTGTGGAACGCCTCGATCATCTCGGTCACGTGGAACGGGCTGACCGCGCCGATCCGCAGCACGCCGCGCGTCAGCTCGCCGCTGTCGTGCAGCAGCGAGCGCGCGTCGTTCTCCAGCCCGTTGATCTGCCGCGCCAGCGGCAGGAAATCCAGCCCCACCGCCGACAGCTCCACGCGCCGCCCGCGCCGGTGGAACAACTGCACGCCGTGCTCCTGTTCGAGCGCCTGCACCTGCGAGGTGACGGTGGTCTGGCTGGTGGCGAGCGCGCGGGCCGCCGCGGTGAAGCCGCCGTGCTGGACGACGGCGAGGAAGGCGCGAATCTGGGTCAGGGTCATCGATCGGTGCGGAAGACGCGGTGAAAACGGGGCCGGGCGGCGCGGGCGGTGTCGGCCAATATTATCGATCCACCCCTTATTTCAGGAGATCGGTGCGCAACCCGCGCGTATCGGCCCGAAACCCTTGCCCCGCCTGCCGGTTCGACGGCCGAACGTTTATCCAACGATTTTTTCGATGGATCGATTCGGTCGAACCGGGTATTTCGATCATAGATGGGTCATGTTGCAAAACTATGCTGGCGTCCGTGATCCACTTCCTACCCGGAGCCGAGCATGCCGCAACGATCCGTCAGCCTCGATCCCCACACCGCGAATCGCGCGCAGCGCGCCTATCGCGGCCCCGTCACCACCGCGATTTTCGACTGGGCCGGCACCGTGCTCGATTTCGGCTGCCTCGCGCCCGTGCATGCGTTCCGCGAGGTGTTCGAGGCGGCCGGCGTGCCGATCAGCGAGGCGGAAGCGCGCGCACCGATGGGCGCGGCCAAGCGCGAGCACATCGAACTGATTCTCGAGGATCCGGCCGTGCAACTGCGCTGGCGCGCGACGCACGGCGCGGCCTCGACCGACGCCGACATCGACCGGCTCTACGCCGCGTTCCTGCTGGCCGACGAGCGCAACGTCGAGCGCTACAGCGCGCTGATCCCCGGCGCGCTCGACACGATCGCGGCGCTGCGTGCGCGCGGCATCCGCATCGGCAGCACCACCGGCTACCCGCGCGAGGTCATGAACAACCTGCAGCCGCTGGCCGAGCGCCACGGCTACCGCCCCGACCACTGCTGCACCGTCAGCGACGTGGCGCGCGGCCGCCCGTACCCGGACATGTGCCTGGCCAACGCGCTCGCGCTCGGTGCGCCCGACGTGCGCAGCTGCGTGGTGGTGGACGACAGCCCCACCGGCCTCGAATCGGGCCTCGCGGCCGGCATGTGGACGGTGGGCATCGCCGCGAGCGGCAACGAAGTGGGCCTCTCGCTCGACGCCTGGCAGGCGCTCGACGCCGCCGGCCGCGACGCGCGCGTCGGCCCGGCCCGCGCGCGCCTCGCGCAGACGGGCGCGCACTACGTGATCGACAGCATCGCCGACCTGCCGGTGGTGATCGACGCGATCGGCGCGCGCCTGCTGGCCGGGGAACCCGCGTGATGCGCTGGCAATTCCACAACCCGGTGCGGGTGCGCTTCGGCGTCGATACGCTCGACGCGATCGGCGGCGTGCTGGCCGGCCGCCCGTACGCGATCGTCACGTATCCGGGGCAGCCGTTCGCTGCGCTGTGCGAGCGGATCGAGCGCCTCGCCGGCCCGGCGCGGCTGCGCATCGACAACGTCGAGGCCAACCCTTCCGTGACGATGCTGCGCGCGGCCTGCGACGCGCTCGCCGCGCTGCCCGAGGCGCCGGCCGTGCTGGTGGCGCTGGGTGGCGGCTCGGTGATGGACACCGCCAAGGTGCTGGCCGCCGAACACGGCCGGCTCGACCCGGTGCTGGCCTGGATCGAGGACGGCCGCACGCGCGTCGCGCCGCGCGCGCTGCCGATCGTGGCGATTCCCACCACCTCCGCACCGGCAGCGAAGTGACGTCGTGGGCCACCGTGTGGGATCCGGCGCGCGATCGCAAGCTCTCGCTCGCCCGCGACGATCTCTACCCCGAAACGGTGCTGGTCGATCCGCGGCTGGTGGCGGGGCTGCCGCCCGAGCCGACGCTGGCCAGCGGGCTCGACGCGCTGTCGCATGCGCTCGAAAGCCTCTGGAACGTCAACGCGAACCCGGTCACGCGTGGCCTGGCCGTGGAGGCGGCGCGCGAGATCCTGGCGGCGCTGCCGCGCGTGATGGCCGCGCCCGGCGATCTCGCGGCGCGCTCGGCGATGGCGCTCGGCGCGCTGCGCGCCGGCCTCGCGTTCTCGAACACGCGCACCGCGCTGGCCCACAACATCTCGTATGCGATCACGCTGCGGCACGGCGTGGCGCACGGCGTGGCTTGCTCGTTCTGCCTGCCGGCCGTGATGCGCTCGGCGCTCGGCGCGGATCCGGCCTGCGATCGCGCGCTGGTCGACGTGTTCGGCACGCTCGACGGCGCGCCGGCCCAGCTCGAAGCCTGGCTGGTCGCGCTCGGCGTGGCATGCCACCCGGCCGCCTACGGCCTCGACGCCCAGGCCTGGCAGGATCTCGTCGCGAACGCCTTCGACGGCGCGCGCGGCCGCAATTTCATCGGCGCGCCCGCGCGCTTCCCGCAATTCGATTTCACGCAGGCGGCGCAGCCCGCGCTCGTATCGTGAATCGTCAGGAGAACTTCATGACTACGCCGCAATCCGTCAGGACCGACGCGCTGTCGCGTCTCGACAATATGCCGTGGACCCGTTTCCACACGCTGCTGGTGGCCGCGCTCGGGGTGGGCTGGGCGCTCGATTCGTTCGAGACCAACATCATCGGCAGCGTGTTCGGCGTGCTCAAGAGCCAGTGGCACCTCAGTTCCGCGCAGGGCTCGCTGGCCGTGACGATCTGGGTGTTCGGGATGCTGGTGGGCGCGATCGCGTTCGGC
This sequence comes from Burkholderia sp. Ac-20379, assembly GCF_017104645.1. Classification (GTDB taxonomy): domain Bacteria; phylum Pseudomonadota; class Gammaproteobacteria; order Burkholderiales; family Burkholderiaceae; genus Burkholderia. The sequence continues at coordinate 8,021 of NZ_JAAGPF010000083.1, forward strand.
TATCTGGCCGACCGCTTCGGCCGCAAGCGGCTGTTTCTCGCCACGCTGCTCTGGTACGCGTGCTTCAGCGTGCTGACGATCTTTTCGTGGAACTACGAATCGTTCCTGTTCTTCCGCGCCATGACGGCGCTCGCGGTGGGCGGCGAGTATTCCGCCGTCACGGCGACGATGGGCGAATTCATCCCGCGCGGCCATCGCGGCAAGACCGATTCGCTGATCCTGTCGGGGTTTCCGGTGGGCGCGCTGCTGTCGGCCGCGATCTCGTACTTCGTGCTGAACCACCTGCCGGCGGATGTGGCGTGGCGCGTGGGCTTCGGGCTGGGCACCACCATGGCGCTGCTGTTCTTCTGGATCCGCCGCGTGATTCCCGAATCGCCGCGCTGGCTGCTGCAACAGGGCCGCATCGCGGAGGCCGAGGCGATCGTCGGCCTGATCGCGGTCAGCGCCGAGCGCGCCGGCACGTCGGCGGCCGATCTCGAACTGGCGCGCCGCCGCTACGAGCCGGCGCTCTACACGCCGTCGCAGCCCGCGTTCTGGCGCAACGTGCGCGAGCTGTTCGGCGCGTACCGGCTGCGCTGCGGCCTCGCCAGCGCGTTGAACTTCTCGCAGGCGGCCGTGGTGTACGGCGTGCTGTCGCTGATGGCGCTGGTGATCCTGCCGTACATGAAGGTGCCGGCCGCCGACATGCCGCTGTACTACGTGTACGGCAACGTCGCCGCGCTGCTGGGCGGGCTGTGCGCATCGGTGCTGGTGGAGGCGTGGGGGCGGCGCATGTCGCTGCTGGTCAGCTACAGCTTCACGACCGCCGCGATCGTGCTGATCTACCTGATGCACACACTGCCGGGCATGGTGCTCGGCTATTGCCTGATCCAGTTCGGCGTGACCTGGGCCTATATTTCGGGCTACGTGGTGTCGTCGGAAGTGCTGCCGACGCGGATTCGCGCCACGGGCCTCGGCGTGTCGGTGGCGGTGGGCCGGATGGGCGCGATGATCGCGCCGCTGATGCTGACCAACGTGTATGCGGCCACCGGCACGCCGTCGGCCGCGCTGATCGGGCTGCTGCTGCTCGCGCTGCCGGGGCCGCTCGCCGCGCTGCTGTGGATGGTGAACGGGCGCGAGACGCGCAACGTCTCGCTCGAGGAAGGCAGCGCCGACAGCGGCTCGGCCGAGGCGGCGCACTGGAATGCGCGTCCGGCGGCGGTGCAGTGACAGCGTGAACGAGGCCGGCCTGCGCGGAGAACGCGGGCCGGTTCGGCGGCCGGCGGTGTTTGCGTCGAAGCCGATTCTCGCCGCTCGAAGCCGTTCAGGCCGACGCCGATGCCCGCTCGCCGTCGAATTCCGCGCGCGCCGCGATCACCTTCTCCTGGTTGTCCTCGGTCCAGCGCAGCAGCACGTTGAGCGCGTTGAACATCGATTCGCCAAGCTCGGTCAGGCTGTATTCCACGCCGGGCGGCTTGGTGGGAAACACCTCGCGGTGCACGTAGCCGTCGCGCTGCAGTTCCTGCAGCGTCTGCGTCAGCATGCGCTGCGAGATGTCCGGCACCAATCTGCGCAGTTCTCCGAAGCGATACGGGCGCTCGGCCAACGCCATCATCAGCAGCGAGCTCCAGCGGCTGGCGATCACGTTCAGCAGGTCGCGCACCGGGCAATCGGAGATCGACCCCGCCGTGACGCGGATCTCGTCGAGTTTGGCCTGTAATGCGCTGGCCGATTTGGGGGTGGTTCCCATTTGGTAACTATCTCCTGAAAAACTGCCTTCTTTACGGCGCGGCGCCGAAGCCCGATTATCGAGGCACTCTCGATTTGAGAGCAACTCTCGAAATGAGGCTGTCTCATGAGCAACACGATTTTCGTCACCGGCGCGGCCGGCAAACTCGGCAAGCTGGTGATCCAACAATTGCTCGCGCGCGGCGTGGCGCCGGCGCGCATCGTCGCCGGCTCGCGTGATCCGCAGAAGCTGGCCGACCTGACGGCGCAAGGTGTTGCGGTGCGCCGTGCCGATTTCGAGGATCCGGCCGGCCTGGCCGAGGCGTTCGCGGGCGTGGGCACGGTGCTGATCGTGTCGACCGACGCGCTCGACGGCGCCGGCACGCGCCTGAAGCAGCACCGCAACGCCGTGGCGGCCGCGGCGGCGGCCGGCGTGGGCCGGATCGCGTACACGTCGCTGCCGAACCCCGAAAGCTCGCAGATCACGTTCGCGCCCGATCACGCCGGCACCGAGCGCGCGATCCGCGAAACCGGCCTGCCGTACCTGATCTTCCGCAACAACTGGTATCAGCAGAACCTGCTGATGTCGCTGCCGCATTCGCTCGAGGCGGGCCAGTGGTATTCGTCCGCGCAGGGCGGGCGGATCGCCTACGCGGCGCGCGAGGAGATGGCCGAGGCGATCGCCGCGGCGCTCGACGCGCCGGTTGAAGGCAATCCGGTCTATACGCTGACCGGGCCGCAGGCGCTGAACACCGCCGAGGTGGCCGAACTGGCCACCAAGGCCACCGGCCGGCCGCTCGCCGTGGTGCGCGTGGACGGGACGCAACTCGCCGCCGGCCTGAAGGACGCGGGCCTGCCCGACGGGCTGATCGCGATGCTGGTGTCGATCGACGCCGACGTGCGGGCCGGCAACCTGTCGATCGTCACCGATCACCTGGAAACGCTGATCGGCCGCGCGCCGCAGACGCTGGCCCAGTACTTCGAAGCCAACAAGGCCGATTACCTCGGCTGAACGCGGCGCACGCGGCGGCGGGGTGGGGGCGCGGGTGAGGCCGCGGGCGGCGCATGACCGGCGTCCCTGCCGTGTTTCGCTGCGCCCGCCGAACCTTCCGGGTCTTCCACGCCTTCCACGCCGAAGCGCTCCACCATGAAGTCGATGAAGCTGCGCAGCTTCGGCGAGGTGTGCCGCTCGCGCAGATACAGCAGGTTCAGCGCGCGATCGGGCGCGGCGAACCCGGGCAGCACCTCCACCAGCCGCTGCGCGCGCAGATCCTCGGCCACCAGCATCTCGGGCAGCATCGCGATGCCGAGGCCGCGCAGGATCGCGCGCCGCAGCGCTTCCGAATTGTCGATCTTCAGGCGGCCGTCGACGGGCACGCTGATGCGCTCGGCCTGGCCGTCGCGCGCCTGCAGCACCCATTCCGGCTGCGCCGCGTACCACTCCGAGCGCGGCGGATACGCGTAGCTCAGGCACTGATGCGCGCCGAGATCGGCGGGCGCGGCCGGCGCGCCGTGCGCCGCCAGATACGCGGGCGACGCGCACAGCACCAGCCGGTAAGGCCGCAACGGCCGCGCGACGAGATCGGGATTGCCGAGCGTGCCGATGCGGATCGCCGCCTCGAAGCCGTCCTCGATCAGATCCGACAGCGAATCGGTCACGACGATCTCCAGCTTCACCTCGGGATAGCGCGCGCAATAGTCGGCGATCACCGGCATCAGCGATTCGTTGCTGAACACCACCGGCGCGGTCACGCGCAGCCGCCCGCGCGGCACGGCCAGATGATCGAGCGCGAGCCGTTCCGAATCGCCGACCAGCCCGAGGATCTCGACGCAGCGCGCGTAATACGCCTGACCGAACGCGCTGAGCTGTTGCTTGCGCGTGGTGCGGTGGATCAGGCGCGCGCCGAGCCGCGCCTCCAGCGCGTTGAGGTGATTGCCGATCATCGTCGGCGACAGGTCGCAGGCCACCGCCGCCGCCGTCAGGCTGCCGGTTTCCACCACGCGCACGAATACGGTCATCGCTTTGAGCAGGTCCATTCCGCAAATAATAGTGGGTTCTGTTGTTATTCGCCGATGGTTTATCAAGCCTGGCTTGCGGAATACAGTGCGCGGCATCGCTTCCTTCCGCACGGTGTCTCCATGCCCGCTTCCGCTTCCTCGCCGGCGCGCCCGTTCCGGCCCCGTCTGGCCTTGTTCGCCACCAGCCTCGGCTTCGTGCTGATCTGCCTCGACGTCACCGTGGTGAACGTCGCGCTGGGCCGCATGCGCGACGGCCTCGGCCTCGATTCGAGCGCGCTCGAATGGGTGGTCAACGCCTACACGCTCGCGTTCGCGAGCCTGCTGCTGTCCACCGGCGCGCTGGCCGACCGCTTCGGCGCGCGGCGCGTGTTCGTGGCCGGCTTCGCGGTGTTCACGCTGGCGTCGATCGGCTGCGGGCTGTCGGGCGGCGCGGCGATGCTGATCGCGTCGCGGCTGCTGCAGGGGGTGGGCGCGGCGCTGTGCGTGCCGTCGTCGCTGGCGCTGCTCGGCGCCGCGTTTCCCGAGCCGCATGCGCGCGCCCGCGCCGTCGGCATCTGGGCCGGCACCGCCGCGTTGGCGCTCGGCGCGGGGCCGCTGGTGGGCGGCGTGCTGGTGGCCGGCTTCGGCTGGCCGGCGATCTTCCTGATCAACGTGCCGGTGGGCATCGCCGGGATCTGGCTGACGCTCGCGCATGCGCCCGACACCGAACGCCACGCGTCGCGCCATCTCGACCTGACGGGGCAGGCGCTGGCCGTGGTGGCGCTGGCTGCGCTGACCTACGCGCTGGTGGAAACCGGCCGCCTGGGCTGGAACGGCGCGCCGGTGCTGGCCGGTTTCGCGGTGGCGGCGGCGGGCGGCGCGCTGTTCGTGGCGGTGGAGGCGCGGCACGCGCAGCCGCTGATGCCGCTGTCGCTGTTCGGCCAGGCCGCGATGCGGGTCAGCGCGCTGGTCGGCCTGTTCGCCAACTTCGGCTACTACGGGCTGATGTTCGCGATGAGCCTGTTTTTCCAGGGCGTGCGCCACGATTCGCCGCTCGATACCGGCCTCGCGTTCCTGCCGATGACGGCGATGGTGACCGTCGCGAACCTCGCCTCGGGGGCGCTGACCGCGCGGCTCGGCTATCGCGTGCCGATGGTGGCCGGGCAGGCGCTGGCCGCGCTCGGCTACTTTCTGCTGGTGCGCGTGCACGCCGACAGCGGCGCGCTGACGGTGGCGCTGCCGATGCTGGCCGTCGGCGTGGGCACCGCGCTGGTGGTGCCGTCGATCAACACGGCCGTGCTGATGGCGTTCGGCGCGTCGCGGATCGGCGTGGCGTCGGGCGTGCTCAATACGGCGCGCCAGATCGGCGGCGTGGTGGGCGTGGGGGTGTTCGGCGCGCTGGTGCGGCCGGAAATCGGCGATCTGACCGGCGGGCTGCACGCGGCCGCGATCGTCGCGGGCGTGCTGACGCTGGGCGGCATGGCGATCGCGTGGGTGGGGTTGCGGCCGGCGAGGGCGGCGGCTTCGGCGTGCGGGGTTTGAGCGAGGGCTGGGCGGGCGGTCGAAGGGGCGGCATCGATCGGCGGCTGGCCAGGGGGGCGGCTTCGATTCGCGGGGTTTGAACGCGTGCCTGGCGGGCGATCGAAGAGGCGGTGTCGATCGGCGGCTGGCCAGGGGGCGGCTTCTGCTCGCGGGGCTTGAGCATTGGAGAGGCGATCGAGCGAGTGGTGCGATCGGCGACTGACGAGCGGAGCGGCTGCAACTCGCGGTGCTCGAGCGTTTGGCGGGCGATCGAACTTTCCACGTCGATCGCCCGCCGGCGAGCAATGCGCGGCAAACCGCCCCGCGGCTCTCGCGAGCGCGACGCCCGATTCAACCCTGCACGTCGGCCCGCGCATCGAACGCGGCGCGCGCCGCGTCGACCTGATCGAGATGCTTGAGCGTCCACGCATACAGCGCCTTGAACGGCCCCTGCAGCGAGCGCCCGAGCGGCGTGATCTCGTATTCGACCGCCACCGGCGAGCTGGGGATCACCGTGCGCGACAGCAGCCCGTTGCGTTCGAGCCGGCGCAGGCACTGCGTCAGCGCCTTCTGCGTCACGCCTTCGAGGTGCCGCTTGATCGCGTTGAAGCGCAGCGGCCCGGCATCGAGCACGGTCAGAATCATCATCGACCACTTGTCGGCGATCTGGTCGAACAGGATGCGGCTCGGACAATCGACCGAGAAGGTGGCGCAGGGGATGGACATGGTTTCCTCGAAGATACCTAGGCGACCCAAAGTGCGTAATTGACACCAGGTTTCCGGAATATACCATCGTGGTTCGTTCATCCACGGAGCTTTACATGTCGCTTTCGACTTCCGATGTCCTGTTCCAGCCGTTTTCCGTCGGTTCGCTGACGCTGCCGAACCGCATCGTCATGGCGCCGATGACGCGCTCGTTCGCGCCGGAGGGCATCCCCGGGCCGTCGAACGCCGCCTACTACCAGCGCCGCGCCGAAGGCGGCGTGGGCCTGATCCTGTCCGAAGGCACGGTGGTGGAGCGCCCCGCGTCGCGCAACGATCCGGGCATCCCGTTCTTCCACGGCGAGCGCGCGCTGGCCGGCTGGCAGGCCGTGATCGACGCCGTGCACGGCGCGGGCGGCAAGATGGGGCCGCAGCTGTGGCACACCGGCGCGGTCAAGAGCTTCATGACCGACTGGGTGCCCGAGGCGGCCGTGGAAAGCCCGTCGGGCCTCGACGCGCCCGGCGTGGCGCGCGGCGTCGCGATGCGCGATGCGGACATCGCCGACACCATCGCCGCGTTCGCGAAGGCGGCCGGCGCGGCCAAGCGGCTCGGCTTCGACACGATCGAGCTGCACGGCGCGCACGGCTACCTGATCGACCAGTTCTTCTGGGCCGGCACCAACCATCGCACCGATGCCTACGGCGGCCCGAGCATCGGCGAGCGCGCGCGTTTCGCGGCCGAGATCGTCGCGGCGGTGCGCGCCGAAGTGGGCGCGGGCTTCCCGATCGTGATCCGCCTGAGCCAGTGGAAGCAGCAGGATTACGCCGCGCGCCTCGCGCCCACGCCGAACGAGATGGCGCAGTGGCTCGAACCGCTGGTGGCCGCCGGCGCGGACGTGCTGCATTGCTCGCAGCGCCGCTTCTGGGAGCCGGAATTCCCCGAGGTCGACGGCGAGCACGGCCTCAATTTCGCGGGCTGGGCCAAGAAGCTGACGGGCGCGGCCACGATCAGCGTCGGCTCGGTCGGCCTGTCGGGCGACTTCATGGGCGCGTTCGGCGGCGAAAGCTCGACGAGCGTGGGGCTGCAATCGCTGGTCGAGCGCATGGCGCGCGACGAGTTCGATCTGATCGCCGTGGGCCGCGCGCTGCTGACCGATCCGCAATGGGTCAACAAGGTGCGCTCCGGCGAAGGCGAACTGCGCGGCTTCGCGCCGGCGTCGCTGGGCGAGTTGGTGTAACGCTGTTGCGAGGCCCGCCGCCCGGCGGGCCTGTTTGTAATTTCGTGTTCGAGGCATATCCCTGTCCCCAAGGAGGAAAAATGCCTCGCAAACCGAAAGCCGTCTGTAGAATTTTCGGCAATTCTGTACCGACCCAGTGAAAACCTGCTCACGTCATAGTGGATGAAAAGACGATGAGCATGAGGATGGACGAAGACATCAAACGATGGACAGCCAAGCGCAAGAGCGCGCTGGTGATGGACATCATTCAGGGCAAGACGACGGTTGCCGAAGCCAGCCGAGCCTATGACCTGTCGCCTTCCGAGGTCGAGAACTGGGTGGACGACGGCAAGCGCGGCATGGAGAACGTATTGCGTGCCAATCCGCTGGACGTCAGGGAGCAATACGAGCGGCAGATCAAGGAACTGCAAGACGCTTACAGCGAGGCCATGCTGGAGTTACGCGCCAGAAAAAAATTGCAGTCCCTGCTGGGCGAGGACGAGATGTGGGTGGTTGGTTTTGGGTTCGTCACAATATAAATTCAGCATGCGATGGGGAAAGCAGTGCGTCCAACGCAGCGCCACATTCGAATAATGTGTCGTTAATTATTAACCGATATGATACTTCCACTTTCGCAGCGAGGCAGGGGCGCGTGGAAACTGCAAAGAGGGCATTATGCGACGCTGTTTGAATATTTTTTCTTTTATCTGCGCATTCTTTTCAAGCAGTCTCGCATTTTCGGAGTGCGTTGACATGCAAACTGTAGATAAAAATCTCAATCACATACAGGTGCATTTGATGTCTTGCGCGGATGGCTCAGGCGATGGTGGAAAGCTTTTTTTATCAATTTCCATGCGGAATCAAAAAAAAATAAATCGCCAACTTAACTACGAAGGTAGCGGCTTCGTGCCAACCATTGATACGGAAATTGCTTTTGGAAGTAGGGATTTTCAAGGTATTGGAATCGGAACGGGCGCCGGGAGGGATGGCGATGGGATGCACTACTTTGTAATAAAGAATGATGATTTAATTGATTTGGGGGAAGTTCCGCAGCTTCAAAAAAATTCTTTTGATGATGGAATGTACTCTGCGCTCACAACAAGTTCAGGAGACAAATATCAGTCTGTGCGTTATTTTTATAAGGTGCTCAACGGAAAGCTTTCTGCTGTAAAGGCGGTTGGATTTGATGCAAGTAGGGGGAATTATGTTTATTTTATAAATATCGACTCTTCAGGGCGAGAGAGTGTATTAAAAGAGCAGCAGCTTTCTCAGGACGAATTTGTCCGGTGTCAAAGCGGAACTGATGCATGTTGGAACCAAAAATGATGAACTCGTTGGAGGCGATTTGTTAAATGCGATCCGAATAGGGGACTCATTGGAGCGAGGTGGAGAGGTGGTTGAAGGGTCGAATAAGATGACTATTGGAGGGCGATGTGTCGCGCGTAAAGGTGACGCGGTTAAATGTAATGTGCATCCGGATGTTATTCAAAACGTGATACTGGAAGGGGATTCAAAAATATGCGATGCAGGGTCTCCGATCGCGAGGCACGGTCATCATGCAAAATGTGGGTGTGCTTTGATATCGAGTCTTGGTTAATTTCTCCATTTGATCAGCGCGGCATAAATGTTGCATATATCTTGCGCCTTCGATACGTCCCCGAGCGGTGCAGTTGTGAGTTTTCTCGTCCTCGCCTAACCGATCGACGCCCCCCGTCGTTCCGCCCGCCAACCGGCGCCAACCGCGCGCCGGCTTCCCTCCCGCAAGTCCCTCCGCTCCTCTCCCCGCCAGGGCAATAGGCCCAGGCAATAGCCGGTATGGAAAATTCGTCTTTCCTCGCCCGCAACCCGCTCCGCTAGTATTTCGATCACATAACAAATAGAAAACCGACCCGCCCAGAGCAGGATCCAAAAAACGATTTCTCAAGACATTTGAGGAGACAAGCCGGTGAGCCAAAAAATAATCGACGTCGAGCAATTCCTCGACGACAACCGTTTTTCCCCGTTCCAGTGGACGATCCTCGTCCTCTGCTTCCTGATCGTCTCGATCGACGGCCTCGACACGGCCGCGATGGGCTATATCGCGCCGTCGCTGATCGCCGAATGGCACGTGTCGAAGGCCGCGCTCGCGCCGGTCATGAGCGCGGCGCTGCTGGGCCTCGCGTTCGGCGCGCTGACGGCCGGCCCGCTGGCCGACCGCTTCGGCCGCAAGAAGGTGATCGTGATTTCGTCGCTGCTGTTCGGCGTGATGACGCTGGCCAGCGCGCTGGCCGATTCGCTGTGGTCGCTGACCGCGCTGCGCTTCGTCACCGGCCTCGGGCTCGGCGCGGCGCTGCCGAACAGCGTCACGCTGATGAGCGAATACGTGCCGCACCGCCGCCGCTCGCTGCTCTCGACGCTGATGTTCTGCGGGCTGTCGATCGGTTCCGCCTCGGCCGGCTTCGTGGCCTCGGCCGTGGTGCCGTCGCACGGCTGGCGCGCGCTGCTCGTGATCGGCGGCGTGCTGCCGCTGGTGTGCGCGGTGTTCCTGATGCTGATCCTGCCGGAATCGGTGCGCTTCCTGGTGGTGCGCAACGCGCCGGCCGAGCGGATCGCCGCGATCCTGCGCAGGATTTCCGCGAAGGCCGACTTCGCCGGCGCCCGCTTCGTGCTGCCCGAAAGCCTCAATCCGCAGGCACGTTCCGGGTCGCCGGTGCTCGCGCTGTTCCAGCACAACAACGGGCTCGGCACCGTGATGCTGTGGCTGACCTATTTCATGGGCCTGATCATCGTCTACACCGTGACGGGCTGGCTGCCGACCATGATGAAGGACGCCGGCGTGGGCGTGGCGCAGGCCGCGATCGTCACCGGCATGTTCCTGACCGGCAGCACCGCCGGCAACATCGTGATGGGCTGGCTGATGGACCGCATCAGCGGCTACATCGTGATCACCTGCGCCTATGCGGCCTCCGCGCTTTGCCTGATTGCGATCGCGTTCCATCCGCTCAACGATGTGCCGATGCAGGAATTCCTGGTGTTCCTCGCCGGCTTCGCGATGGGCAGCCAGGTGCAGACGGTGATTCTCGCCACGCAGTTCTACCGCACCCAATACCGCGCCACCGGCGTGAGCTGGGTGCTCGGGATCGGGCGCTTCGGCGGCGTGTTCGGCGCGTCGATGGGCGGGATCCTGATGTCGCGCGGCTGGGAATCGCACGAGATCTTCATGGCGCTGGCGATCCCTGCCGCGGTGGCGGCCTCGGCGATCGGCATCAAGGGCCTGTATTACACGTTCCGCCCGACCACGCAGCCCGCCGCCGGCACGGAATCGCTGGGCCGTCAGCACGCGCAGTGAGCGGCCTGCCCCGACTTCATCCAGAAACGAGACGACACGCATGAAAGCTTATGTGACGGAACAGCCCCGGCAATTGACGCTGACGGAAGTCGACGAGCCGCAAGCCGGGCCGGGGCAGGTGCTGCTCCAGGTGCGCGCGGTGGGCATCTGCGGCTCGGATCACCACATCTACCTGGGCCATCATCCGTACGCGAAACTGCCGATGGTGCAGGGCCACGAGTTCTGCGCGACGATCCTGGCATATGGTTCGGACTGCAAACGAAGCCTGCCCGTAGGCAGCCAGGTGGTGATCGAGCCGCTGCTGCGTTGCGGCGCCTGCTACGCCTGCCAGCAAGGCCGCTACAACTGCTGCGAGAGCCTCGCGATCTTCGGCGTGCATCGCCCCGGCGCGTTCCAGGAACGGGTGGTGGTGCCCGAATACCTGATGCATGCGGCCGACGGCGTGCTGCCGCAGGTGGCCACGTTCGCCGAGCCGCTGTCGATCGCGGTGCAGGCCGCGAAGCGCGGCCGTATCGTGGCCGACGACATCGTGCTGATCCTCGGCGCGGGCCCGATCGGGCTGGCCACGGTGCTGGCCTGCAAGGATCTCGGCGCGAAGGTGGCGATCTCCGACGTGATGGCGTCGCGGCTCGAGAAGGCCCGCGCGCTCGGCGCCGATTTCGTGTTCAACCCGGCGCACGACGATCCGCAGGCGATCCGCGCGTGGTCCGGCGGCGGCGTGACGGCCGTGATCGACGCGGTGGCGGTGGAGCCGGCGATCAAGCTCGGCGTCGACGCGCTGCGCGCCGCGGGCCGTTACGTGCTGGTGGGCATGTCGGGCAAGAACCTGCCGATTCCGATCAGCACCGTGGTGGCGAAGGAGATCGACATCATCGGCTCGCGCAACAGCTCGAACGTGTTCGCCGACGCGGTGGCGCTGCTCCAGCGCAACATCGGCAAGGTCGAGCGGATCATCTCGATCTCGCACGGCCTCGACACGCTGCCGGCCATGATGGATTACTCGATCGAGCATCCTCAGGACGTCGAAAAGATGGTCGTGGTGCTGTGAGCGCCGCCGCCATCGATTTCTCGTCCCGCAACGTGCTGGTGACGGGCGGCGCGCGCGGAATCGGGCTCGGCATGGTGCGCGCGTTCCTCGACAGCGGCGCACGCGTGGTGTTCGTCGACCACGACGAGCAGCTCGGGCGCGATGCCGAACGCCGCCTGCGCGAGCAACACGGCGACGTCCATTTCGTGGCCGCCGACGTGGGCCGCTTCGATTCGTGCCGGGCCGCGTTCGCGCGCGCCGAGGCGCTGCTCGGGCCGATCGACACGCTGATCAACAACGCCGGCATCTCGCCGAAGACGGATGGCCGCGGCCTGCCGGTCGACGCGATCCCGGTGGACGAATGGCTGCGCGTGGTCGACGTGAACCTGAACGGCATCTTCTATTTCACGAAGCTCGCCACGCCGGGCATGAAGCAACGCGGCTTCGGCCGGATCGTGTCGATGTCGTCGGTGGCCGGCAAGGCCTACCTCGACGTCTGCGCGCTGCATTACGCAGCCACCAAGGCCGCCGTGATCGGCGTGACGCGCCAGCTCGCGGGCGAGCTCGGGCCGTTCGGCATCAACGTCAACGCGATCGCGCCGGGGCGCATCGACACCGAGATGGTGGCGGTGGCGGGCGAGGCCGCGAACGCCGCGTACGTCGCGCAAACCCCGTTGAAGCGGCTCGGCACGACGCGCGAAGTGGCCGCGCTGTGCCTGTATCTCGCCTCGAAGGACGAAGCGGGATTCGTCACCGGCCAGGTTGTCGACGTGGCCGGCGGCTGGCTGATGACCTGACGCGCGGCGTCGGGCAGCCCAATACGAACATCACATCGAAAGACGAAGAAAGAGGACCCACGAACATGAACGATCGCGCCATGAACCGCAACAACGGCAAGCCCGAACCCGCCGCCTTCGCGCACCCGCGCGAGTTCCACATCGCCAACGGGCTGGTGCTGCCGAACGCCATTTCCGGCGTGGAAGAGGACGAGCACCTGTGGGTGCCGCAATCGGAAGGCGTCAGCTTCAAGCCGATCATGCTGCACGCCACGCAAGGCTATTTCATCAACCTGCTGCGTGTGCGGCGCTCCGGCGTGCTGTCGGTGCATCACCACACCGGGCCGGTTCACGCGTTCCCGATCAAGGGCCGCTGGTACTACCTGGAGCACGACTGGGTGGCCGAGGCGGGCGGTTACGCGTTCGAGCCGCCGGGCGAGATCCACACGCTGTTCGTGCCGGAGGACGTGACCGAGATGATCACGCTGTTCCATGCGACGGGCGGCTATGTGTATCTCGACGCGGCCGGCAAGGCGATCGGCTACGAGGACGTGTTCACGAAGATCGAGAGCTGCCGCGCGCATTACGAGCGCATCGGCCTCGGTGCGGATTACGTCAACCGGTTCGTGCGTTGACGGCGGGCGCGGCCCGCGCCTGCCTCGCGACGCACCCCGTCTCAACCCGACGAACCTCTACAGGAGAAAGCATGCGGCCGCTCGACGGAATCAAGGTTGTCGCGCTGGAGCACGCGATCGCGGCACCGTTCTGCACCCGGCAACTGGCCGACCTCGGCGCGCGCGTGATCAAGATCGAACGCCCCGACGTGGGCGACTTCGCGCGCGGCTACGACAAGCGCGTGCGGGGGCTGTCCTCGCACTTCGTCTGGACCAACCGTTCGAAGGAGAGCCTCGCGCTCGATCTGAAGGGCGAGCAGGCCGACGCGATCCTGCATGCGCTGCTGGCCGACGCCGACGTGCTGGTGCAGAACCTCGCGCCCGGTGCGGCCGACCGGCTCGGGCTCGACTACGACAGCCTGCACGCGCGCTATCCGCGCATGATCGTGTGCAATATCAGCGGCTATGGGCCGGACGGCCCGTATCGCGACAAGAAGGCTTACGACCTGCTGATCCAGAGCGAGGCCGGCTTTCTGTCGGTGACCGGCGATGAAAACGAGGTGGCCAAGGCCGGCTGCTCGGTGGCCGACATCGCGGCCGGCATGTATGCGTTCACGAACGTGATGGCCGCGCTGCTGCAACGCCAGAAGACGGGCGAGGGCTGCCGCATCGATGTGTCGATGCTCGAAAGCATGGCGGAATGGATGAGCTTTCCGCTCTACTACGCGATCGACGACCAGACGCCGCCGCCGCGCTCGGGCGCGTCGCACGCCACGATCTTCCCGTACGGGCCGTTCGAGGCCGGCGACGGCAACGTGGTCATGCTCGGTTTGCAGAACGAGCGCGAGTGGGGCGTGTTCTGCCGCGAAGTGCTGCAGCGGCCCGAGCTGGCCGACGACCCGCGCTTCGACGCGAACCACAAGCGCCTGACGCACAAGAGCGAGCTGCGCGCGATCATCGTGGCCACGCTGGCGGCGTCGAGCGCGGCGCAGGTCATCGCGCGGCTCGATGCGGCCGGCATTGCCAACGCGAACGTCAACGACATGCAGGCCGTGTGGCGGCACCCGCAACTGGCAGCGCGCGGGCGCTGGACCACCGTGGACAGCCCGGCGGGCAGGATTCCGGCGATGTATCCGCCCGGCGTGCCGGCCGCGTTCATGCCGCGCATGGATCCGATTCCGGCGCTTGGTGAGCACACCGAAGCGATTCTGCGCGAGCTGGGCTTCGCGCGTTCGGAGAAGGAAGACTATGCGACGAACGGGTGACGCCGATGCATGAACGCAGCTATCTGTTCGTGCCGGGCAACCGGCCCGAGCGCTTCGACAAGGCCTGCGCGAGCGGCGCCGACGCGGTGATTCTCGATCTGGAGGATGCGGTCGGGCCGGCCGACAAGCCCGCCGCGCGCGACGCCGTGTGCGCGTGGCTTGCGCGGCGGCAGCCGGGCGGCGTGCCGGTGCATGTGCGCATCAATGCGGCCGATACGCCGTATCACGCCGACGATGTGCGCTGCCTGACCGCTTTGAATGGCCTGGCCGGCCCGGCCGGCCTGGTCGTGCCGAAAGCGGCCAGCGGCGTGCAGTTGCGTGCACTGGCCGCGCAACTGCCGGCCCATGCCGTGCTGCTGCCGCTGATCGAGACGGCGGCCGGTTTCGACGCGCTGCGCGAGCTGGCCCGCGCGCCGCGCGTGGCGCGGCTGCTGTTCGGCACGCTCGATTTTCAGGTGGAAACGGGCATTCGCGGCACCGGCGACGCATTGCTGATGTTCCGCTCGATGCTGACCTACGAATCGGTGCTGGCCGGGCTCGATGCGCCGGTCGACGGCATCGCCGAATCGCTCGACGACGCGCGCCTGATTCACGACGACACGACGCGCGCGCGCAACCTGGGCTTCGGCGCGAAGCTCTGCATTCATCCGAAGCAGATCGCGCCCGTGCACGCCGCGTTCGCGCACAGCGCCGACGAGATCGCCTGGGCGCGGCGCGTGATCGACGCGCTCGAACGCAGCGGCGGCGCGGCCACCACCGTGGACGGCAAGATGATCGACGCGCCCGTGGCGCGCCAGGCCGAGCGCATCCTGCGGGCTTGCGCGGCTACGACGCCTGCGCCGGCGTGCGCAACGTGATGCCCTGCCACACGCCCTGACGCTGCAACTCGGCGATCAATTCGATCATCGTGTTGCGCACGGCCTGCGTGGCCGCGATCATCGGCACCGCCTTCGACCAGCACAGGCTGGCGGCGCGCGTCATGGTGGGCTCGTCGATGCGCGCGATGCGCGGCGGCTTCTGGAAATGCCGGCGCGCCAGCGCCGAGGCGGGCAGCACGGTGCAGGCCGCGCCCGATTCCGCGATCTCCAGCATGGTGGGCAGCGAATCGATGTCGGCGACGATGTTCAGTTCCACGTCCGCCTGGAAGAACGTGCGCTCGATCTGCAGCCGCAGCCCGTTCGCGCGGCCCGGCGCGACCATCGGCACGTTCGCGAGCCGCTTGAGCGCGCAGGTCTTGGCATCGTCGGGCAGGCCTTCGATGGTGCCGCCCACCACATACAGATCCTCGTCGAACAGCGGATGCACCGACACGCCGAGGCTTTCGGTGTCGCGGAACAGGATCGCCAGATCGAGCCGCCCGTTCGCGAGCAGTTCGGTGATGTAGCCGCTCATGCTCTCGAAGATCTGCAGCCGAATGCCCGGATATTGTTGCGCGACGCTGATGAACAGCGGCGTGGCGAGCACCGACGCGATGGTGGTCGGAAAGCCGATCGCCACCGTGCCCGACACGCTGCCGCCGCCGGATTTCACGCGCTGCGGGATTTCGTCCATGCGGCGCAGCACGTCGCGCGCCAGTTGATAGAGCGCCTTGCCGGCCTCGGTGGCCGTGACGCCTTGCGGACTGCGAATCAATAGCGGCGTGTCGAGTTCGGCTTCGAGCGTGACCATCATCTGGCTCAGCGACGGCTGGGCCACGAACAACCGCTCCGCCGCCTTCGACATGCTGCCGGAATCGATGATGGCGACGAAATAGCGGAGTTGACGGACATCCATTGCGTGTGGGATTCGGTAGGCGGGGAATGCCGTTATCGTGCCGCAAGCGCCGTGTTTTGGCTATCGGGAATGGTGCGCAACACGCGACGATTCCGCGACGTCGGGCGCCTCGGGCGCCGCCTCGCGCTTCAAGGCCCGGAACGCCTCCGGCTCCCACACGCGCATCGCCAGCAGCAGCGCCGTGCCGCGCTTGTCGGCCAGCGGCGCGCGGGCCGATTCGTCATGCAGCGCGGCCAGCTTCTTGCGCAGCCGCTGCATCTCGCCCTGCAATTGCGCGTGGGCCGCGGCCGTCAGCATGCCGTGCGCGAAATCGAGCGTTTCGTCGTTGGCATTGAAGCGGCTGCGCATGAAATCTGGCAGGCCCTGATGCACGAAGAACTGGCGGATCGGGCCATCGGGCAGCCAGTCGAAATCGCGCGCGACGAGCAGGCGGATGCGGTTGCCCGGCTTCACGCTGGCGAGGCCCATCCGGTCGAGCACGAGCAAATGCTTGATGCACTCGGCCTTCGACAGCCGATAGACCGCCGTCATCTCTTCGAGCGTCCAGTGATTGAGCGCGCACACCGCCACCAGCAGCAGCTTGTCGTTCGACACGAGCTTCGCTTCCTGTTCGCGCGACAACCGGTGCAGGCGCGGCGCGGCCGCTTCGGCGTCCTGCATCAGCTCCGCCATCGGCACGTCGAGCAGGCCGCAGAACTGCGCGAGCCGCTCGACGGTCAGGCGGCTGCCCGTGAGCAGGCGCTTCACGCTCGGCTCCGAGAGATCGAGCGCGCGCGCCGCGTCGCGATAGGTCAGGCCCGCGGCCTTGAGGCGCTGCTTGATGGCGGCGATGAGCTGGGCGGTGTCGGTCATGAGGTATTGAAAATTGATACTTGGCGTAGCATTTTATGCAGTTTTCATCGAAAACAAATCGAAACATGCGACCTTGCACGACACTGCCCCGCACATCACAACGAGAGGGGGCCGGCATGACGGTCGAATACGGGGCAAGGGCGGAGCACGATTGGCAGATCGGGGATCTGGTGTTCATTCGCGTGACGGCGCGGCCGTTTCTGGAGGTGTCGCGCGCCACGGATTCGTGGACCAACCACGTGGGCGTGATCGTCGACATCGGCTACGACGGCCCGCTGGTGGCGGAGAGCACGTTTCCGTTCGCGCGCGTCACGCCGCTGGCGCGCTTCCTGGGCCGCTCGGAACAGGGCCGTTACACGCTGGCGCGGCTCACGATGCCGCTCGACGCCGGGCATCGCGGCCGCTTGCGCGAGGCGGTGCGGCGGCGGCTCGGCACGTTCTACGACACCGGCTTCGATATCGATTCGCGCCGCCAGTTCTGCTCGCGATTCGTGCGCGAGGTGATCGGCGAAGCGACGCAGGTGCTGATCGGCGAGGTGGAAAGCTTCGCATGCCTGTTGAAGCGCAATCCCGATCCGAAGCTGACGTTCTGGCGGTTCTGGTATTTCGGCCGGATTCCGTGGCAGCGCAGGACGGTCACGCCGGCCAGCTTGCTGAGGAGCCCGTATCTACGCGTGGCGTTCGAAACGCCGTGCGCCGTTTAGGACGACGACATTGCCATGAGCGACACCGCCATCGATATTCCGTTTTATTTTTTGCTGCCGCTGTTCGGCGTCATTTACTGGCCGGTCACGCTGGGCCTGGCGGCCGTGCTGGGCTGGGTCGCCTTCAAGCTGCGAGGCCCCGCTCGCATGATCGCGGGCGGGGCCTCGTTGCTGCTGCTGGCCGATCTCGCGGCGGGCGGGATCCTGCTGGCCGCGAGCTAGCGCACTAGCGCGCTTCCGAACACGCGCGGAACGCATTCTCCAGATCGGCGATCAGATCGTCGCCGTGCTCCAGGCCGATCGAGATCCGGATCAGGCCTTCGCTCACGCCCGCCTTCTCGCGCGCATCGGCCGATACGCCCGAATGCGTCGTGGAGGCCGGATGGCACACGAGCGATTCCGAGCCGCCCAGGCTCACGGCCGATTTGAACAGCCGCAGCGCATTGATGAAACGGAACGCCTGCGCGCGTCCGCCGTTCAGCACGAATGCGAACGTCGAGCCGGCCCCCGTGCATTGACGCCGGTACACGGCCTGATAGGCCGGATCCTCGATGCACTCGGGGTGGAACACCGTCACCGGTTGATACGGATTCCCGACCAGCCAGCGCGCCACCTGGCTCGCCGTGCGGGTGGCCTGCGTCATGCGCAGCACCACGGTTTCCATCGAGCGCAGCAGCATCCACGACGAATGCGGATCGAGCTGCGAGCCGAACGCGCCGCGAATCGAGCGCACCTTCGCGATCAGCGCGCGGCTGCCCGTCACGCCGCCCGCCACCAGATCGCTGTGGCCGCCGACGTATTTGGTCAATGAATACACCGACAGATCGATGCGGTGCGCGGCGGGCTTCTGGAAGATCGGCCCGAGCAGCGTGTTGTCGCATGCCGAGATCGGGCGATAGCCGTGGCGCTGCTCGAACGCGTCGATCTCGGCGGCCAGCGCGTCGAGATCGATCATCGAATTGGTGGGATTGGCCGGCGTTTCCACGTGCACCAGGCGCACCGGGCCGGCCTTCGCGGCGGCTTCCAGCGCGTCGCGGATCGACTGCGCGTCGAGCCCGTTGCCGATCGCGTGCGCGCCCACGCCCCAGTCGGGGAAGATCTTCGAGATCAGCGTTTCGGTGCCGCCGTACAGCGGCGCGGATTGCACGAGCTGATCGCCGGGCTTCAGGAACGCGAGGAACACGGTGGAGATCGCCGACATGCCGCTCGACGTGACGGCGGCCGCCTCGGCGCCGTCGAGCAGCGCGAGCCGGTCCTCGACGATTTCGAGGTTCGGGTGATTGAAGCGGCTGTAGACGAGTCCGGCCGCCTCGCCTTCGGGCAGCGGCTTGCGGCCCGACACGATGTCGAAGAACGCCGCGCCGTCCTCGGCGGACTGGAACGCGAACGTGGAAGTCAGGAACACGGGCGGCTTGACCGCGCCTTCGGAGAGGAAGGGGTCGTAGCCGTACGACATCATCTGGGTTTCGGGGTGCAGCGGGCGACCGTTCAGATCCTTCTTGTGATAGTTCGAATACGCCATGGTGAGGCCTCGATCAGGAAGGGAGGAGCGCCGCCCGGCCGCGCCCGCGGGTGCGGATAAGCGCCCGCAGGCACGCGCCGGGCGGCGGGGCGAGCATGCTGTGCAGCGCATTGCCCGGCCAGCATAGGCGTTCCGCCGGGTTCCCGCAAACCGGGCGAACGCTTGGTCGGGCGTGCGCGGATCAGGCGGCGCCGGCGTCGTCGAGGCGCAGCACCCAGCCGCGCGGGGCGCGTTTCAGCTCGATGCGCGTGAGCGGTGCGATGTCGAGGCGCAGCATGGCGTCGGGCGGCGTGCCGAGCG
>NZ_JAAGPF010000084.1 GCF_017104645.1 Burkholderia sp. Ac-20379
CACCACGTCCGCCTCTCGCTCTTCTTTCCTCTCTTCTTTTTTTTTTTCAAGCAGCAGACGGCATACGAGCTACTCTATGGTGACTGGACTTCCGACGTGTGCTCTTCCGATCTGCCCGCGCCCGACGCGACGCATCCTCCCGCGCCGGGCGCCAGCCGACCGAGCCTCGATACCAAGCAGATCAGCAGCGGCGACATGGCCCAGCTCGGTTGCCGGATTCCGGCGCCGGTCTATCCGGCCAAGGCGAAGCGGCTCGGTCAGGCCGGCGTGGTGACGCTGCGCGTGACGGTTGCCACCGACGGCCATATCGCCCACGCGGTGGTGAGCCGTTCCAGCGGCTATCCGGCGCTCGACGATGCCGCGGTCGAAGCGTTGCAGGCGGGCCGCTGTCAACCCTATATCGAGAACGGCGCCGCCCGCCAGGTCGAAGCGAGCCAGCCGATCGCCTTTCATCTGGATGACTGAATGTCGTCCATCATTTTGGAGTCGTACATGGAACATTACGGGCTGGCCAACGTCTGGCAACAGGGCGATCTGATCATCCGTTTCATTCTGGTCTTTCTCGGCGGCATGTCGGTGGTGTCGTGGGCCGTGATGATCGTGAAGGGGCTGGCGAACCGGCGCCTCGCACGCTTGGGTCTTGCCGCGCACACACGCTTCTGGGCGGCGCGTTCGATCGACGAGGGCATCGAGACGCTGGAACGCGGCACGCACGACAACCCGTATCGCCAGCTCGCGCTGGCCGCGCGCGAGGCCAGCGAACAGAAGCACCAGCCGCTGTTGGAGGACGGCCTGGGCGGCGGCGAGTGGATCGCTTACTGTGTGCGCAACGCGCTCGACGAACAGGTGGCGCACCTGCAAAGCGGCCTTGCGGTGCTCGCCTCGATCGGCAGCACCTCGCCGTTCGTGGGGCTGTTCGGCACCGTGTGGGGCATCTATCACGCGCTGGTGGCGATCGGCGCTTCCGGGCAAGCCAGCCTCGACCACGTGGCCGGCCCGGTGGGCGAGGCGCTGATCACCACGGCGGTCGGCCTGTTCGTGGCGATTCCGGCGGTGCTCGGCTACAACTTCGTGGCGCGCGGCAACAAGAACGTGGGGCAGAAGCTGTTGCGTTTCTCGCATCAACTGAACGTGTTCTACGTCACGGGGCATCGCAAGCAGCAGGACCGCCTCGACAGCCGGGCCGCCCGGCTCAGCGCCTGAGGCGCGGCCATGTCGATCCTCAACGATCCCTCCGCTTCGGGCGCCGGCGACGGCTTCGTCAACGACATCAACATGACGCCGCTGATCGACGTGATGCTGGTGCTGCTGATCGTGTTCATCATCACGCTGCCGGTGATGAACCAGGCCGTGAAGGTTGCGCTGCCGAAGGCCACCGCGCAGGCCGTCGACCCCTCGGCCAAGGACATCGACGTATCGATCACGGCCGACGGCACGGTGCTGTGGAACCGCACGCCGGTGGATGCCGCGGAACTGGCCGCGCGTATCGCCGCGGCAGCGGCAGCCGCCGGCGGCGCGCAGCCGCCGGCCGTCAACGTCTACGCCGACGAAGCCGTGCCCTACGGGCGCGTGGCCAAGCTGCTGGCGAGCGTGCAGGCCGGCGGCCTGTCGCGCATCAACTTCGTGACCGATCCGCCGGGCGCACCGGCCACCGCTTCGCCGGCCGCCGCCGCTCGCTGATCCTTCAACGCCGCGTGCCGGCGCCGGTTCGCGCTCCCGTGCATTCGCGCGCCGGGACGGGCCGGCGCGCGCACGCCGCGCCGGCCGATCGCGGCCCGGCGCGTTTCCTCGTGTCGTTCGTCATCCGGAGCTTTCGTATGTCAGCCCATGCCCCTCCCGCCGTCGTGGCGACTCACGCCATGGCGCCGCCTGAACACGCCGCCGAACACGTGCTCGCGCTTGCCCTGGCAGCCGGCGCGAGTGCCGCCGAAGTGCATGTCAACGACAGCGAATCGCTGTCCGTCACCGTGCGCGGCGGCAAGCCCGACGAGCGCGCGTTTCGTCATGCGCACGGCATCTCGGTGAAGCTGTATCTCGGCCAGCGCTGTGCCACCGTGGCGTCGTCGGATCTTTCGCGCCCGGCCCTGCAGGCGCTGATCGCGCGCGGCCTGGAGATCGCGGCGATCACCGCCGAGGACGCCAGCGCCGGCTTGCCGGCCGGCGCCGATGTCGCCGCGCCGTCGAGTGCCGATGCGCTCGATCTCGATCACCCCTGGGATTTGAGCCTGCACGATGCGGTGACGCTGGCATCGCGCATCGAAGCCGCGGCGTTGGCGGTGGATCCGCGGGTTCCGCAAACCGAGGGCGCGTCGGTGTCGAGCGCGCGCAACCGCTACTGGCTGGCCAATAGCGACGGCCTGGCGCTGGCCGGCAGCGCGACCTCGCACTCGCTGGCGTGTTCGCCGGTGGCGATTCATGACGGCCAGAAGCAGGTGGACGGCTGGTGGGACACCTGTCGCCGCGCCACGGATCTGATCGATCCGGAAGCGCTCGGCCGCCACGCCGCCGGGCGCGCGCTGGCCCGGCTCGGGGCGAAGCCGGTACCAACCCAGACCTGCCCGGTGTTGTTCGATCCGTCGAGCGCGATCGGGCTGCTGGGCGATTACCTGTCGGCTGCGACGGCCGGGAGGCTGTACCTGCACCGCTCGTTCCTCGGCGGCGCGCTGGGCAAGCCGCTGTTCGCGCCGCACGTGCGTATCGACGACGATCCGTTCGTCGTACGTGGCATCGGGAGCCGTGCCTGGGACGGCTCCGGCCTTGCCACGCGCGCACACACGGTGGTGCGCGACGGCGTGCTCGAGTCTTACTTCGTCGATCTGTACGGCAGCCGCCGGCTCGGGGTGGCGTTGGCCGACCATTGCATCGGCCCGACCAACCTGCGTCTGTCCAGCAGCCTGACCCGCGCGGAGGACGGCTGGCAGGCGATGCTCGCGCGGCTCGGCACCGGGCTGGTGGTGTGCGGCATGACCGGGCAGGGCGTCAATCCATTGACCGGCGATGTCTCGCGCGCGGTGCACGGCTTCTGGGTCGAGCGCGGCGAGATCCGTCATCCGGTGGCTGGCGTCACGGTGGCGTCGAACCTGCTGGACATGGCGCGCGGCCTGGTGGCGGTCGGCGCCGACACGCTCACGCGCGGCAACAGCACCACCGGCTCCTGGCTGATCGACGGCATGCGCGTGGGCGGTGCCTGACATGACGTTCTCCTCACTTTCTCCATCCGATCCCATCGCCATGTCCGATTCCGTTTCGTCTTCCCGCTCGTCGCCCGCGATTCCCGAGGCGGCCGCGCATGCGTTGCTGGCCTCGCGAGGCCTCGATCTCGGCGACCTGTTCGGCTGCGTGTCCCGCGCGATGGGCGCGCATGCCGATTTCGCCGACCTGTTCGTGCAAGCGTCGGTGTCCGAACACTGGGCGCTCGAAAAAAGCGCGGTCAAGCGCGGCGCCTATCACGCCGACACCGGCTTCGGCCTGCGTGCGGTGCACGGCGAGCAGGCGGTGCTGTCCACATCGCAGCGCGTCGATGCCGAGGTGCTGCGCCGCGCGGCCGGCATCGTATCGGGCGCCGCCCCTCAGGGCGGCGGGCCCGCTCGCACGATTGCATTGGCGAGTCGCGCCGAGCCGGCACGTTATTACCCGTCGGACGATCCGCTCGGCACGCTCGATGCGGCCGCCAAGATCGCGTTGCTCGAACGCGTGGATCGCCACGCGCGCGCTTGCGATCCGCGCGTGGCCGAAGTCGAGGCGAACCTGTCGGCCACGCATCAACTGGTGGTGATCGCGCGCAGCGACGGCCGCCACGCGGTAGACGTCCGGCCCCTGGTGCGGCTCGACATCAACGTGCAGGTCGCGCGCGGCGGCGCTCGGGAAAGCGCTTCGCGCACGCTGGGCGGCCGGGCCGGCTACGCGATGTTCACCGATCGGGCGATCGGCGCGGCGGCGCGGGAAGCGGTGGACGCGGCGCTGTGCAAGCTCGACGCGCGCGCCGCGCCGGCCGGCGTGATGAGCGTGGTGATCGGCCCGGGCTGGAACGGCGTGTTGCTGCACGAAGCGGTGGGCCACGGCCTGGAAGGCGATTTCAACCGGCGCGGCGCATCGGCGTTCGCGGGACGGATCGGCGAACGGGTGGCCGCGCCCGGCGTCACCGTGGTGGACGACGGCACCGTGCCCGGCAGCCGCGGTTCGGTGTCGGTCGACGACGAGGG
Organism: Burkholderia sp. Ac-20379; assembly: GCF_017104645.1. Lineage (GTDB taxonomy): Bacteria > Pseudomonadota > Gammaproteobacteria > Burkholderiales > Burkholderiaceae > Burkholderia. Next base: position 4,203 of record NZ_JAAGPF010000084.1, read on the forward strand.
CACGCCGGGTCGCTGCACCACGCTCATCGAGGACGGCATCCTGCGCGCCTACCTGCACGACGAAACCAACGCGCGCCTGATGGGCACCGCGTCTACCGGGAACGGCCGCCGCGAGTCGTATCAGGCGCTGCCGATGCCGCGCATGACCAACACCTACATGCGGGCGGGCGAACGCGATCCCGAGGAGATCGTGCGCTCGGTAAAGCGCGGCATCTACGTCGCGCATCTTGGCGGCGGCTCGGTGGACATCACCAGCGGGCGCTTCGTGTTCTCCGCTTCGGAAGCATTCCTGATCGAGGATGGCCGGCTCGGTGCGCCGATTCGCGGCGCCACGGTGCTCGGCAACGGGCCCGAATCGTTGAAGCAGGTTCGGCTGATCGGCAACGATCTCGCGCTGGACACCGCGATGGGCGTGTGCGGCAAGGCCGGTCAAAGCGTGCCGGTCGGCGTCGGCCAGCCCACGCTGCGGATCGACGAGATGACGGTGGGCGGCACGGCCTGAACATCGCGGCGACAAAAAATCGGCCCCCCGCGATTGGCATCGCGGGGGGCCGTTGTCTTTCATGCAGCGCGACGACGCGTGGCGGCTTGCGCGGCGATCAGCCTTCGCCGGCCGTTTCGAGCGGCGCCGCGGTGTGCATGCCGAGCTCGATCACGTGCTCGTGGAACGCCGCGACGCCCGGCCGGTGCGCGACGCTGACCACGGTCGCGTGCGGCAACGCATCGAGCATCGTGCGGTACAGCGTGCGTTCGGAGGTTTCGTCGAGCGCGCTGGTGGCTTCGTCGAGGAACAGATAGGCCGGGCGCTGGAGCAGGATGCGCGCGAACGCCAGCCGCTGTTGTTCGCCGCCTGACAGGCGGTGCGCCCAGCGGTCCACCACGTCGAGCGAATCGGCGTAATGCGCCAGCCCGCAGCGGCGCAGCACCGCATCGGCGCGTGCCGTATCGAGCGTGTCGCCGGTCAGCGGATAGGCCAGCGCGTCGCGCAGCGAACCGGTGGCGATATAGCTGCGCTGCGGCACGAACATCAATGCCTCGCGCGGCGGCATCGAAAGCGCTCCTTCGCCGTATGGCCAGATGCCCGCCATCGCGCGCAGCAGGGTGCTTTTGCCGCTGCCGGAGCGGCCGCGAATCAGATGATGGCTGCCCGCCGCGATGACAAAGGCCGGCGTGCGGGCCAGCGTCGCGCCGTTCTGATCGGTCAGGCGCAGCGCGCCGGCCGCGATGCCGGGGCCGTCGTGACGGCGCAGCGCGAGCCGCGGCGCGGCGGCTTCACCGGGCGCGGCCGGGCTGGCGGCCTGCGCGCGGGTGGCGTCGAGCAGTGTCAGCAGACGGCGCGTGACCGCGCGCAGCGTGGCGAATTCCTGGTAACACTGCGGGAAAAAGGCCAGCGTGCCGGCCACCGAGCCGAAGGCCGACGACACGCGCATCAGCCAGCCCACCGTCAGCCCGTGCGCGGCCATTTGCGGTAGCGCGAGCAGGGCGGGCAGGATGCTGCTGATCTGCCCCGGCACCTGGGTCGAGAACATCACCATCGAGGTCACGCGGATGATGTCGAGCGCATTGCCGCGCACCAGCGCGAAGCTGCGCTTGAGTCGCGTGGCTTCGGTGGCCGCGCCGCCGTAGAACGCCACCTGCTCGGCGCCCTCGCGCAGTTGCAGCATCATGGCGCGGAAATCCGCCTCGACGCGTTGTTGGTGGGCGTTCAGGAACATCAGCCTGCGCCCGGTCACATGCGTGATCAGCAGCGTGGCGCCGGTATAGGCGAACACCGCGAGCACCATGTAACCGGGAATCGACAGGGTGGCGCCGCCTGCATGGAGCGTGTACGCGCCGGTCAGCTTCCATAGCACCACGCTGAACGTGAAGGCCGACACCGGCACGCTGATGATCGAAAAGCTCAGCCGCAGCGTGGTGGAGACGAACAACCGCACATCCTCGGCGATCCGCTGGTCGGCGTTGTCGAACAGCTTGTCGCGCTCGATGCGGAAGTAGCTGTCGCCAGCGGTCCAGGCATCGATCAGGTGGCGCGTGAGCCAGGTGCGCCAGCGCAGCACCAGCAGTTCGTGCAGCACGTAGCCGATCAACACCAGTGTGGCGGCCACCAGCACCACGCCGAGAAAGCTCAGCAGCAGGTGCGGAATGGCGGCGAAGCGGGCGGCGCCGATCGCGTCGTAAAAGCGCCCGGACCACTGATTGCTCCAGACGCCGATATAGACGCTGGTAAAGCTCAGTCCGATGATGACGGCCGCCATTGCCGCCGATGTCGGCGCCTCGGACGAGCGCCAGTAAGGCAGGACGAGTTCGCTCACGCGGGATTGCGGCCGGCTGCCGCGCGTTTCGGATTCGCGGTAGTCGAGATCGGTTGGGGGCAGGGCGGACATGGGTTCGGCAGGCAGGGCGGGGGAGGAACGGCGCGCCGCCGGCATCGCGACGGGGCGTGCCGGCGGCGGGGTGAGGCTCAGAAGTCGTAAGTCCCGGTCAGCAGCACGGTGCGCGACGGTCCCATCGGAATGAAGCTCGAGCTGACGCTGCTGTAGTACAGGTTGCGGTTGAACACGTTCTTGACGGACAGGTTCAGGCCGTAGTGCTTCTTGCGATAGAACAGGCCGACATCGGTTTCGATCTGGCTGGGCAGGTGATAGGCCGGCAACGCGGTGTAGCCCGCGTCCTGGCCGCTGGCGTAGAACAGCCCCACGCCGAAGCCCACACCTTGCAGTGTCGCGTTCTGGAAGTTGTAGGTGGTCCACAGGCTGGCGGTGTGTTTCGGGAAATTCACCCGCAGCGTGGGGTTGTAGCTCTGCTGGTAATTGTTGTAGGTGTACTGACCGATCACGTTGAGCCCCTTGGCCACCTGCCCCTGGAGCTCCAGCTCGAAGCCGCGACTGACCGAGCCGGTGGTGCCGAGCGAATAGCCCGAGTGCAGCGGATCGCTGACCGGCTGGTTCGTGTACGAAGCGCGATAGGCCGCCATCGTCACGGCGAGCTTGTCGTCCAGCAGATTCATCTTCACGCCGACTTCGGCCTGGTCGCTGCGCTCGGGCGGCAACAGCGCGCCGGAGAACGTGATGGCCGTGGCGGGCACGAAGCTACGGTTGTAGCTCGCGTAGGCGGCGAGCTCGTCGGTCAGCTGGTACATCAGGCCGAGGCTCGGGCTGTAGGCGGATTGATGCGTGCCGGCGCTCTGCCGTCTGCTGCCGATGATGTCGAGCGTCGACAGGTAATTGTCGCGACGAATCGAGCCGAGCGCGTGGAATCTGCCGATGTTCAACTGCTCCTGCACGTACAGCCCGCTGCGGGTGGTCGCGTAATTCAGGCTCGGTTGCAGGTCGGCCGACAGCGGCGGCACGGAATAGCTTCCCCAGATATTGGGAATGGTAAAGATGTTCGACTGGTTCTCGTCGAGCTGCGCCACCCGGCTGTAGCCATAGTCGAAGCCGATCAGCGTGGTGGACTTCACCGAACCGTAGTCGTACTTGATGCGCGCATAGCTCTGCGTGCTCAGCGTGTAATAGACCGACGACGAGTTGAAGCCGAGCAGCGTCAGCGAATCGCCGGGGCCGATCGTCGTGGCGGTGCCCCAGCCGAGCTGGTGCTGATACGAGCGCAGGTAGTTCACGCGGTTCACGAAGCTCAGATGGTCGTTGATCTTCTGCTCCCACTTGCCTTCCACCTGGTCGGAACGTGTGGTGAAGGCATCCTCCCGATTGCCGAGCGCCTGGCGAAAATAGCTGTTGTAAAAGCCGCCGCTCGCGTAACCGACCGTGAACTGGGGGAACGGATCGCGCGTGACGATGTGCGTGTAGGCGAGTTGCAGATCGGTGTGGGCGTCCTTCCATTCGATGGTGGGGGCGAAGTACACATGCCGGCCGCCGTCGTAGCCCATCGCGGATTCGGTCGATTTGTCGCCGGACAGCACGAAGCGGTACAACAGCTTGCCGTCCTTGGTCAGCGCGCCAGTGCTGTCGAACGCGAGCTGCTTGTAGCCGTACATGCCGATTCCCATCTGGATTTCATGAAAGGGTTCAGCCTGCGGCTGTTTCTTCGTGATATTGATCACGCCGCCGGGCGGCGAATCGCCGGCCAGAATCGCCGACGGCCCTTTCACCACTTCCACGCTGGAAATCGCGATCGAGGGGATCAACGACGTGGCGGCCGGGTTGGTCGAGTTCGCGCCGGCCATCGACATGCCGTCGAGCATCACCGGCGCGCCGGTAAAGCCGCGTATCGAGAAATTCGGCACGCCGTATGGCCCGGGCCGCGTGATCACGCCCGAGGCATTGCGCAGGATGTCCGCCAAGGTCGTATCGTTTTGGCTCTGAATTACCGCCGCATTGATCTCGGTAATCGATTTCGGCGTTTCGCTCAGCGGCGTGTCGGTGCGCGTGAACGTGCTGGACGACTCGGTGAGAAAGCCGGTGCCCTTCGAGTCGCGGGTTGCCGCCACGCTGATCAGCGGTAGCTCCGCCGAGGGTTCCTCGGGCTGCGTGGCCGCCGCTTCCGGGGCGGGCGCGGCCGTCTTGGCCGGCGGCGTGGCTCGGCGTAGCGTCAGATGATTGCTGTCGGTGACAACCAGCTCCACACCGGTGCCGGCCAGCGCCTGGCGAATCGCCTCGGTCGGCGCGAGCCGGCCTTCGACGGGCGCCGAGCGCGCCGAGCCGACCAGTGCCGGATCGAACGAAAGCGGCAGGCCCGTGCGCCCGGCGATCTGGATCAGCACCTGGTTGAGCGGGCCGCTGGCCAAGTGGTAATCCTGCACGCCGGCCGTGTTGCCGGTGGCCTGGGCGTGTGCGTCCGCCGCTGCGAGACATTGCGCGGTCGCGATGGCCAAGGCAATGGCGTGGGGGCGGAGCAGCCTTCGGCGATGCGAAGTCACGTTCATCATGTGTCGTTTGATCAAGTGATTTATCTGTCGGGCATCACGCGTAAGCACCGGGCTGGTCTCTCGCGCGGCTCAAGCTGCTAGCGGAGCGGCGTCATGGAATCGCGCGACCGCCGGGCGGCGGGCACACGTCGCGTTTTCACCCGTTATGTCGAACGACGAGTGCGAAAGTGACACCTGCCGGGATGCTTTTTTTAACGCGACGTTCAGCCAGGCCGGATCGAGGTGCTGCGAGGCCGGGCATGACGCGACGGCCGGCATGCCCGGCGAGCGGGCTGCGTGAGCTGTGCGGCGGACGGTTCGCTTGCCGTGTCCGCGGCAGGCAATGCAGCCTGAGCTTGGTGCGGGATTCGGTCCGCCAGGGAAAGTCGGTCGCGCATACCTTACCCTTCCCAAAAAAGTTTCCCCCACCCCCTTGACTCTCTACCTTCTAGTAGATAAATTACACCACATGGAAACGAAAACACCCGTCCGAGACCAACTGCTGGAGCACGCGATCGAACTGATCATGCTGCGCGGCTTCAACGGTTTCAGCTACCGCGATCTGTCCGAGCGGGTGGGCGTCAAAACCTCGAGCATCCACTACTACTTCCCCGCGAAGGACGACCTGGTGCTCGAAGCGGTGCAGCAGTACAGCGAGCGCGTGATGGCCGGTATTGCGTCGATCGACGCCGCCCTGGCTGCCGACGCGAAGCTGAGCCGCTACACCAAGCTGTTCGGCAAGACGCTCGGCGACGGCAACCAGATCTGCCTGTGCGGCATGCTGGCGGCCGATATCGAATCCCTGCCGGAAACCGTGCGGCACGCGGTGCAGGCCTTCTTCAGCGCGAATGAGCGCTGGCTGGCGGCGCTGCTGGCGCAAGGCGCGAAGGAAGGCACGCTGGCATTCAGCGGCAAGCCGGAGCATGCGGCCCGCACGCTGTACGCGGCCTATCAGGGCGCGGTGCTGGCCAGCCGGTTGTTCCAGCAGAAGGCGCGGCTGGATGAAGTCGAAAAGGCGTGGAAAACACGCGCCTGACGGCGGAGGTCTCACAAGCAGGCAAAAGGCGGATCACCGCCTTTTTATTGAAGTCGGTTATCTATCTACGAGTAGATAAATTCGACGGAAGACATAAGCAGAACCAGCAGCACATGCAGTCAGCAGCACAGCGAGCAGGCCATCCGGTCTGCATTTTTTGAAGCACGATGTCTATCGTGTAGTAGATAGATTCAAGCAAATCATCCACTTACTCATCAGGAATCAGGAGCCCATCATGTCGATCGAAAACGTTCTCTACCGTGCCCACGCTCACGCAACCGGCGGCCGCGACGGCCGTGCCGTGGTGCCCGAAGGCAAGCTCGATTTCAAGCTGGTCACGCCGCGCGAGCTCGGCGGCGCGGGCGGCGAAGGCGCGAACCCGGAACAACTGTTCGCGGCCGGCTACAGCGCCTGTTTCCTCGGCGCGATGAAGTTCGTCGCGGCGCGCGACAAGATCAAGATCCCGGCCGACGTGTCGATCGACGGCAGCGTGGGCATCGGCGCGATCCCGAACGGCTTCGGCATCGAAGTGGAACTGAAGATCGCGTTGCCGGGCATGGACCGCGAAGCCGCCCAGGCGCTGATCGAGAAGGCGCACATCGTCTGCCCGTACTCGAACGCCACGCGCGGCAACATCGACGTCACGCTCACGCTGGTCTGAGCGCCGTCCGCCCGCGCCGTTCATCGCACCGCCACCGACACCGTCACCGAGATTGCTGAGGAATCCATCATGAAGATCGTCAAGTCCGCCCTGATCGCCACCGCGATCGCCGCCGCCAGTTCCGCCTTCGCCGCGGGCGCAGCCAACCCGGCCGCGCCGGCCAACCAACCGGATGCGGTCACGAGCCGCTTCCTCGCAGCGCTGAACGGCCAGAAGGGGCCGGGCCTCGAAACGCTGTCGCCGGAAAAGGCGCGACAGGTGCTGGTGGGTGCGCAGAACAGCGTGAAGGTGGATCTGTCGGGCATCGAGGTGACGAACCGCACGATCGAACAGGACGGCCTCAGCGTGCCGGTCACGATCGTGCGTCCGGAAGGCGTGAAGGGCACGCTGCCGGTGTTCATGTTCTTCCACGGCGGCGGCTGGATCCTCGGCGATTTCCCGACGCACGAGCGCCTGGTGCGCGATCTCGTGGTGCAATCGGGCGCGGTGGCGGTGTTCGTCAACTACACGCCGTCGCCGGAAGCGCGCTATCCGGTGGCGATCAATCAGGCGTACGCAGCAACCAAATGGGTGGCCGCGCACGGCGACGAGATCGGCGTGGACGGCAGCCGCCTGGCGGTGGTGGGCAACAGCGTGGGCGGCAACATGGCGGCGGTGGTGTCGCTGATGGCGAAGGACAAGCACGGCCCGGCGATCCGCTTCCAGGGCCTGCTCTGGCCGGTCACGGATCACGATTTCAACGACGGCTCGTATCTCGCGTACCAGAAGGATCACTTCCTGACGCGGCCGATGATGAAGTGGTTCTGGGATGCCTACACGAAGCAGGAAGCGCAACGCAACGAGATCTACGCGTCGCCGCTGCGCGCCTCGACGGACGAACTCAAGGGCCTGCCGCCGGCGCTGATCGAAGTCGCGCAGTTCGACGTGCTGCGCGACGAAGGCGAAGCCTACGGCCGCAAGCTCGACGCGGCCGGCGTGGAAGCGACCACCACGCGCTACAACGGCACGATCCATGACTTCGGATTGCTGAACGCCCTGGCCGAAGATCCGCCGACCCGCGCGGCGATGAAAGCGATGGCCGACCAGTTGAAGGCGCGCCTGAACTGAGCAGCATCGCACGCGCCTTGACGCAAGCGCTGCGCGACAGGCTATCCTTGGCGGTTTCGAATCTCACGGAAGCCCGCCATGAAATCCACGCCTGAATCGCGCAGCGCCGGCCCCGACGCCGCCGCGCCTGCAGAGGCCGGCGGCGAACGCACGGAATCGGTCGCGGCGGTCGGCAAGGTCTTCACGATCCTCGCGGCGGTGGGCGCGCGCGGCGCCTGCGACGCGGCCGAACTGTCGCTGCAACTGGGCATGTCGCGCACGGCCGTGCAACGGCTGCTGCATACGCTCGACACGCTCGGTTACGTGGTGCGCGAAGCCGGCGGCGAGCGTTATCGCCTCGGCATCCGCCTGTTCGAGCTGGGCGCGAAGGCGCTGGAGAGCGTGGATCTGGTGCGCGAGGCCGATCTGGAAATGCGCCGCATCGCGGCCACCACGCGCGAGGCGATTCATTTGGGCGCGCTCGACGAAGACGCCATCATCTACATCCACAAGATCGACGCCGATTACGGCCTGCGCATGCAGTCGCGCGTGGGGCGCCGCAATCCGCTGCACAGCACGGCGATCGGCAAGGTGCTGCTGGCCTGGATGCCCGAGGACGAACAGCGCGAAACGCTCGCGCGCGTCGAGTTCAAACAATCCACGCCGCGCACGCTGGCCTCGGCCGATGCGCTGCTGGCCGTGCTGCCGCAAGTGCGCCGGCAGGGCTACGGCGAGGACGACGAAGAACAGGAAGAGGGGCTGCGCTGCCTTGCGGCGCCGATCTTCAACCGCTTCGGCAATGCGGTCGCGGGGCTGTCGATCTCGTTTCCGACGATCCGCTGCGGCGCGAACACCACCACGCATTACGTGGCGCTGCTGCGCGAGGCGGGGCAGGCGATCTCGGCGCGGATCGGCTATCGCGGCGACTGGCCGGGGCCGAAGCCGGGCGCGCCGCGCTGAGCGCGCGCCGCCGCGTCGTCAGGCCGCCGCCTTGCGCAGCGCACTGCGCATGAACGATACGAAGCGCGCCGTCACGGCATCATGACGCGCCTCGGGCCAGCCCAGGCCCACGCGCCATTTCGCATCGCGGTCGCGCAGTTCCTGCACGGTGGCGTCGCGCAGCAAATGCCGCGCGCCCGACGGGAGGAAGGCCACGCCGGCGCCCGCCGCCACCGACGCCAGCACCGATTGCACATCCTCCGCCTGCTGGCTCACATTCGGCACGAAGCCGCGCGCGCGGCACCAGCGGTCCACCTGCGCCGCCAGGCCAGCACCGCGCGAGCGTTGCAACATCACGAAACCGAGCGCGTTGAGCGCGTCGAGCTGCGCCGGCACCTTCACCTGCTTCAATTGCGGCGGCAGCGCCAGCGCGAGCCGTTCGTCGAGGACACCGAACGAAGCGAGGCCCGGCGCCGACGGCAGCCGCAGGAACCCCGCATCGAGCTTGCCGGCCAGCATGCGCCGCGTTTGCTCGGCCGACGACAGATCGCTGAGCGTGATCGACACCAGCGGATGGTGGCGGCGGAATTCGGCGATCAGCGGCGGCACCAGCGTCAGCACCGAAAGACAGATACCGATGCGCAGATGCCCGCGCTTGCCGCTGCTCGTTTCGCGGGCGCGCGCGAGGATCTCGTCGGCGTCGCGCACCAGCGATTGCGCGTCGGTCACGAAGGTGTCGCCGAACGGCGTCAATTCCGCGCCGTGGCGGCCGCGCTCGAACAGCCGGCCGCCCACGCTCGCCTCGAGCGCGCCGATCTGTTTGCTGAGCGCGGGCTGGCTCAGGTGCAGCGCATCGGCGGCGCGCCCGAAATGGCGCAGCTCGGCGACGGTCAGAAAGGCGCGCAGCAGTTTCAGTTCCATTCCGCAGGGTTATCGGTTCGCTCGAAACATTCATTTTACGGATCGATGACGAACGCGTTCAATGGGCATCTCTCTCGATGCCGGCATGCCGGAAAGGAACCGCGATGCGTGCCCGACGCCCGAACCCCTGTCATGCCGCGAACGACGCGCAGCCGGAGGCCGCACCGATGCAACCGGAGCCGGCGGTCGGCAAGCGCGCGCGATCGCGATTCGCAACGGTGGCGCATGACGCGCCGCAGCCGGCGGCAACGGGCTCGATTGCCGTGAGCGTCGCGATCGTCGCGTTTCGCAACTGGCCGCGGCGCGGCCTGTGAGCGTGCGCTACACCGCTTCGGTTTTGCGATCCAACCCCACCAGCGGCGCGCCGGCCAGTTCGCCGAGCACGCGCCGCGCGTTGTCGCGGCAATCGACCGTGTCGGGCTTGTTCTCCACCTCGCCGATCAGCGCGAGCAGTCGCGCCTTGGTGAGCGCGAGCTGCTGCTCCATGGCCTCGATGTCGGCGATCTTGGCGCGCAGCTTCGGCACCAGGTCGCCGTGCTGCCAGTTCGACAGATCGTCGGGCAGCATGCCGCGGATCTCGTCGAGCGAGAAGCCGGCCTGCTGGGCGCGCACGATCACGGCCAGCACGAGCTGCGCTTCCGCCGTGTACTCGCGGTAGCCGTTGGCCTGGCGCATCGCCGCGCGCAGCAAGCCACGCGCTTCGTAGAAGCGGATGCGCGACGCGGCGAGGCCGGTGCGTTTGGCCAGTTCTCCTATCTTCATCGTGGCGATCCCGTGCTTGACATTGAAGCGAACTTTAATCTTATCGTCGGCTTCATTCAATGCGGGGAGCTGCTCATGTCACTGTTCGATTCGTTGACCTTACCGAACGGCGCGGTCGTGCCGAACCGCCTCGCCAAGGCGGCGATGGAGGAAAACCTGGCCGATGCCGATCACGCGCCCTCGGCCGGGCTGGTGCGCCTGTATCGCGCCTGGGCGGACGGCGGCGCGGGGCTGATCCTGACCGGCAACGTGATGGTGGACCGCCGCGCCATGACGGGCCCGGGCGGCGTGGTGCTCGAAAGCGACGCGCATCTGTCCCGCTTCGCGCGCTGGGCCGACGCCGCCCGCGCGGGCGGCGCGCAGGTCTGGATGCAGATCAATCACCCAGGGCGGCAGATGCCGGCGGCGCTCGGTCAGCCGACCGTGGCGCCGTCCGCCGTGCCGCTCGACATGGGGTCGTTCTCGAACCGCTTCCCGGTGCCGGAAGCGATGAGCGAGGCGCGCATCGCCGATGTCGTGCAGCGTTTCGCGCGCGCCGCGCAACTGGCCGAGGCGGCGGGCTTCACGGGCGTGCAGATCCACGCGGCGCACGGCTATTTGCTGAGCCAATTCCTGTCGCCGCTGGCGAACCGGCGCACCGATCGCTGGGGCGGCGCGATCGAGAACCGCGCGCGTTTGCTGATCGAGGTGGTGCGTGCCGTGCGCGAGCGCGTGAGCCCCGGCTTCGCGGTGGCGGTCAAGCTCAACTCGGCCGATTTTCAGCGCGGCGGTTTCGACGCCGACGACGCAAGGCAGGTGGTCGCGATGCTCGGCACGCTGGCGGTCGATCTGATCGAGTTGTCGGGCGGCAGCTACGAGGCGCCGGCCATGCAGGGCCAGGCGCGCGACGGGCGCACGCTGGCGCGCGAGGCCTATTTCCTCGAATTCGCGCGCGACATCGCGGCCGTGTCGCGCGTGCCGCTGATGGTGACGGGCGGGATCCGCCGGCGCGCGGTGGCCGAACAGGTGGTGGCGAGCGGCGTGGCGATGGCCGGCATCGCCACCGCGCTGTCGATCGATCCGGCCCTGCCGCGCCGCTGGCAGGCCGGCGAGGAGGTCGCGCCCGCGCTGCGCCCGGTCACGCTGAAGAACAAGGTGCTCGGCGCGATGGCCAACATGGCGATGGTCAAGCACCAGCTCGTGCGGCTGAGCCGCGGGCGGCGCACCAATCCGCAGGTCTGGCCGGTTGGCGCGCTGATCCGCCAGCAGCTTTCGGATGCGTGCCTGACGCGCCGGTATCGCCGCTGGTCGGCGAAGCTGGGCTGAAGGCTGTAGAAAAATTGTCGACGAGATCGCCGAATATCGACCAATCTATAGGTGATTGAAATCTGAGAGACAGTAGAAAATCTACTGAATCGATGCAGATTTGATGATTCGACACGCACGCCCCGCCGTCCTACAGTGCCGTTTGCACGAGGCGGCGCGCGCACCGGCCGCCTCCCATTCATTCGGGATCTTCGGGAGAAATCATGTCTGCACAGAAAGTTGCGCTCGTCACGGCCGCCGGCAAGGGCATGGGCGCCGAAATCGCCCGCGAGCTGGCCGCGCAAGGCTATCGCGTGGCGCTGATGTCGCCGTCGGGCAGCGCGGTGCGTCTGGCCGAGGAGCTGGGCGGGTTCGGCGTGACCGGCTCGGTGGCGGAGGACGCCGACATCGAACGGTTCGTCGCCGAAACGCTGGCGAAATACGGCCGCATCGACGCCGTCGTCAACAACACCGGCCATCCGCCCAAGGGCGACCTGCTGGCGATCGAGGACGAGAAGTGGCATGTCGGCCTCGACCTGATCGTGCTGAACGTGGCGCGCGTGCTGCGCCGCGTGACGCCGGTGTTCCAGAAGCAGGGCGGCGGCGCGGTGGTCAACATCTCGAGCTTCGCGGCCGATGCGCCCGAGCAGACGATGCCGGTGTCGTCGGCGCTGCGCGCCGCGCTCAGCGCGTTCACCAAGCTCTATGCGGATCGCTACGCCAGCGAGAACATCCGCATCAACTCGGTGCTGCCGGGCTTCATCGACAGTTGGCCCGAAACGCCGGAAATCGTTGCGCGGATTCCGGCCGGCCGCTTCGGCAAGACGCAGGAAATCGCCAAGACCGTGGCATTCCTGCTGTCGGACGGCGCGGGCTACATCACCGGGCAGAACATTCGCGTCGATGGCGGGATCGTCCGCTCGCAGTAAGCCGCGCAAGCTGTAACGACAACGCCGGCCGCGCCCTGAGCGCGCGCCGGCGTCGTCGTCTGGCGCGACCGATACGCGGCATGTTCAGCGCAACTGCACGGCCGCCAGGCACAGCACCATCCCGCCGATCGCACCGTCGAGCAGACGCCACGCGATCGCCTTCTTGAACCACGGCGCCAGCAGGCGCGCGCCGTAGCCCAGGCCGACGAACCACACGAGGCTGACCGCCATCGCACCCACCGCGAAGGACGAACGCGTGCCTTCGGCTTCGCGCGCACCCGCGGTGCCGATCAGCAGGAACGTGTCCAGATAGACGTGCGGATTGAGCCAGGTCAGCGCGAGCGTGGCGACGATCACCGTCCACGCGCGCTGCGGCGGCGGGGCGATGCCGCCGGCCGCGCCGGTGTCGAGCGTGGCGTGGCCGGGCTTCAGCGCGCGCCGCAGCGCGCTGAGGCCGAACCAGGCCAGATAGGCGAGGCCGGCGTACAGCACGCCGTGGATGAAGGCCGGGTAGCGCGCCACCAGCGCCGAAGCGCCGCCGACGCCGGCCGCGATCAGCAGCATGTCGGAGAGCGTGCAGAGCACGACGATCTTGCCGACGTGCGCGCGCTGGATACCTTGGCGCAGAACGTAGGCGTTCTGCGCGCCGATGGTGACGATCAGCGAGGCGCACAGCGCCATGCCGTGGGAGAAAGCGATCCAGTTCATATATTGGGGACAGTAGACTTGGGCTGCGGATGGCGCTAGTCTGCGGCTTCGGTATGGCTAAGAAAAGCTAATTTCCCTAATGCGGATGAAGGAAAACTGATGCTCGACTACGCGTTGCTCGATGCGCTCGCGGCGGTGATCCGGCACGGATCGTTCGAACGCGCGGCGAAGGATCTGAACGTGTCGCCGTCGGCCGTCTCGCAGCGCATCAAGCTGCTGGAGGAGCGGGTGGGCGCGGTGCTGGTGAAGCGCGGGCAGCCGTGCGTGGCGACCACCTCGGGCGCGCTGCTGTGCCGCCATACCGAGCGCGTGCAGTTGCTGGAGGCGGAGCTGTCGGGGCAGGCGCCCGAACTGCCGGGCATCGGCGGCGCGTGGCCGACCTTGCGGATCGCCGTGAACGACGACAGCGTGGCGACCTGGTTCATGGATGCCGTCGCGCCGTTCTGCTCGCGGAGCGGCACGCTGCTCGATCTGGTGATCGACGATCAGGACTACACGGCGGAGCGGATTCGCGACGGCAGCGTGCAGGGCGCGGTGACCGCGCAGGCCGAGCCGATTCAGGGCTGCCGCTCGACGCGGCTCGGCAGCATCCGCTATCACGCGGTGTGCTCGCCCGACTTCCACGCGCGCTATTTTGCGGACGGCCTCACGCGCGATGCGCTGCGCCGCGCGCCTTGCGTGGTGTTCAGCCCGAAGGACAGCCTGCAATCGCGCTTCATCCGCCGCGCCACGCGCACCGATCTCGATCCGCCGAAACACTGGATTCCGCACGTGGCCGGTTACTTGCGCGCGTGCGAGACGGGGCTCGGTTGGGGGATGTGCCCCGACCGCATGATCGCGCGGCAGGTGGCGGCGGGCGAGATGGTCGACTTGTCGGCAGGCCGCAGCATCGACGTGGAGCTTTACTGGCAAAGCTGGCGGCTGTCGATCGGCTGGCTCGACGAATTCAGCCGGGTGCTGAAGACCGAGGCGGCGCGCTGGCTCGACTGAACGACACGGCGCCCCGAGGGGCGCCGTGCGGCATGGCTGAGCCGAACCGATGACATCGCGGCGGGCTGCCGCGTTTTACACGGCGCGCAGCCCGTCGAAATCGAGCACGCGCACAATGCGGCCTTGCATCGACAGCAGGCCGGCGCGCTGGAACTTCGACAGCGTGCGGCTGACCGTTTCGAGCGTGATGCCGAGGTAGCTGCCGATTTCCTCGCGCGTCATGCGCAGGTTGAATTCGGACGACGAATAACCGCGCGCCAGGTAGCGCGAGGAGATGTCGAGCAGGAACGTGGCCACGCGCTCGTCGGCGTTCAGCGAGCCGAGCAGCACGGCCTGCGAGGTTTCGCGCACGATCTGCTCGCTCATCAGCTTGAGCACGCGCGCCTGCAGCGTGCTGGCCTCGGCGCACAGCGAACGCAGCGGCGAATAGGGGATCACGCAGACGGTGCTGTCCTCCAGCGCGATGGCGGTGCGCGGGTGCTGATCGCCGGCGATGCCGTCGAAGCCGAGCGCTTCGCCGGCGAGGTGCAGGCCGGCCACCTGCTCGCGGCCGTCCTGGCGCGTGGCGAGCGTTTTCAGCGCGCCCGAGCGCACCGCGTAGAGGCTGTCGAACGCGTCGCCTTCGCGGAACAGCGTGTCGCCGCGGCGCACCGGGCGCGCGGCGCAGATCACCGATTCGAGACGTTCCACCGCCTCGCTGCTGAGGCCCTGCGGCATGCAGAGATGGCGCATCGAACAGGTGGAGCAATGGGCGGCTTGATGAGGCGCCCAGGCGGTGGGCGGGCGGGGGCGGGCCGGTTGCCGCGTGGCGGCTGGGGTGACGGGGGGCAGCATGGTGATGCTCGCTCAAGGAAACGCAACCGGATCATTTTCCCACCGGCGTTTCTGCGATCTGAGCGGCAAAACGCCGCGACGCAGCGTGCATTTCCGTTGCGCCACGGCAAAGCAATCAGTTTTCCGAATTGTCTTATGCGTCGTCCTGATGCGCGGCGGCCGTCGGGATCAGCAAAACCGGCAACGTGGCCTGCCGGATGCATTGTTCGGCGATGCTGCCGAGCACCAGCCGCTTGAAGCCGCGGCGGCCGTGCGTGCCGAGCACGAGCAGGTCGGCGCCGTATTCCGTGGTGGCGTCGAGGATCAGCGAGGCGACGTCGGCCAGCGTGGTGGCCTCGCCGGTGACCACGTCGCCCTGCACGCCGGCTTCGGCCATCAGGCGCGCGAACTCGCGGGTCAGATCGCCGCCTTGCGCGATCAGTTGCTGGCGCAGCACCGACGGGTCGTAGCCCGGCACGTTGTAGTAGAGCGCGGCGTTCTCGATCGCGTAGAACGCGCGCAGCGTGGCGCGTTCGGAGCGCGCGAGCGCAAGCGCGGAATCGAATGCGTGACGCGAGGTTTCACTGCCGTCGACGGCGACGAAGATGCGCTGGTACATGATGGCTCCGGGGTGCGGTGAGGGAATCGTCCGGCGCGCCGCGCGTGTCGTGCGGGCGCCGCTCGCCTGAGCATATACGAGCGGTCGGGCGCGTGCATCGGCGTGCGGCCGGGGCGTTTTCACGATGTGGAGACGCCGGCGCGGTTCGCGCCGTGTTGCGCGCCGCCAGCGCAACACGGCGGCGCCCGATCGGTATAAACCCGCGCTGCGGCGTCGCAATGCGCGGCGGTAGCGGCATGTGCGCCGCCAAGCGATCCGAATGCTTTTTTTCGGGTGGCTGGCGCGGGATCGACCGAGTATGATGCCTTTTCGAGATGGCGCGCCGAGATCGCGCCGGCCGCGCGAATCCTGCCCGCAACGGGCGCCGCGGCACCCTAACGACGTGTAGTGAAGAAGAACGCAAGGGACTTAAGGTGGGGCAGCTCATGCATTCGACGACAACGGCATTCACGCATCGCGGTTACCTGTTGAATTGCGCACCGGCGCGGATCGGCAGCGGGTTGTTCCAGCCCTATGTGGTGATCTCCCGATCGAGCGATGGCGAATTGGTCGCGAATCGTTTTTTCCCCTCCGATCTCCATTTCGGCGACGAAAGCGACGCCATCGCGCACGCGCGCGACTGGGCCGTGCGCTGGATCGACGCAAGCAACAAGACCGTCTAGCCGGGCGGCGCGCCAGGCCCCCGCACGGGCGGGGTTTCGCGGACGCAGGCGAAACGCGGTAATCTTGTCGGCCCTGTCATTCCTCTTATTCCACCAGCGCGGCTGGTTCCGGCGCACCTCGCGCGCCGGGCACGGCTGTCTGTGTCATGCGCCATGTCGAATTCGCCTGCTGTCCGTACCTGGGATCTTGAAGAGATCGTCGCCGAACTGCGCGAATCGCGCGAAACGCTGCACCGCACGCGGCACCCGCGCGGCATTCGCGAGCTGCCGTCGCGCGACGCGATCTGCCAGATCGTCACCGGCCTGCGCGCCTCGCTGTTTCCGACGCATTACGGCGCGCCGGACCTGACCGACGAGAGCGTCGATTTCTACGTCGGCCACACGCTCGAGAAGACGCTGCGCGTGCTGCACGAGCAGATCCGCCGCGTGCTGCCGTTCTTGTCCGAATACGCCGATGCGCCGGCCGCGCTGCTCGACGAGCGTTCGTTCGAGATCGCCCACACGCTCGGCCGCCAGTTGCCGGCGATCCGCGCGCTGCTGGTCAGCGACATCCAGGCCGCCTACGCGGGCGATCCGGCCGCGCAGCACATCACCGAAATCCTGCTCTGCTACCCCGGCGTGCTGGCGATGATGCATCACCGTCTCGCGCATGCGCTGCACCGGCTCGGCGTGCCGCTGCTCGCACGCTTCGTCAACGAGATCGCGCACTCGGCGACCGGCATCGACATCCACCCGGGCGCCACCATCGGCCCGAGCTTCTTCATCGACCACGGCACCGGCGTGGTGATCGGCGAGACGGCGATCATTGGCGAGCGCGTGCGCGTCTATCAGGCCGTCACGCTCGGCGCGAAGAGCTTCCCGGCCGACGGCGACGGCGCGCTCGTGAAGGGCAACGCGCGCCATCCGATCGTCGAGGACGACGTGGTGATCTACGCCGGCGCGACGATCCTCGGCCGCGTCACGATCGGGCGCGGCTCGGTGATCGGCGGCAACGTGTGGCTCACGCACAGCGTGCCGCCGGGCAGCAGCGTGGCGCAGGGCAAGGTGCGCGAAGGCGGCCGCACGGAAGGCAACGGGCAGGACTGAACCCGGCGCGGCTCCCGAAGGTGAGGTTTTTCGGGAGCCGGCGGCGCGCGCCGATAGTTGGGATTCCGCATCGATCGATGCGGCGAGGGGCTCAGTGCTCGCGCACCGGCGAGCGATGCTTGTACAGCACGTCCTGATCCACGCGGATCAGGTTCTGCCCCGCATCCACCACGAAATCCACGCCGTTGTAGGCGCTGCCCGTGAGCAGCAGGATCGCGTTCGCCACGTCGTCGGGGCCGGCGATGCGCGCGAGCGGCGTGGAGGCGCGGCTCGCGTGCGCGAAATCGGCGGCGGTCTGATCGTCGCTCGGCAGCATCAGGCCGGGAAACACGGCGTTCACGCGCAGCACCGGCGCGGCCGACATCGCCAGCATCTGCGTCAGGTTGCCGAGCGCGGCCTTCGCGACCGTGTAGCTGAAGTGGTCGCGATGGAAGTTCTCCTTGATCTTCTGGTCGATCACGTTGATCACCACGCCCTGCTGGCCGAGCACCTTGGCGCGTTCGTGGAACGTGCGCGCGAGCAGGATCGGCGCGCGGCAGTTGATCGTCCATGCGCTGTCGAGCGCGGCCAGGTCGAAGCCGGGGAAGTGATCCTGCCAGAACACCGAGGCGTTGTTGACGAGCACGTCGAGCCGCCCGAAGCGCGTGTAGACGGCGTCGATCAGCGCGGCGCAGGCGTTCGCGTCGGCGAGATCGGCCTGCAGCGCCACCGCTTCGCCGCCGGCCGCGCCGATCTCGCCGGCGGCGTCGGCGGCCGCGTCGGCCGAACGGTCATAGTGGATCGCGACGCGATAGCCGTGCGCGCCGAAGTGCCGGGCGAACGCGCGGCCGGCGCGGCGCGCCGCGCCCGTCACGAGCACGACCGGCGCATCCGGCGTGGGCGCAGGCGTTGTCATCACGTATTGGCGAGGTTGATCGCCGACGAATTCGACACGATCGACAGGAATTCGCGGCGCGTGGCCGGATCGGTGCGGAACGTGCCGAGCATCCGCGAGGTGACCATCTCCACGCCGGGCTTGTGGATGCCGCGCGTGGAGATGCACTGGTGCGCCGCTTCGAGGATCACGCCGACGCCCTTGGGCTGCAGCACCTCGAACAGCGTGTCGGCGATCTGCACCGTCATCTTTTCCTGGATCTGCAGGCGCTTGGCGAACGCGTCGACGAGGCGCGCCAGCTTCGAGATGCCGACCACGCGGGAATTCGGCAGATAGGCCACGTGCGCGCGGCCGATGATCGGCACCATGTGGTGTTCGCAGTAGCTTTCGAAGCGGATGTCCTTCAGCACGATCATCTCGTCGTAGCCTTCGACTTCGCTGAAGGTGCGCGCGAGGATGTCGCGCGGTTCGAGCTGGTAGCCCGCGAAGAATTCCTCGTAGGCGCGCGCCACGCGCGCCGGCGTGTCGAGCAGGCCTTCGCGCGCGGGATCGTCGCCGGCCCAGCGCAGCAGCACGCGCACGGCATCTTCGGCTTCGGCGCGGCTCGGGCGCACCACGGGTTCGGCGGCCGCGACGGCGACCGGCTCGGCTGCCGCCTTGCTGGCGGTCTTGCGTTTGGACATGCTGACAGACTCCGGTTGGCGCCGCTTGGCGCGGCTGACCGGGCATTGTTTCATGGATTGGGCCGGTTCGCCGCCCGGCGCATCGGCCGCGCGCAGGCGGCCCCGGCCAACGGCGCGTTCATTTCGGCCATTCGTCGAGCGCATCGTTGAACAGGCCGGCCACCACGCCGCGCAGCCAGGCGGCGCGCGCATCGTTGTGATATTTGCGATGCCAGTGCTGACGCAGATCGAAGCGGGGCAGCGGCAGCGGCGGCTCCATCAACGTGATCGACGCGTGCTCGGCCGCATAGGCATAGCCGATCGCGTGCGGCACGGTGGCGATCAGGTCGGTGCGGCCAAGGATGAACGGCAGGCTCATGAAGTGCGGCGTCTCGAGCACCGCGCGCCGTTGCAGCCGCGCCTTCGCGAGATATTGCTCGAGCACTTCCTGGCTGCGCCCCTCGGCGCGCACCACGGCGTGGCCGCAGGCGAGGTACCGCTCGACCGTCAGCGGTGTGCCGGCCAGCGGATGCTCGCGACGCATCAGGCAGATGAACCGGTGCGTGAACAGACGCTGCTGAAAGAAGTTGCTGCCGTCGAGATCGGGGAAATAGCCCACCGCCAGATCCACCGTGCCGGCCTCCAGCCCGCGCTCCACCTCCGCGTGCGGCAGCGACACCGAACGCAGGTTCGCATGCGGCGCACGGCGCGCCAGCTCCTGCAGCAGGCGCGGCAGGAACACGATCTCGCCGACGTCGGACAGCGCGATCGAGAACGTGCCGGTGCTGGTGGCCGGATCGAAATCGTGCGGCGTGGCGAGGCCGCGGCGGATCTGCGCGAGCGCGTCGCGCGCGGCCGGCACCAGCGCCAGCGCGCGCGGCGTGGGCTCCATGCCGCGCGAGGTGCGCACGAACAGCGGATCGCCGAAGTGCTCGCGCAGCCGGCCGAGCGCGGCGCTCACGCGCGGCTGGGTCACGCCGAGCAGGTCGCCCGCGCGGCTGACGTTGCGGGCGTCGTCGAGCGCGACGAGGTAGGGAATCAGGTTCAGATCGAGTTCGGACACGGTGCGCCACTATCGGAATTCGATATGAAACATATCTCCAAAATGGGATTGCCGCATAGTCGGTGAAGCCCGAACATCCGATTCATTACTCGAATCAATGTTCAGGAGACGAACAATGCGTACCCAAGTTGCGATCGTCGGCGCCGGTCCCGCCGGGCTGCTGCTGTCCCATCTGCTTCGCCTGCAAGGCATCGACGCGGTGCTGATCGAAGCCCGCTCCCGCGAATACTGCGAAAACCGGATCCGCGCCGGCGTGCTGGAGCAGGGCACCGTCGACACGCTGAACGACGCGGGCCTCGGCGAACGGATGCGCCGCCAGGGGCTGGTTCACCACGGCATCGAGCTGCTGTTCTCGGGCGAACGGCACCGCATCGACCTGTCGGCGCTGACGGGCGGCCGCGCGATCACCGTCTACAGCCAGCACGAGGTGGTGCGCGACCTGATCGCGGCCGGTGTCGAGCACGGCCACGCGATGCACTTCGAGGTGAACGACGTGGCGCTGCACGACGTGACGGGCGAACGCCCGGCCGTGACGTTCACGCGCCAGGACGGCCGCGCCGAGCGCATCGATTGCGATTTCATCGCCGGTTGCGACGGCTTTCACGGCATCGCGCGGCAAACCATCCCCGACACGCTGCAACGCTGCTTCGAGCGCGTGTATCCGTACGCGTGGCTCGGCATTCTGGCCGACGCCGCGCCGTCGCTCGACGAGCTGGTGTACGCCCATCACGACAACGGTTTCGCGCTGTTCTCGATGCGCTCGCCGAGCGTCACGCGCCTGTATCTGCAATGCCGCCCCGACGAGGATCTGGCCGAATGGTCCGACGCGCGGATCTGGGACGAACTGCACACACGCTTTTCGAACCGCAGCGGCTGGACGCCCACCGAGGGCGCGATCACGCAGAAGAGCATCACGCCGATGCGCAGCTTCGTGTGCGAGACGATGCGCCACGGCCGCCTGTTCCTGGCCGGCGACGCCGCGCACATCGTGCCGCCGACCGGCGCGAAGGGCATGAACCTGGCCGTGGCCGACGTGCGCGCGCTGTCGCGGGCGCTGGCGGCCCACTACGCCGGGGACGACGCGCCGATCGACGCCTATTCGGCCACTTGCCTCGAACGCGTCTGGCGCGCCGAGCATTTCTCGTACTTCATGACGAACATGCTGCATCCGTCGGCCGAGGACACGCCGTTCGTCAATCGTCTCAAGCTGGCCGAGCTCAAATACGTGACGCGCTCGCCCGCCGCCGCGCAGGCGCTGGCCGAAAACTACGTGGGCCTGCCGTTCGACGACGCGCGCGTATCGGTAGCACCCCGCCTTGACAACGCGTTGAGCGAGATTCTATGATCGCCGCATCGTTCGCTAATCGAATCTGAGTTCGAATAACGAACAAACCGGATCGGGAGACGATCCGGTGCGGCGCGGCCCGAGCGAAATCCGGCGCGCTGTCCGGCCGTCGCATGCTGCGACGCGGATTCCCCCAGGATGAGCCATGGTCAACAAGATTTTCGATTCCCTCCAGTCGGCGGTTGCCGACGTCCACGACGGCGCGACGGTCATGATCGGCGGCTTCGGCACGGCAGGCATGCCGTCCGAGCTGATCGACGCACTGATCGAACACGGCGCGCGCGATCTCACGATCGTCAACAACAACGCCGGCAACGGTGAAACCGGGCTGGCCGCGCTGCTGAAGGCCAAGCGCGTGCGCAAGATCATCTGCTCGTTCCCGCGCCAAGCCGA
Source organism: Burkholderia sp. Ac-20379 (assembly GCF_017104645.1). GTDB lineage: Bacteria > Pseudomonadota > Gammaproteobacteria > Burkholderiales > Burkholderiaceae > Burkholderia. The sequence continues at coordinate 25,900 of NZ_JAAGPF010000084.1, forward strand.
TTCGCAGGTGTTCGACGCGCTGTACCGTTCCGGCGAGATCGAGCTGGAACTGGTGCCGCAGGGCAACCTGGCCGAGCGCATCCGCGCGGCGGGCGCCGGCATCGGCGGTTTCTTCACGCGCACCGGCTACGGCACCAAGCTGGCCGAAGGCAAGGAAACGCGCGAGATCGACGGCAAGCAGTATGTGTTCGAAACGCCGATCCACGCCGATTTCGCGCTGATCAAGGCGTTCAAGGGCGACCGCTGGGGCAACCTGGTCTATCGCAAGACGGCCCGCAACTTCGGGCCGGTGATGGCCAGCGCGGCCAAGACCACCATCGTTCAGGTGTCGCAGGTCGTCGACCTGGGCGGCCTCGATCCCGAACATATCGTGACGCCGGGCATTTTCGTGCAGCGCGTCGTCGAAGTGCCGCAAGCCGTGCATGCGGCCGAACTCGGCGCGCAAGCCGCCTGACCCCGGAGAACCACGATGAAACGACTGACCCGCGATGACATGGCCAAGCGCGTCGCCCAGGATATTCCCGAAGGCGCGTACGTGAACCTCGGCATCGGCGTGCCGACGCTGGTGGCCAACCACCTCGACGCCAACAAGGAAATCTTCCTGCACAGCGAGAACGGCGTGCTCGGCATGGGCCCCGCGCCCGAAGCCGGCCATGAGGACGACGAACTGATCAACGCCGGCAAGCAGCACGTCACGCTGCTGACGGGCGGCGCGTATTTCCACCATGCCGATTCGTTCGCGATGATGCGCGGCGGCCATCTCGACTACTGCGTGCTCGGCGCGTTCCAGGTGTCCGCCAAGGGCGATCTGGCGAACTGGCACACCGGCGCGCCCGACGCGATTCCGGCCGTGGGCGGCGCGATGGATCTGGCGATCGGCGCGAAGCAGGTGTTCGTGATGATGGAGCACCTGACCAAGCAGGGCGAAAGCAAGATCGTCGCCGAGTGCTCGTACCCCGTCACCGGGATCGGCTGCGTGACGCGCATCTACACCGATCTGGCCGTGCTCGACGTGACGCCCGAAGGCCTGGCCGTGCGCGAGATCTTCACCGATCTGTCGTTCGACGAGCTGCAGACGCTCACGGGCGTCGCGCTGATCGACGCGACCGAACGCGCGGCCGCGTAAGCGCGCGCTGCCTTTCCTGCCGCGATGGCCGCCGCGCGAGACGTTCGCCGTCCGCCGCGCGGCGCCCGCG
>NZ_JAAGPF010000085.1 GCF_017104645.1 Burkholderia sp. Ac-20379
CCGGGCCGCTGCGCCAGCTCGACGCCGGCCTGCACGGCCGCCAGCGGCGTCTTCAACTGATGCGCGGCATCGGCGAAGAAGCGCCGCCGTGCCCCCTGCATGCGCTGGGTGCGCGCGATGTACTGGTTGATCGATTCGACGAGCGGCGCGATTTCGGCCGGCAGGCCGTCGGCCGGCAGCGGCGACGGATCGTCGTCGGCGCGCGCGGCCACCGTGGCCGACAGCCGCGACAGCGGCCGCAAGCCGCGCGACACACCGAACCAGACGATGCCGAGCGCGAGCACGATCAGCAGCGCCTCCTGCTTCAGCGAGCCGGCGAGGATTTCGCGCGCGAGCGCCTGACGCGCCTCGATCGTCTCGCCCACCATCACCAGCACCATGCGCGTCTGCGCGGTGGGCACGTCGTGCACCGGCAGGCGCAGCGCGGCCATCCGCAACTGCTCGCCGCGATACACGGCGTTGTAGAACACCGCACGAAACGGCTCGGCGGCCAGCTCGGGCTGCGGCAGGTCGGCGTAGCCGGTCACGGTGCGGCCGCCGTCCTCGCGGATCTGGTAGTAGATCTTGCCGCCGTCGTTCGATTCGAACATCTCGAGCGCGAGATACGGCAGGTCGACGATCACGTCGCCCTGATCGAGCCGCACGCCCTCCCGGATCGATTTCAGCGACGACGCCAGCGTGCGGTCGAACGCGATGTGCGCCGCGCTCATCGCGCGCTGGTAGGTCAGCCAGGAATCGAGCCCGAGCAGGCCGAGCAGCGGCACCAGCAGCCACAGCGCCACCTGCATGCGCAGGTTCAGGCGTCTCACGACGCGTCGCCCGCGCCAGGGTTCGCTTCGTCGTCCTTCGCTTCGAGCAGGTAGCCGAGCCCGCGCAGCGTGACGATCGCCACGCCGCGCCCTTCGAGCTTCTTGCGCAGCCGGTAGACGTAGATTTCGATCGCGTCGGCGTTGACCGATTCGTCGATGCCGAAGATCTTCTCGGAGAGCGATTCCTTGTTGATCGCGCGGCCGTTGCGCAGGATCAGCACCTCCAGCACGGCGCGCTCGCGCGGCGTCAGCGCGAGCGGCTCGCCGGCCAGCCGGAAGCCGCCGTCCACGCCGTCGAATTCGAGCGGCCCGCAGGCGATGCGCGCCTGCTCGTGGCCGGCGCTGCGCCGGATCAGCGCGCGCACGCGCGCTTCGAGTTCCGTCAGATCGAACGGCTTGGCGAGGTAGTCGTCGGCGCCGAGGTTCAGCCCGCGCACGCGGTCCTCCACCGAGCCGTGCGCGGTCAGGATCAGCACCGGCGCCGCGTTGCGCCGCGCCCGCATGCGCCGCAGCACCTCCAGCCCGTCGAGCTTCGGCAGCCCCAGATCGAGGATCACGAGCGCGTAATCCTGAGTGCGCAGCACGTGGTCGGCGGCCTCGCCGTCGGTCATCAGATCGACCGCGTAGCGCGCGGCCGACAGCGCGTCGGACAGCGACTGCGCGAGGGAGGGATTGTCTTCGACCAGCAGCACGCGCATCGCGACCTCGGGAAATCCATGACGAAACGAGCGCTATTGTGGCCCGAAACGAAAGCAGACTGAAAGTACCTGACGCTTACGATCCGCTCCACACAAACGCACAACGTCCCGCCCGCCGGCGGGCATCTGGAGGAAGACATGCCGCATGCAACGTCCCGCGCCACGGCCGCGCTCACCGCTCTCGCCCTCGCGTCCGCGCTCGCCGCGGGTCACGCCGCCGCGCAGACGCCGGCCGGTTATCCGGGTAACTACCAAGGCGTGATCGACGCGGCGAAGCAGGAAGGAAAACTGATCGTCTACTCGACCACCGACACCAGCCTGGTGCGCCCGCTGATCAAGGATTTCGAGAGCCTGTACGGCGTCAAGGTCGAATACAACGACATGAACAGCACCGAGCTCTACAACCGCTACATCAGCGAGAGCGCGGCCAGGAGCACCAGCGCCGACGTGCTGTGGAGCTCGGCCATGGATCTGCAGGTCAAGCTCGTCAACGACGGCCTGATGGCCTCCTACGATTCGCCCGAAACCGCCAACATCCCCGCCTGGGCGCACTATCAGCGCCAGGCCTACGGCACCACCTTCGAGCCGCTCGCGATCGTCTACAACAAGCGCCTGATCGCCGAGAACGAAGTGCCGAAGACGCGCGCCGAGCTGATCAAGCTGCTGCAGTCGCAGCCCGAGCGCTTCAAGGGCAAGGTCACGACCTACGACATCGAGAAATCGGGCGTGGGCTTCAACTATCTGACGCAGGACGCACACGTCAACGAAACCGTCACCTGGGAACTGGTGCGCGCGATCGGCGCGACCGGGCCGAAGCTGCAATCGAGCACGGGCGCGATGATGGAGCGGATCTCGTCGGGCGAGAACCTGATCGGCTACAACATCATCGGTTCGTATGCCTACGCCAAGGCGAAGAAGGACAAATCGATCGGCTACGTGCTGCCGCGCGATTACACGCAGGTCGTGAGCCGGCTCGCCACCATCTCGAAGCAGGCGAAGAACCCGAACGCCGCGCGGCTGTGGGTGGATTACCTGCTCTCGCAGCGCGGCCAGACGCTGATCGCGAACCAGGCGAACCTGTATTCGATCCGCACCGACGTGACCGGCGAAACCTCGATGACGGCGCTCACGCAAACGCTCGGCGCCTCGCTCAAGCCGATCCAGATCGGCGCGGGCCTGCTGGTCTATCTCGACCAGTCCAAGCGCCTCGCGTTCCTCAAGCAATGGCAGGCCGCGATCAAGCGCTGAACGCACGCCGGGCCTGACCCGGCGGCGGCCCGACCCGCTTCGTGCGCGTTCGCGCGCACGCTCCCCTTCCCACTTTCGATGCGGCCCGCGCGGCCGCAGGGGCGAACTCATGCTTACCACCAGTCCTCCCGGCGCCGCGAAGGCCGCGCCGCCGCCGCGCCCCGGCGCCGGCATACCCGCCCCGCACGGCGGCGGCCTGAAGCCGCTGGCCGGCGTGCTGCGCTGGATCGTCGTCGCGGTGCTGACCGTGGCCGTGGCGCTGCCGCTCGGCTTCATCCTGTTCCAGAGCCTGCTGTCGGCGCCGTTCTTCGACGCGAACCGCACGCTCGGCATCGATGGCTTCCGCTTCATCTTCAGCGATCCCGATTTCTGGTCGGCCACGCGCAATTCGTTCGTGATCGCGGGCGGCATGCTGTTCATCTCGATCCCGCTCGGCGGCATCCTCGCGTTCCTGATGGTGCGCACCGATCTGCCCGGCCGCCGCTGGCTCGAGCCGCTGCTGCTGACGCCGGTGTTCGTCTCGCCGATGGTGCTGGCGTTCGGCTACGTGGTGGCGGCCGGCCCGGTGGGTTTCTACTCGGTGTGGTTCAAGGCATTGACGGGCTTCGACAGCGTGCCGTGGCACATCTACTCGATCGCGGCGATCACGCTGATCGTGGGCCTCACGCACGTGCCGCACGTGTACCTGTATGCGTCGGCGGCGCTGCGCAACCTCGGCTCGGATGTCGAGGAAGCGGCCCGCGTGACGGGCGCGCGGCCGTTCCGCGTCGCGCTCGACGTGAGCCTGCCGATGACGCTGCCGGCGCTGCTGTTCGCGGGCGTGCTGGTGTTCTTCCTCGGCTTCGAGGTGTTCGGCCTGCCGCTCGTGCTCGGCGATCCGGAAGGGCACCTGGTGCTGGCCACCTATCTCTACAAGCTGACCAACAAGCTCGGCGTGCCGTCGTATCACCTGATGGCGGCGGTGGCGATCTGCATCGTCGCGATCACGTTCCCGCTGGTGCTGCTGCAACGCCGGCTGCTGAAAAGCGCGAGCCGCTTCGTCACGGTGAAGGGCAAGGCCGGCCGCGCGACGGTGCTGCCGCTCGGCGGCTGGCGCTGGCTCGCGCTCGCGATCGTGGCGCTGTGGCTTGCGCTGACGGTGGTGGTGCCGATCTCCGGCATCGTGCTGCGCGCGTTCGTGACGAACTGGGGCGAAGGCGTGGCGCTGGCCGACGTGCTGACGCTCGGCAACTTCGTCGAGCTGTTCGATCAGGACAACCTGGTGCGCGCGATCCTCAACACGCTCGGCATCGGCGTGATCGGCGGCGCGCTGGCGGTGGGTTTCTACACGCTGGTGGCGTTCGCGGGCCACCGCCGCAACGACTGGGCCACGCGCCTGCTCGACTACCTCGTGCTGCTGCCGCGCGCGGTGCCGGGGCTGCTGGCCGGCCTCGCGTTCCTGTGGATCTTCCTGTTCGTGCCGGGGCTGCGCGAGCTGAAGAACTCGATGTGGAGCATCTGGATCGCCTACGCCGTGGTGTGGCTCGCGTACGGCATGCGGCTGATCCAGAGCGCGCTGATGCAGGTCGGCCCCGAACTGGAGGAAGCCGGCCGCAGCGTGGGCGCGAGCCGCGCGCGCGTCTCGCTCGACGTGACGCTGCCGCTGGTGCGCTTCGGCCTGCTGGCCGCGTGGCTGCTGATCTTCATGATCTTCGAGCGCGAATATTCCACGGCCGTCTATCTGCTCTCGCCCGGCACCGAGGTGATCGGCGCGCTGCTCGTCTCGCTGTGGGCCACGGGCGCGGTCGATCAGGTGGCCGCCCTGTCCGTCATCAACATCGCCATGGTCGGCGCCGGTCTCGGCGTGGCCCTGCGTTTCGGAGTCAAACTTCATGGATAAGCTCAGCGTCGACAACCTCTTTCTCAGCTACGGCGCCAATCCGATTCTCAAGGGCGTGTCGTTCGAACTGAAGGCCGGCGAGGTGGTGTGCCTGCTCGGCGCGTCGGGCAGCGGCAAGACCACGCTGCTGCGCGCGGTGGCCGGGCTCGAACAGCCGCACGACGGGCGCATCGCGCTCGACGCGCGCACCTTCTTCGACGGCGCGCGCGGCGTCAACCTGCCGGTGGAGGAGCGCTCGCTCGGGCTGGTGTTCCAGTCCTACGCGCTGTGGCCGCATCGCACGGTGGCCGACAACGTCGGCTACGGGCTGAAGCTGCGCCGCGTGGCGGCCGCCGAGATCCGGCAGCGCGTGCAGGCCGCGCTCGATCAGCTCGGCCTCGGCCATCTCGCGGCGCGCTATCCGCATCAACTGTCGGGCGGCCAGCAGCAGCGCGTCGCGATCGCCCGCGCGCTGGTCTACAACCCGCCCGTGATCCTGCTCGACGAGCCGCTCTCGAACCTCGACGCGAAGCTGCGCGAGGAAGCGCGCGCGTGGCTGCGCGAACTGATCGTCTCGCTCGGGCTGTCGGCGCTCTGCGTCACGCACGATCAGGCCGAGGCGATGGCGATGTCGGATCGCATCCTGCTGCTGCGCAACGGCCGCATCGAGCAGGAAGGCACGCCGGCCGAGCTGTACGGCGCCCCGCGCTCGCTTTATACCGCCGAATTCATGGGCAGCAACAACCGCATCGATGCGCGCGTGGACGCGGTGGCGGGCGACACCGTCACGCTGGCCGGCGACGGCTGGCAACTGCAGGCGCTCGCGCGCGACACGCTCGCGCCGGGCCAGCAGGCGCAGGCCGTGATCCGCCTCGAACGCGTGCAGGTGGCCGACGCGCCCGGCGCGAACCGGCTGCGCGCCGAGCTGGTGACGTCGATGTATCTGGGCGACCGCTGGGAATACCTGTTCCATTGCGGCGAGCTGCGCCTGCGCGCGTTCGGCCAGGTGCCGCGCGCGGCCGGCCCGCACTGGCTCGAATTCCCGGCCAACGATTGCTGGGCGTTCGCCGCGGCGGGCTGAGCCCGGCAGCCCCGCAATCCCGCGCCGCTCGCCAGCGGCGACGGCAGCCGCACGGCTGCCTTTCCCAAGCATCGTCACGCTCGCCGCCGCGCCGTATCCGGCGTCGGCGAGCGTGACGATTTCCTCGCAGTCCTAATCGAATCCACAACACCAAGACACAGGAGACACGCCGTCATGAAACCGATTCACCGCCCCGCCCTGCCGCGCCCGACGCCGACCGCCTCGCTCATGGCCGCACTGGCCGCTTTGGCCACCATCACGCCCGCCGCGCAGGCCGCCTCGTCCGTCACGCTGTACGGCATCATGGACGCGGGCCTCGAATACACGAGCCACGCCGGCCCGCAAGGCGGCGACGCGTTCAAGCTGCGCTCGGGCACCAAGAACACCTCGCGCTGGGGCCTGCGCGGCAGCGAGGATCTCGGCGGCGGGCTGCAGGCCGTGTTCCGGCTCGAAAGCGGCATCGACATCGCCAACGGCAGCTTCGACGACGGCCCCGACGGCATCTTCGCGCGCCGCGCCACGGTGGGCCTGAAGGGCAAATGGGGCGAACTGACGCTCGGCCGCAACTTCACCGTGACCTACGACTACCTGCTGCCGTTCGATCCGATGGGCTACGCGCAGAACTATTCGTGGGCCACCAGTTCGACCGCCACCGGCAACCGCAAGGACGGCCTGTTCACGCGCGCCTCGAACGCGGTGCGCTACGACGGCGAACTGGGCGACTTCCGCTTCGGCGCGATGGTGGGCCTCGGCAACACGCCGGGCAGCGTGAAATCCAGCTCGAAATACGGCGTGGCCGGCGGCTACGAGCACGGCCCGTTCGCGGCGGTGGTCACGTTCGATCGCCAGAACGGCGCGAACGACAGCACGACGCCGGCCGATCCGGTCAACTACGCGCAGCAGATCCACGCGGGCCTCAGCTACGATTTCGGCAAGCTCAAGACGATGGCCGGCTACCGCAACTACCGCCGCACCTTGCACGCCGCGGGCGCCACGCAACTGAGCGACACCTACTGGATCGGCGGCGCGTACCAGTTCACGCCCACCTTCTCGCTGATCGGCGCGGTCTATCACCAGGATCTCAAGGGCGGCACCGACGCCGACCCGACGCTCGTTTCGCTGCGCGCCAACTACGCGCTGTCCAAGCGCACGGTGCTGTACGCGTCGGGCGGCTTCGCGATCGCCAAGCACGGCCAGAACACCAGCGTGTCGCGCGACCTGGTGGGCTACGCCGGCAATCAGGTTGGCGCGACGGTCGGCATTCAGCAGCGCTTCTGACCCGCGCCGCGCGTGCGGGGCGGCATCCGCACGCACGTTCGCACACGCGCGGCGGCCCTCGTGGCCGCCGTTTCTTTTTCCGAATTCGTAAAACCGATACCGCAAGTACATCTAAAGGAATTTAACAATGTTGTGCGCAAATTGCTTAATTCATTCACGTTTTCGACTGCAACGAACGCCAAATTTCCACAAATCAGATTGCATAGGACACATTTCGTCCTGTTAAGATTGTTACCTCGCCTGCAACACCAGAATCGATTTACATGACTCGCACGATTGACCATCGCAATCTGACGATGCTGCTGCTCGAAGCCCGCGAAACGCTGATGGGCCGCTTCCGGCCAATCCTCAAGGAAGTGTCGCTGACCGAGCAGCAATGGCGGATCATCCGCCTTCTCGATGGCGAGCCGAAGGGCGAGCTCGAAGCCGGACAGATCGCCAAGCGTTGCTGCATCCTCAGCCCCAGCCTGACCGGCGTGCTCGAACGGCTCGAACGCGACGGCCTGATCACACGAATGCGCTCCACCGAGGATCAACGCCGCCTGCTGGTCGCGCTGACCGAACGCAGCCGTCAGCTCGTGCGCAAGATCGCGCCGCGCATCGACGACCAATACCGCGAACTCGAACAGCAGCTCGGCGCCGACACGCTGCGCGACGTCTATGCCGCGCTCGACCGCTTGCTGACGATCGCCACGCCGAACTGAACCGAACCGACGTGAACTGAACGGCTCGCGCGGCCGCGCGCCGATTCGTCAGGAGAGCGGAGCATTCCGCGCGGCCAGGCCGAGCACTGAGCAGACATCGCACCTCTTCGCTCGTTCGGTCTCCCCATCATCGCCGCGCCGCCGTCCCGCATCGCACGCCGCGATGCAGCCAACCTATGAACGCCGCCTTCCCGGTGCGGCAATTTCATGGGGCACGCGCCTTGTGTTTAGCTGTGCGCCCCCTAGACTGTTTACTTCCTTCCCAAAAGCAAACCCTTCAGGAGACGACCCTCATGCGCCTCACGATTCGGATCAACGGAAGCAGTCAAGCCACGCGCCAGCCATCGTTCGCAGTGCTTTGGGTCGATACGGACGAGCAACTCTGGTCGCGCGAGGCGCATCAGGGCATCGATCTGCCGCGCTGGGGGAAGGTTCGGCATCTGGAAGGCGCGGTCGCGCTGTGCGCGGCCGACGGCGGCGAGGCGCTGTGCCGCCTGCAGGGCTTGTCGATCGATCAGTTGATCGGCAGCGCGTCGGCCGACGAACACGGCGACGCACAGCTCGGCGGGCAAACGGCGGGCGGCGCCTGGCGCCTGCAGGCCGTCGAACGCTGCGCCACGCAAGCCGAAAACCGCGGCTTCACGACCGTCGGCTGAGCGGCTGCCGCATCGCCGCGCGCGTCCGGTTTCGAGCCGGGCGCCGCCATCGCGCATGATCGGGCAGGATTCCCTGCCCGTCTCCAAGCTTTCATCCCACGCAAACCTTCGCACGACGCGCTCGTTTTCGTCTCGTGCGTTTCCGCCCGCCGCCACCCGGCCTTACCCTCGGTCATCGCACGTCCGGCAAGGCTCGCGCCGCGATGCCGCGCCACCCGCCCACGTTGCGAACACGCACGCAATTCGCGCAAACGTTTCGCCGCACGCAACGTCGACGTTACGTCTGACGTTACGCGCCCGTAACGCCCGGCGGCTTGCTACGTAACAGACCTTCAGCGCGTAACAGCGTAACCGGCGGGCCGATGGCGCCGCCGCCCGCCGCGCAAGCAAGATTCCTCTTTCAAATCAGTCGCTTACTAAAAACAACCGAGCCCCTCGACTAAACACGCCGAGGCTGGCCTGGATTTTGCAGAGTATGGGGCGTTCCGCTCCGGGGCCTATCAGACGAATTGCGAGGACCATCATGGATTGCAAATATCTGTACATCGACAACATAAAAATCAATTTCATCCGCCGCTCGATCGAGATCGACGGCCAAGTGCTCGACATGACGCCGCGCGAGTTCGACGTGGTCGAATTCCTGCTCGACAACATGAACAAGATCGTGCCGCGCCAGGCGATTCAGGAAGCCGTGTGGGGCCGCGAACTGGGCGTGTCGTCGCGTACGCTCGACACGCATATCTCGCGCATCCGCTCGAAGCTCAAGCTCGACTGCGACAAGAACATGCGCATCATCCCGATCTACTCGATCGGCTATCGCATGGTGCTGTTCGGCGCGGCGATGACGCACGTGGAGCCGCACGACGAACCGACGCTGCGCCGCAGCCCGCAACCGGGCGTGCCGGCCACGTCGCACGCGTTCGCCTGAGCGAACGCGAGGCGGCGCACCCGGGGCAAGCCGGGCGCGCCGCCAGCTCGCGCCGCATGAGAGAGCGGCTACCGCGCGGTACGGCGGGCGAGACGAAATCGGCGGCGCATCGCGCCGTTTCGCCACGGTGGTTGCGCTCGCAACCCCGTTGCCCGGCGCTGGGCCGCGGCGCAAACGTTACGCTGCGCCCCTTCCCATCGGCCGGTTATCGGCCCTGACGGTCGAGCAGCGTCTCGGTCACGCCGTTGGTCCAGCCGAAGCCGTCCTGCAGCGGATATTCGCCGCCACCGCCGCCGCCCACGCCCGATCCCTCGACCACGTATTTCTCGACGAGCTTGCCTTCGCTGGCGTACACGCCCTTCACGCCCTTCAGGAAGCGCTGGCCGATGTCGTCGGCCACATCGCGTTCGCCGTAGCGCGACAGCCCCTCCATCGCGATCCATTGCAGCGGCGCCCAGCCGTTCGGCGCATCCCATTGCTGGCCGGTGTTGCGCGTGGTGGTGACGAGGCCGCCCGGCTTCACGAGCGTGTCGCGCACGTGCTGCGCCGTCTCGATCGCGTGCTCGGGCGTGGCCACGCCGGCGTACAGCGGATAGAGCGCGGCAGCGGTCAAGTCGTCGCGCGGCTTGCCGAGCTGCCAGTCGTAGTCGCCGTAATAGCCGTTGGCGTTCCAGAGCCAGTGGTTGATCGCGGCGTCGCGGCGCGCGGCGCGCGCGGTGAAATCGGTCACGCAGGCCGCATCGTTCGAGAGCGTGCAGCCCGTCACGATGGTCTTTTCGAGGTGATACATCAGGCTGTTCAGGTCGACCGGCACGATCGCGGTGGTGCGGATCGTCGACAGCGTCTTGCCGTCGCCGAGCCAGCGCGAACTGAAATCCCAGCCGCTTTCGGCGCCCGCGCGCAGGTCGCGCCAGACCTCGGGGGCCGGGCGGCCCGCCGCTTCGCGCGCCGTCTGCACGTCTTCCAGATAGGATTCGTCGCGCGGCGTGGCGCTCGCATCCCAGTAGCGGTTCAGGATCGCGCCGTCGGGCATCGCCACCACGTGCGCGCTCGCGGCGCCGCGCGCGGTGCTGTCCTCGCCGCGCATCCAGTACGCGTATTCCTTGCGCAGCTCGGGCAGGTACTTCTGGTAGACGCCCTTGCCTTCCTTGCTCGCGGCCAGATCGACCATGTACGCGAAGAACGGCGGCTGCGAGCGGCTCGCGTAATAGGTGCGGTTGCCGTTCGGCACGTGCCCGACCGTATCGATCAGGTGAGCGAAGTTCTCGAGCATGTCGTCGACCAGATCCTCGTGGCCGGATGCCTGCAGGCCCAGCATCGTGAAATAGCTGTCCCAGTAGTAGCCCTCGCGGAAGCGTCCGCCCGGCACCACGTACGGCTTCGGCAGCGAGATCATCGAACCGTGGCGCGGCGCGCCCTCCGTCGTGCGCGTCAGGCGCGGCCACAGCCAATCGATGTGCGCGCGCAGCGCCTGATGCGCGGGCGGCGTGACGACCTGATCAACGGGCGGCTTGAAGTGCTGCGTGACGAACGCCCGCAGCGAGAAGCCCGGGCTGTCCTTCTGCTGCGCATACAACTGCATGATGGCGGCCGGATCGGCATCGGGCGTCGAATCGACGAAGGTCTTCTGATCGGGGTAGATCTGCTGGGTCTGCACGGCCGTGAACAGGTCGCCGTAAAGCTGGCTCGGCGGCGGCAATTCGGGCGCGGCCGGGGCGGCCGCATGGGCGGCGGCCGTTGGCGAAACGCCGGTGGCCGGGGCCGCGGCGCCCTGCGAGGTCTGCATGTCGGTGCACGCGGGCAGCGAGAGACACGCCGCGGCGATCGCGCAAACGGCGCCGGCGCGATGGCGCCAGTCCAGCGAGGGAAGCGACTCGTGTCGCGATGGGGCATCAGCCATCGTCGTTCCTTTTTCTTGTCGGTGCGGACTCCCGATGATGCCCGACCCGGCCCGCGCGTGCGCCGGGCGCGGCGCGCATGCCGCCCCGTTTCGCGCACCGTTTCGCGCACCGTTTCGCGCGCCGCGCCCGGCCGGCCGGTGATGCGGCGCAGCATCGTTAGCACAGAGCGTGCCGCGCTCGGCGGCCCGAACGCACCCCGCAGTTCGTTTCGCATGCAACGATGCCGAAGGCCGCGCGCATCGCCAGCGGCGGCCGCGAGCCGCCGCGACGTACCCGGCCCGATCGGCGGCGATGCGCGCCGATGCGCCAAGTTGGCGGCGCGGAAGCGGTTCCACTAACGCCGGGGCCGGGATCGATGCAATAATGGCCCCTTTGCCGCGCGCCGATTCCCCATGCCGCTCGCAGTCCATCCCTTCATCGCACCGCTGATCGTCGCCTGCGCGTTGTTCATGGAAACGGTGGACGCCAACATCATCGTCACCGCCTTGCCGGCGATGGCGCACGCCTTCGGTCACAACCCCGTCACGCTCAATATCGCGATCACCGCCTACGTGGTGGGCCTCGGCGTGTTCATTCCGATCTGCGGCTGGCTGGCCGACCGCTACGGCGCGCGCACGGTGTTCCGCACCGCGATCGGCATCTTCGTAGCGGGCTCGCTGATGTGCGCGGCCTCCACCAACCTCGAACTGTTCACGTTCGCGCGCTTCGTGCAGGGCGTGGGCGGCGCGATGATGGTGCCGGTGGGCCGCATCATCATCTTTCGCGCGGTGCCGCGCTCGGATCTGATCCGCGCGATGAACTACCTGAGCCTGCCCGCGCTGTTCGGCCCCGCGGCCGGCCCGCTGCTCGGCGGCTTCCTGACCACCTACCTGCACTGGCGCCTGATCTTCTTCATCAACGTGCCGATCGGCATCTACGGCATCTACCTCGCCAACAAGTACATCGCGAACACGCACGAGGCGAACCCCGGCCCGCTCGACTGGATCGGCTTCCTGCTGTCGGCGGCCGGCGCGGCGCTGCTGCTGATGGGCCTGACGATGCTCGACGGCGCGTTGATCGGCCCGCGCGACGCGCTGCTGATGAGCGTGGCCGGGGCGCTGCTGCTCGGCATCTACGTGCTCTACGCCAAGCGCGCCACGCTGCCGGTGCTGGAGCTGCGCTTCCTCAAGATTCCCACCTATCACGCGAGCGTGGTGGGCGGCTCGCTGTTTCGCATCGGGCTCGGCGCGGTACCGTTCCTGCTGCCGCTGACGCTGCAGGAAGGGCTCGGCATGAGCGCGTTCGAATCGGGGCTGATCACCTGCGCGTCGGCCGTGGGCGGCACCGTCTCGCGGCTGCTGTCGCAACGGCTGCTGCGCCGCTACGGGTTCCGTCAGGTGCTGATGGTCAACGCCGCGCTGGCCGGCCTCGCGATCATCATGTACGGCACGTTCCATCCGGGCATGGCCGTGTGGGCGATCTGGGTGATCGTGCTGATCGGCGGGATCTTCCCGGCGCTGCAGTTCACCAGCCTGAATTCGGTGATCTACGCCGAGATGTCGCCGCGCGACATCGGCCGCGCCACCAGCCTCGGCAGCGTGGTCCAGCAGATGTCGCTGGGCCTCGGCGTGACGGTGGCGGGCCTCGTGCTGCACATGTCGGCGGCGCTGCGCGGCCATCCGTCGGTGCAGTGGTCGGATTTCTGGCCCGCGTTCCTGGTGGTGGGGCTGTGCTCGTTCGCGTCGATTCCGATCACGCGGCGCCTCGCGCCGAACGCCGGCGACGAGATCGCGCGCGGCAAGCGCGGCTGATCCGGGCGCACGGCACGGCGCATCGCCACGTCGCGATCGAATCGAAGGAAAAGCAGGAAAGTTCGGCGGCGGAAGCCCAGCGCGACGTGCCGGTTCGCGCGCCCAAAAGAAATCGGCGGACATTCACGGCGGCCCGAAGGCCGGGCGAATGCCCGCTCGAATAATTCTCCGGGTTCGGCGACGAATCGCGTCGCCCGGATTCGCTCCCTGCGTGCCATGGACATATGTGCGTCGGGAGCAAAACCTGTGACGGTGCGTTGTCACGGCGTGGAAGTGACTATAGGGAAACTCGCCGTGCCGGTGTGTCAACGATTGTCACAAGTGTGGCCGGATCGTGTCTTTGCCGGTGCGAGCCATGCGGATCCGGGCCGCCCGCCGATCTCGCGCGCCTGACGCGCCGCACCATCGCCCACGCCCCCCGGCGAAGCGCCGCGAATCGCGCTAGAGTGGCCTTCCGTTCGCCCCTTCGCTCGCCTGCCCGTGTCGCCCATCCTCTCGCTCAACACCGCCCGTTCGCTGCATCTCGCCGCGCAGGGCCTGCTCGCGCCGCCGCGCCGCAAGGCCGTGAAGGCCGACGTGCTCGACGCCATCCGCCGCATGGCGCAACTGCAGATCGACACGATCCACGTGGTCGCTCGCAGCCCCTACCTGGTGCTGTTCAGCCGGCTCGGCCATTACGAACCACGCTGGCTCGACGAGCATCTCGCCGAGGCGAGCCTGTTCGAATACTGGTCGCACGAGGCCTGCTTCCTGCCGATCGAGAGCTTCGGGCTGATGCGCCACAAGATGCTGAACCCGGTCGGCATGGGCTGGAAATACGCGTCGGCGTGGCACGACGCGCATCGCGAGGCGATCGACACGCTGCTCGCGCAGGTGCGCGCGAGCGGGCCGGTGCGCTCGTCCGATTTCGCGCGCGAGGACGGCGCGAAGGGCGCGGGCTGGTGGGACTGGAAGCCCGAGAAGCGCCACCTGGAAGTGCTGTTCTCGACCGGCCAACTGATGGTGGCGGCACGCCAGAATTTCCAGCGCGTCTACGACGTGCTCGAACGCGTGCTGCCGCATTGGGACGACGCGCGCGACCTGCCCTCGCGCGACCAGGTGCTGCCGCAACTGCTCGACCAGACCTGCCGCGCGCTCGGCGTCGTGCGCGCCGATTGGGTGGCCGATTACTACCGGCTGCCGAAGCGCGCCTATCGCGACGAACTGCACGCGCTGGCCGATGCCGGCGCGCTGCTGCCGGTGACGGTGGAAGGCTGGAAGGAGCAGGCGTTCGTGCATCGCGAGCTGGCCGGGCTGCTCGCGCGCGCCGAAGACGGCGCCTTGCGCGCGTCGGTCACCACGCTGCTCTCGCCGTTCGATCCGGTGGTGTGGGATCGCCGCCGCGCCTCGGCGCTGTTCGGCTTCGACTACACGATCGAGTGCTACACGCCCGCCGCGAAGCGCCGTTACGGCTACTTCTGCCTGCCGATCCTGCATCGCGGCAAGCTGATCGGGCGCGTCGACGCCAAGGCGCATCGCGCGCAGGGCGTGTTCGAACTGAAGGCGGTGCATCTGGAGCCGGACGTGCGGCTCGGCGCGGGGATGATCGGCGATGTGGTGCGCGCGGTGCGCAAGCTCGCCGATTGGCACGCCACGCCCGACCTGGCGGTGGGGGATGCGCCGCGCGACTTGAAGGCGGCGTTGCTGGCGCGTTGAAAGCGTTGCAGGCGTTGCAGGCACGTGACGCGCCGTGCCGCTTGTGCGTCAGTCCTGCTTCAGCGCGCGAAAGCGCGGCGTGCCGTCCGCCAGCGATTCGTTGAACATCGTCTCGGGCCGCACCCACAGGCCGCGCGCATGCGGCCACAGGTGTTCGTAGACGACCACCGATTCCTCGGTTTCGGAATGGCGCGCGACGCCGACCACGCGATAAAGGCCGCCCTTGTAATGGCGGTGGGTCGCGAGTTGTTCGGCTTCCTGCTCGGTCATGACGGTGCTCCGCAAAATCGAAAAACGCGTATTGTAGGCGCCCCGCGATGCCGAAGCGACGCCGCCATCGCGGCCACGCCTCCCGCGTGTTTCAGGCGTGCCTCAGCGCACAGCCGCGATGATGTCGGCCGCCGCCGCGGTCAGCTTCTTCGCGTACGGCACATGGAGGAATTCGTTCGGCCCGTGCGCGTTCGACTTCGGCCCGAGCACGCCGCACACCATGAACTGCGCCTTCGGGAAGCCTTCCTGCAACACGTTCATCAACGGGATCGTGCCGCCGAGGCCCATGTAGGCGCAGTCGGCGCCGAAGTGGCGGCGCGACGCGGCGTCGAGCGAATCGGCCAGCCACGGGGCGAGATCGGGCGCGTTCCAGCCGGTGGCCGCGCCCGGATCGGGACGGAACGTGACCTTCGCGTTGTAGGGCGCGTCGAGTTCGAGCAGGCGCTTCAGCGCCTGCACGGCCTGCACCGCATCGACCAGCGGCGGCAGGCGCAGCGACAGCTTGAACACCGTCTTCGGGCGCAGCACGTTGCCCGCGTTTTCCAGCGGCGGCAGCCCGGCCGCGCCGGTGACGGCCAGCGACGGACGCCACGTCGAATTGAGCAGCGCCTCGCGCGGATCGGTGGTGGTGGGCAGCACCGGGCGGCCGTCCTGGCCGCAGGCCCAGGGCAGGCCCTTCCACACCAGATCGCCGAGAATGCCGGCCGCCGCATCGGTCTCGCGCAGCCGGCTCACCGGCACTTCGCAATGGAACACCTGCGGCAGCAGGTTGCCGGTGGCCGCATCCTCGAGCCGCTCGAACAGTTGCCGCATGATGCGGAAGCTCGACGGCGCGATGCCGCCGAACACGCCCGAATGCAGGCCTTCGTCGAGCACTTCCACCTGCAGGTCGCCCGACACGAGGCCGCGCAGCGAGGTGGTCAGCCAGAGCTGATCGTAATTGCCCGCGCCCGAATCGAGACACACCACCAGGCCGACCTGGCCGAGCCGCTCGCGCAGCGCATCCACGTAGGGCAGCAGATCGTAGCTGCCCGATTCCTCGCAGGTTTCGATCAGCCCGACGCAGCGCGGCCGCTCGATGCCCTGCGCGTCGAGCGCGGCCAGCGCGGTCAGGCTGGCGTAGATCGCATAGCCGTCGTCCGCGCCGCCGCGGCCGTAGAGCTTGCCGCCTTCGTACTTCGGCGTCCACGGGCCGAGGTCGGCGCGCCAGCCGTCGAATTCGGGCTGCTTGTCGAGATGGCCGTAGAGCAGGATCGTGTCGCTCGTGCCCGAGCGCGTGGCCGGCGCATCGAAGAAGATCACCGGCGTGCGGCCCGGCAGGCGCACGATCTCCACCGTCAGTCCGCGCACCGGCTGCCGCTCGGCCCAGCGCGCGGCGTCCACCACCACGCGTTCGAGCAGGCCGTGCTCGCTCCACGCGGGATCGAACGCGGGGCTCTTGGCGGGAATCGCGATGTAGTCGGTCAGTTGGTGAATGATCTCGTCATTCCATTTGCGCTCGATGAAATCGTTGAGGCGATCGTGATCGATGGCGGTATCGGCGGCAGTCGTCATGGTCGTGGGGGAACCGGTGGGGACGAAAGTGTCGATGATAGCGCCGATGGGCGGGGCGCGGCGGAGGGGATGGGGGGCGGCTTGGGCGGCGGAAGATGCGAACGCGACAGCGTCGAGCGCAGTGGTCACGTCGGTCGCATCGGTCGCATCGGTCGCATCGGTCGCATCGGTCGCATCGGTCGCGTCGGTCGCGTCGGTCGCGTCGGTCGCGTCGGTCGCATCGGTCGCATCGGTCGCGTCGGTCGCGTCGGTCGCGTCGGTCGCGTCGGTCGCGTCGGTCGCGTCGGTCGCGTCGGTCACGTCGGTCACGTCGGTCACGTCGGTCACGTCGGTCGCGTCGGTCGCGTCGGTCGCGTTAGCCGCGTTAGCCGCATTGGCCGCGTGCCGCATCGGAATCGTCCCCGTCCGCGCCATCGCATCGCGCCCAGCCCCCGCCCCAACACTAACTCGCGTCGAAGCCGCGCCGGTAAGCCGCCGGGCTGACCGCCGCGATGCGCCGGAAATGGCGGCGCAGCGATTCCTCCGAGCCGAAACCGGCCAACGCGGCGAGCTGCGCGAGCGGCAACGCCGGGTTCGCCTCCAGCATTTCCTTGGCGACGCCCACGCGCTCGCGGATCAGCCAGGCATACGGCGCGAGCCCCGTGGCGTCGCGAAACTGCCGCTGCAGCGTGCGCGGGCTCATGGCCGCGCGCTCGGCCAGCGACGCGAGCGTGTGCGGCTCGGCGGCGTGCGTGCGCATCCAGTCGATCAGGCGCGCGAGGCGATCCTGGCCGTCGGGCGCGACCGGGCGCGGCACGAACTGCGCCTGCCCGCCGTCGCGATGCGGCGGCAGCACGAGCCGTTGCGCGACGCGGTTCGCGATCGCGCTGCCGTGGTCGCGCCGCACCACGTGCATCAGCATGTCGAGGCCGGCCGCCGAACCGGCCGACGTGACGATCGCGCCTTCGTCCACGTACAGCGCGTCGGGATTCACGTTCAGCGCCGGATAACGCGCGCGCAGCCGGTCGACATAGCGCCAATGGGTGGTCACGGTCAGCCCGTCGAGCACGCCGGCCGCCGCCAGCACGAACACGCCCGAACAGATCGAACACAACCGCGCGCCGCGCCGGTGGGCCGCGCGCAGCTTGCGCAGCAGCGGCTCGGGCGGGCGCTCGTCGGGATCGCGCCAGCCGGGGATCACGATCGTGTCGGCACGATCGAGCGTGGCGAGCCGGTACGGCGCGGCGATCGTGATGCCGCCCGCCGCGCGGATCGGGCCTGGCTCGGCCGCGCACACGGCGAAGCGGTACCAGTCCACCTCCAGCTCCGGGCGCTGCAGCGCGAACAGCTCGACGACGCAGCCGAATTCGAAGGTGCAGAGGCGATCGTAGGCGAGCGCGACGACGAGATGGTTGTGCATGGCGCGATGTTACCGGAACTTGTCGATCCGGCCACTGTTGGCGGAAGCGCCGCGCCCCGATACTGATGGCTCCGACACCGTTTCCCAAGGAGCCCGAACCATCATGTCCTTCGTCACCGAAATCCCCGCCGCCGACAGCGCCGCCGCGCTCGAACGCTTCTCCGCGTCGCTGCGTTTCGAAACAGATTGCTGGGACGTGCACCACGCGATCGAATCGGGCCAGACCGATTTCGTGCTGCTCGACGTTCGCAGTCCGGAACAATTTGCCGCCGGGCATATCCGGGGCGCCATCAATCTTCCGCACCGCAAGATCATCGAAGGGAAGCTATCGGATTTTCCAATCGGATCGATATTCGTTACCTATTGCGCCGGCCCGCATTGCAATGGCGCGACCCGCGCGGCGATCCGTCTGGCTCGCCTCGAACGGCCGGTAAAGCTTATGCCTGGCGGGATTACGGGATGGTGCGACGAAGGTTTCGAATTGGTGACGGATTGACAGCGGCGTGACCCGCTGGCGGGGGACGTAACGGTAAACGCAACAATCAGTTTCCAGCACAACATCTGAAAAAGCGCGACAATCTGTCCCACTGCAGTCGACTTCGTCGCACTGCAACACGGAAGGAGTTGCTCCCATGCAGATGAAAATCCTGTTTCAGATTGTCGGGGCTGTAATCGCGATCGCGTTCTACTTTCTGCCGGCGATCATCGCCGACCGTCGCGGCCGTCACGACAAGCTGACCCTCGCACTGTTCAACGCCCTGTTCGGCTGGACCGGTATCGGCTGGCTGATGACGCTGTACTGGGCATGGCTGCCGAACCCGGCGAAGAACCTGGCCGGCAAGATCGTCCAGACCCGCCGCTCGATCAGCATGAACACGTTCCAGTCCGGCCTGGTCGACCGCGTGCAACGCCGCGTCGCGCTCCAGCAAGCCTGGATCGAAAAGCAGGAATCGCGTTAAGCCTGCCGAACGGCTGGCCGACGCCGAGATTGCCCCGCGTCCGCTGTTCCTGTCGCACCCGCAGTAGCTGTCGCTTGTTGCCGCTCACGGATCACCCCGCGTTCCCGACTGCGTAGCACTCGCCCCGCGTCACCTGTCCGCGTATTCCGCCTGCGTCACCCGAACGATCCGGCCCTGCCCGGCCGAGCCGCCGCATTGCGCGCGCGGCTCGGCCGGTGACGCCTGCGCCTGCTTGCCGCGAAACATCGGGCGTCCCGCGCATCGATCGGCCGCGTAAACGACGACGCGCCCGTTTCCGGGCGCGTCGTGCGTGATACCGCGTGGTGTTCGGTTCGGCGTAATCGCTCGAATCGCCTCAGAACGCGAAGCCGGCATGCGTGCCGAAGCTGCGCAGGCTCGCGCGGCCGGCCGAGATCGTGGTGGGCTCGCGCACCACCGCGTCGAACGCAAAGCGCTCCTGGCAGAAATCGCCGCCGACATCGAACCACTGGCACGTCAGCCAGGCTGCGCCGACGAACGTGACGGTCATGCGCGGACCGCCGGTTTTGAGCGTCACGACGTCGCCGATGCGCGGCGACGCGACGCGAATATCGTGTGCTGTTGTCATGACCCGGCCTCTCGAAAGTCGCTTTCCGGTTAGCCGACGGCTTACCGGTTTGCAGCAGACTATCAACGAAAATAAACCGAGACAAGAAATCTTTTTTGCTTTGATCCGCGTGATTCCAGCAATACGCCCGGCTACCTGTCAGCCTTGCCAGTAAAGCATTTCGAAGCTGTCGAATCGATCATTTACAACGCGCTCATTGGATCGAATTTGAAGGTTTTATTTAAATGAATCGAGAATCTTTTGATCCGATTATTGCGCTGCAATCGGGCGGAAAAATAGCCGATTCGAATATCTGCACATTATTGTTGCCGGTTACCGGTATCGAATGCCCGGTTTCAGGCCGAATAGGCACCACGCGCGTGCAGGTCCGCTTCGGCGCGCGCGAGCGCGGCCACCGCGTCGTCGCCCTCGAGCGCCAGCAATTGCGCCACCAGCGCCTCGGCCAGCGCGTGCGCGCCCACCAGCGACGGAAAGAACGACGGGCTCTCGTGCGCGAACAGCAGCGACTGGTCGGCCAGCAGCGCGATCGGCGACACGGCGCTGTCGGTGATCGCGACCACCTTGCTGCCGCGGTCGCGCGCCGTGGTGGCCACGCGCGTGGCCTCGGCCGAGTACGGCGCGAAGCTGACGATCACCGTCACGCTCTGCTTCGAGATCGCGCGCAGTTCCATGTCGAGCGAACCGGCCACGCCGGCCAGCAGCGCGACGGTCGGGCGAAACAGCCGGTACGCGTAGACGAAGCCGAACGCCACCGGGTAGCACGAGCGGAAGCCGGCCACATGCACCTGCTGCGCCTTGCGGATCAGCTTCGCCGCGTCGGCCAGCGCGCGCGCGTTCTGCGCGGCGGTGCCGCTCAGGTTCTGCTGCTGGGCCGCCAGCAGATCGTGGGCGAGTGCCGCCTTGCCGCCCGGCTTGACGAGCGAACGCGCGCGCTGCGTCATCGGCGCCGGGCGCGTGCGCACGCGCGCCACGAACAGGTCGCGCATCTCGTTCCAGCCGGGAAAGCCCAACTGCTGCGCGAGCCGCACGAGCGACGCCGGCTGCACCTCGGCGCGCTGCGCGACCTTGCGCATCGACGACACCGCCACTTCGTCCGGATGATCGATCAGGAACGCCGCGCCCACCTGGAACTGCGGACTCAGCTCGGAGAATTGCGCCCGGATCAGGGCGGCGAGTGCGTCGAAATCGGCAGGCATCGTGGCGAGGGGCGGAAAACGGGCGCCCATGGTACACCGGGCCGGGCGCGGCTGCCGACGCGCCGCCGCCCGTCCGCTACACTGCGGCGATCCCGGCGCCGGCCGCGAGCTGCGACAGCTTGGTCAGCTCGCCCGCCAGCAGCGCGGGCCAGTCGAACGCCGGGCCGGGCAGCAGCGCTTCCCAGAACGCGGCGCGCGGCTCGGCCGCGTCGTCGATGCCGCGCAGCGGGCCGACGGCCAGATCGTCGAGGAGGTCGATGACGGTATCGGCGCGGCCGGCGGCGGCCAGCGCGGCGCGCAGCGAGTCGGCGGCGGAACCGCCGAGGGTGACGTGGAGAGTGCTCATCTGCGTGTGATCAACGAAAAAGGGCCGCTTCCGGAGCGGGCGCGTCGGCCCGCCGCGAAAAGCGGCCCCTAGTGTAAGCGAGATGCCGTGTCGCGAGATACCGCGCCGCGCGCGGTATCGCGGCCCATTCCCGCGGCGGGCGTCAGCGTTCGTCGAAGCTGACCACCACCTTGTCGCTGACCGGATGGCACTGGCAGGTCAGCACGAAACCGTCGCGCACCTCGTGCTCCTCCAGCGTGTAGTTCTTGTCCATCCGCACCTCGCCTTCGAGCACGCGCGCGCGGCAGGTGCAGCAGACGCCGCCCTTGCACGCATACGGCAGCGCCAGCCCGGCGCGCAGGCCCACGTCGAGCAGGCTCGCGCCCGCGTAGGGCAGGCGCAGCTTGCGGGTCTTGCCGTCGATGACGATCTCCAGCGCGGCGGCCGGCGTGGCGTCGGTGATCTCGACGGCCGGTGCGCCCGCTTGCGGCAACGGCGTGCCGAAACGTTCGACATGGATTCGCTCGCGCGCCACGCCGGCCGCGCCGAGCGCCGCCTCGGCGGCATCCATCATCGGCGCCGGGCCGCAGATGAACGCTTCGTCGATCGAGGCCGCCGGCACCAGCGTGTCGAGGAACGCCGCGCAGCGGGCCCGATCGAGCACGCCGTGGAACAGCGCGGCCTCCTGCTGTTCGTCGGACAGCACGTGATGCAGCACGAAGCGCGCCATGAACCGGTTCTTCAGATCCTCCAGCGCCTCCGCGAACATGATGGAATCGACACTGCGATTGCCGTAGATCAGCGTGAAGCGGCTGCGCGGCTCCAGTTCGAGCGTGGTGCGGACGATCGCGAGCACCGGCGTGATGCCCGAGCCGCCCGCGAACGCCAGGTAATGCCGGCCCTGTTCGGCGTTCAGGTGCGTGAAGAAGCGGCCGTCGGGCGTCATCACGTCGAGCGTGTGGCCCGGCTTCAGCGTGTCGAACGCGAAGTTCGAAAACCGCCCACCGCGCACGCGCTTGATGCCGATCCGCAGTTCGCCGTCGCGCTCGTAATCGGTGGTGCCCACGCAGATCGAATACGAGCGGCGCGTTTCCTCGCCGTCGATCTGCGCCTTCAGCGTGACGAATTGGCCCTGCGTGAAACGGTACTGTTCGCGCAGTTCGGGCGGCACCTCGAACGCGACGGTGACCGCATCGGCCGTCTCGGGCTGCACGTCGCGGATGCGCAGCGGATGGAATTGCGGAGTCGCCATGTTCAATAGGGCTTGAAGTAGTCGAAGGGTTCGCGGCAATCGAGGCAGCGGTAGAGCGCCTTGCAGGCCGTGGAGCCGAATTGCGCGAGGCGGGCGGTGCGCGGCGAGCCGCAGCGCGGGCAGGCTGGCGGCGCGGCTGGTTTCGGCGAGAAGCGGATCACGCGCGTGGCAGGGGGCATCGTGGTGCAGCCATCGCCGCCGCTTGCGCCAACCGGCGGTGCGATGCCGTAGGCGCGCAGCTTGTCGCGCGCTTCGGCGGTCATCCAGTCGGTGGTCCAGGCCGGCGACAGCACCGTGACGATGCGGTGCGGCGGCGCGCCGATCGCGTTGAGCGCGGCGCCGATGTCCTCGGCGATCTGCGACATCGCCGGGCAGCCCGAGTAAGTCGGCGTGATCACAATGTCGAGCACGCCGTCCGCCGCCTGGCGCACGTCGCGCAGGATCCCGAGCTCGCGGATCGACACCACCGGGATTTCCGGGTCGGGCACCGCGTCGAGCGCGGCGCGGATCGCGGCGAGGCTGGCGTCGGTCGCCGGTGAGGTCGCAGCGGCGCGCATCGTTACCAGCTCGCGCCCGGATGCTGGCGCGCGAGGCTCTGCATCTGCGCGAGCAGGAAGCCCATGTGCTCGGAGTGCTCGCCGAACTTGCCGGTCGTGACGTGCGTCACCGGCGGCGGGGCGATCAGCGTGGCCTCGGCCAGCGCCGCTTCGACGTCGGCGCGCCAGGCGGCCTCGAGTGTATCGGCCGCCGGCGCGATCCCGGCCGCGGCCACCTCGCGCTCGACCGCATCGGCCGCGAAGCACTCGCGCGTGTAGGGCAGCAGGTAATCGAGCGCGGCCTGGGCGCGGCGGTGCGATTCGCCGGTGCCGTCGCCGAACCGGATCAGCCATTCGCGCGCGTGATGCTCGTGATAGCGCGTCTCCTTGACCGACTTCGCCGCGATCGCCGCCAGTTGCGGATCGGCCGAGCCTTCGAGCGCGGTCCACAGGTGCAGCATCAGCGTCGCGTACAGGAAGTTGCGCACGATCGTGACCGCGTAATCGTTGACGGCGTGCGCGGTGCCCGCGAGCGGGCCGTAGTGCGGCAACTCCACCAGCGTCAGGTTGGTGAAGTCGCGCTCGGCGCGGAAAAACGCGTAATCGTCCTCGGTGCGTGTCGCGCCGTTCAGCGCGCGTTCGAGATCGGCCGCGTGCGCATAGAGCAGCCGCGCCTGGCCGATCAGGTCGAGGCTCATGTTGGTCAGCGCGATGTCCTCTTCGAGAATCGGGCCGTGCCCGCACCATTCGGCGTTGCGTTGACCGAGGATCAGCGCGCTGTCGGCGAGGCGCAGCACGTAGGCGAGGTGGAAAGCCGGGGTCGTCGTCATGGTCATCACATGTGGTCGACTTCGTCGGGCAACGTGTAGAACGTCGGATGGCGGTAGATCTTGTCGCCGGCCGGCTCGAACAGCTCGGCCTTCTGCCCCGGATCGGACGCCGTGATCGCGGCCGACGGCACCACCCAGATGCTCACGCCTTCCTGGCGGCGCGTGTAGACGTCGCGCGCCATGCGCAGCGCCATCGCCGCGTCGGCCGCGTGCAGGCTGCCGCAGTGTTTGTGATCGAGGCCCTGCTTGCTGCGCACGAACACTTCCCAGATCGGCCATTCGGCTTGCATGTCTGTCTCCTCGTTGCTGAATTCGGGGGCGCGGGCGGGCGTCAGGCCGCGTGCCGTTCGGCGCGACGCGCGGCTTTTTCGGCGTGCGCCATCGCGGCCTCGCGCACCCAGGCACCGGCTTCGTGCGCCTTCACGCGCGTGGCGAGGCGCTCGCGATTGCAGGGGCCGTCGCCGTTGACGACGCGCCAGAACGCGTCCCAGTCGATCGCGCCGTAATCGTGATGACCGCGTTCGGCGTTCCATTTGAGGTCGGGGTCGGGGAAGCTCACGCCGAGCACGCGGGCCTGTTCGACCGCCGCGTCGACGAACTTCTGGCGCAGATCGTCGTTCGAGATCCGCTTGATCCCCCATTTCGCCGATTGGCTGCTGTGCACCGAATCGGCATCGCTCGGGCCGAACATCATCAGCACCGGCCACCACCAGCGGTTCACGGCCTGTTGCACCATCTCGCGCTGCGCGCCGGTGCCGCGCATCATCGCGAGCAGGGCGTCGAACCCTTGGCGCTGGTGGAACGATTCCTCCTTGCAGATGCGGATCATGGCGCGCGCGTAAGGGCCGTAGGTGCAGCGGCACAGCGGGATCTGGTTCATGATCGCCGCGCCGTCGACCAGCCAGCCGATCACGCCGACGTCGGCCCAGCTCGGCGTCGGATAATTGAAGATGCTCGAATATTTGGCCTTGCCGGCGTGCAGCGCGTCGATCAGCGCATCGCGCGAGACGCCCAGCGTTTCGGCCGCGCTATATAGATAGAGGCCGTGGCCCGCCTCGTCCTGCACCTTGGCCAGCAGGATCGCCTTGCGCTTGAGGCTCGGCGCGCGTGTGATCCAGTTGCCCTCGGGCAGCATGCCGACGATCTCGGAGTGCGCGTGCTGCGAGATCTGGCGCACCAGCGTCTTGCGATAGGCGTCGGGCATCCAGTCTTGCGGCTCGATCTTGCCGTCGGCGGCCATCACCGCGTCGAAGCGCGCCTGGTCGGGCGTTGCCGTCGTCGGGGTGTCGCCCGGTGCCGGCTGGCCGGGGAGGTCGAGGGATTGCGTATACATGGCAAGCGTCTCGTGCAGGAGCAGGGTAGGCAGAGTATAAATCAACCGTCCGGTCGGTTAATTAATTTTTTCAGGCGATGGGCTGATCCGTGCCGATGGGCGCCTTGCGTGTGACGGCGGCGTTATCGGGCACAATCGGCATCTTTCCTGTCGGGCCTGATCGAATCATGAGTTTTCGTCGCAGTAAGGTGGGGCGCTATCGCCGGGTATCGGCCGCTGTCGCCGGTCTTGTTCTGGGATGGGCCGGCACGGCGCATGCGGCCGGCGAGCACTGGGTGGCGGCCTGGGCTAGCGCCCTGCAACCGATCCCCGAACTCGCCTCGCCGCCGCCGCTCTATAAAGTCCCCGATCTGGCCGACCGCACGTTGCGCGAGATCGTCTACCCGAGCGTGAGCGGCAATCAGGTGCGGGTGCGGATCAGCAATGCCTATGGCCGCACGCCGCTGGCGCTTGGCGCGGTGCGGATCGCGCGCTCGGCCGGGGGCGCGGCGGTGCGCGAGGCGATGTTGGCCGAATTGCGCTTTGGCGGGCGGCGCGACCTGGTGTTGGCGCCGGGCGAGGAGCGCGACAGCGATCCGGTGTCGCTGAGCGTCGAGGCCGGCGCGCCGTATGCGATCAGTCTCTACACGCGCGGCGAGCAGAAGATGACGGCGTGGCATCGCGTCTCGAACCAGATCAACTATGTGTCGATGCCTGGCGATCACACCGCCGACGGCAGCGGCGACGCGTTCAAGGTTCATCTGACGCAATCGGCCTGGGTGTCGGAACTGGCGGTCCTGGGCAACCCGGCGGCGCAGGGCACGATCGTCGCCGTGGGAGATTCGATCACCGACGGCATGCGCTCCAGCCTCAACCGCAACCAACGCTGGCCGGACGATTTCGTGCGCCGGCTCGGCGCGGCGGGGGCGGGCGAATGGGGAGTGGTCAATCTGGGGATCAGCGGCAACCGGCTGCTCAGCGATTCCGCCTGCTACGGCGTGGCGCTCGAGCGGCGCTTCGAGCGCGATGTGCTCGCGCGCTCCGGGGTGAAGGCGGCCGTGCTGCTGGTGGGTATCAACGACATCAACTTCCAGGCGATGCCGCCGCGCAAGGTGCTCGATTGCGACGCGCCGCACACCAAGGTGGACGCGCGGATGCTGATCGACGGTTACCGCCGCCTGATCGCCAGTGCGCATGCGCATGGCATTGCGCTGTTCGGCGCGACGCTGACGCCGGCCGCGCTGCCGCCCGAGCGCGAGGCGATCCGTATCGAGGTCAATCGCTGGATCCGTACGTCGGGCGCGTTCGACGGCGTGGTGGATTTCGACGCCGCGCTGCGCGACCCGGCGCATCCGCAGGCGCTGCTGCGTCGCTATAACAGTGGCGACGACGTCCACCCGAGTGACGCGGGCTACGCGGCGATGGCCGACGCTGTGCCGATCGATCGCTTGATGGCTGCGGCGAAGCATCGCTGAACGAGATTCGGGCGCCGTTTTTCATGGCGCCCGAATTTTTTTAACAGTGTTCTTAAAAAAGACTTGCGCGGCTGCTAAAGCTTCCTTAGAATTCGGCCTCTCTCGCGATGACGGAAACGCAGAACGGGAGGGGAAGCAAGGCAGGACAAGGAAAGCGCCGGATTGTTGGCAGCATCCTTGAACTGGTGAAGGACTCGATCGATGCAGTTTGTTGATCGAAGCGCTGAAAAAAGTAGTTGACGCGCTTCAAAATGTTCTTCATAATCTCGCTTCTCTGCTGCTGAAAACGCAGCGCCGAAACGAAGCCAAGCTTCTCTCGGAAATGCTCTTTAAAAA
>NZ_JAAGPF010000086.1 GCF_017104645.1 Burkholderia sp. Ac-20379
CCGGGGGAGGCGGCGGCCAGCGCGGCGCAGGCCACCAGCACGAAGGCGGCACGGCGCAGGCGCCGGGAAGGGCTGAACAATTCGGTCGGGGCGGGCGTGTGGGTCATCGACGGGCAAGAAGTGCGGGCCGGCGGACGGCGCCGGAAGCGCTCATTGTAGAGACAAGCCTTGCCGCCTGGACGACGAATTACATCTCGAATCGCTTCGCGAATTGCATGGCGCGTGGCGCTACAATGGCCGGCATCGAATTTCCGCATACAGGGTTGGACGCATGCGAATACTGCTGGTCGAAGACGACACGATGATCGCCGAGGGCGTGCGCAAGGCGCTGAAGGCCGACGGCTTCGCGGTGGATTGGGTGGAGGACGGCGACGCCGCCCTCACCGCGATCGGCGGCGAAACCTACGACTTGATGCTGCTCGATCTCGGGCTGCCCAAGCGCGACGGCGTGGACGTGCTGCGCACGCTGCGCTCGCGCGGCCACGCGCTGCCGGTGCTGATCATCACGGCGCGCGATGCGGTCGCCGATCGCGTCAAGGGCCTCGACGCGGGCGCGGACGATTACCTCGTCAAGCCGTTCGATCTCGACGAACTGGGCGCCCGCATGCGCGCGCTGATCCGCCGCCAGTCGGGCCGCAGCGAATCGCTGATCCGCCACGGCGCGCTGACGCTCGATCCCGCATCGCATCAGGTCACGCTCGACGGCTCGCCGGTGGCGCTGTCGGCGCGCGAGTTCGCGCTGCTGGAGGCGCTGCTGGCGCGGCCGGGCGCGGTGCTCTCCAAGAGCCAGCTCGAAGAAAAGATGTACGGCTGGGGCGAGGAGATCGGCAGCAATACCGTCGAGGTCTACATCCACGCGCTGCGCAAGAAGCTCGGCTCGGACCTGATCCGCAACGTGCGCGGGCTCGGCTACATGGTCGTCAAGGAATCGTAGCGCGTGAGGTCGATTCGCCATCAATTGCTGATCTGGCTGCTCGCGATCGTGGTCGCGGGCGTGGGCGCCGCGGGCTGGCTGATCTACCGCCAGGCGCTCGCGGAAGCGAACGAACTGTTCGACTACCAGCTCCAGGAAATCGCCGCCGCGCTGCCGTCCGAGCCGTTCTCGCAGGTGTTCGGCTCGCGCACCAACGTGGGCGACGAAGGCATCGTGATCCAGATCTGGAACCGCAACGGCGGGCTGATGTACTTCTCGCATCCGCGCGCGCCGATCGCGCCGCGCGCCGAGCTCGGCTTCTCCACCGAACACACCGATCGCGGCGAGTGGCGCGTCTATGGCGCGATCGTCGGCGACAACGTCGTGCAGCTCGCCCAGCCGCTGTCGGTGCGCAACCGGCTCGCGGCCAGCGTCGCGCTGCGCACCGTGTGGCCGATGATCCTGCTGCTGCCGTTTCTCGGCGCGGCCGTCTGGATGATCGTCGGGCGCGGCATGCGGCCGTTGCGGCGCGTCACGCGCGCGGTGGAGTCGCGCCGGCCGGAAGCGCTCGACCCCTTGCCCGACACGCGGCTGCCGCAGGAAGTGCAGCCGCTCGTGCACGCGTTGAACGGGCTGCTCGCGCGGCTCGCCGCCGCGCTCGACACGCAGAAGGCGTTCGTGGCCGATGCGGCGCACGAACTGCGCACGCCGCTCGCGGCCGTGCAGATCCAGACGCAGCTGGTGGCGCGCGCGCAGGACGACGAAACCCGCCGCGAGGCGCTCGCCGATCTGCAGAGCGGCGTCACGCGCGCCACCCGGCTGGCCGAGCAACTGCTCGCGCTGGCGCGCTCCGAGCCGGACGGCGCGACCGTGCGCGAACCGGTGGCGCTGACCGAGGTGCTCGCGCATTGCGTCAGCGCGCAGGCGGTGGTCGCGCAGCGGCGCAACATCGATCTGGGTATCGAGGAGGCGCAGCGGGCCACCGTCGACGGCGATATCGGCGCGCTGCGCGTGCTGTTCAACAACGTGCTCGACAACGCCGTCAAATACACGCCCGAGGGCGGCCGCGTGGATGTCTCGCTGAGCTTCGACGAGGCCGGCCGCGCGCTGGTGCGGGTGGCCGACAGCGGCCCCGGCATTCCGCCCGCCGAGCGCGAGCGCGTGTTCGACCGTTTCTACCGCGACACGTCGGCGCGCGCGCGCACCGACGTGGCGGGCAGCGGGCTCGGCCTGGCGATCGTCAAGCGTGTGGCCGCGCAGCAGAACGCCACCGTGCTGCTCGGCGAATCGGCCGCGGGCGGCCTGCTCGTCGAGATCGCGTTTGCGGCCGCGCGTCCGGCCTGAAAGCCATTTGAAGGCCGTGTGGCGGGGCTCTCCGGTCTGTCCCTGCTTCGGTTAAGCCTCCTTTAAGACAGTGCCTTTACGCTGCGAATCAACAACGAGGAGGTAGCACGATGAACACCCGTTTCCTGGCGCGCAGCGCCGTTGTCGTGGCCGTAGCGGCTGCATTGTCCGCAACGTATATCGCCGGCACGCATCACGCCGCGCCGCCCCAGATCATCTCGCCGGCGCAGGCCGCCGCGCTGATGCCGGCCGAGGCGGCCGCGAAGACGGGCATTCCCGATTTCTCGGGGCTGGTCGAAACCTACGGCCCGGCCGTCGTGAACATCAGCGCCAAGCACGTGGTGAAGACCTCGATGCGGCGCGGCGGTGGCGGCGGCGCGCAGCAGTTGCCGATCGACCCGAGCGATCCGTTCTACCAGTTCTTCAAGCACTTCTACGGCCAGGTGCCGGGCATGGGCGGTGGCGGCGGCCAGGATCAGGACCAGCCGAGCACGAGCCTCGGCTCGGGCTTCATCGTCAGCCCGGACGGCTACATCCTGACCAACGCGCACGTGATCGACGGCGCCAACGTCGTCACCGTCAAGCTGACCGACAAGCGCGAATACCGTGCGAAGGTGATCGGCGCCGACAAGCAATCCGACGTCGCCGTGCTGAAGATCGACGCGTCGAACCTGCCGGTGGTCAAGATCGGCGATCCGCAGCAGAGCAAGGTCGGCCAGTGGGTGGTGGCGATCGGCTCGCCGTACGGCTTCGACAACACCGTGACGTCGGGCATCATCAGCGCCAAGTCGCGCGCGTTGCCGGACGAGAACTACACGCCGTTCATCCAGACCGACGTGCCGGTCAACCCGGGCAACTCGGGCGGCCCGCTGTTCAATCTGCAGGGCGAGGTGATCGGCATCAACTCGATGATCTATTCGCAGACGGGCGGCTTCCAGGGCCTGTCGTTCGCGATTCCGATCAACGAGGCGATCAAGGTCAAGGACGAGCTGGTGAAGACGGGCCACGTGAGCCGCGGCCGTCTCGGCGTGGCGGTGCAGGGCCTCGACCAGACGCTCGCCAGCTCGTTCGGGCTGCAGAAGCCGGACGGTGCGCTGGTCAGCTCGGTCGATCCGAAGGGGCCGGCCGCCAAGGCGGGCCTCCAGCCGGGCGATGTGATCCTGTCCGTGAACGGCACGCCGGTGCAGGATTCGACGATGCTGCCGGGCCAGATCGCCAGCCTGAAGCCGGGCACCAAGGCCGATCTGCAGATCTGGCGCGACAAGTCGCGCAAGGACGTCACGGTCACGCTCGCCTCGCTGACGGACAGCCAGCAGACCGCCAGCAACGACGAACCGGCCGAACAGGGCCGCCTCGGCGTCGCGGTGCGGCAGTTGAGCCCGCAGGAGCGCGCCGGCACCTCGCTCACGCACGGCCTGATGGTGCAGCAGGCCACCGGGCCGGCCGCCAACGCCGGCGTGCAGCCCGGCGACGTGATCCTGGCGGTCAACGGCCGGCCGGTCACGAGCCCCGAGCAGTTGCGCGATGCGGTCAAGAGCGCGGGCAACAGCCTGGCGCTGCTGATCCAGCGCGACAACGCGCAGATTTTCGTGCCGGTCGATCTGAGCTGACCGAGCGAAGCAAGCATCTGGCGCGATTTTTGCTGGTATAGCGCCCGATCGGGTGAAAGGCCCGGATTCACGGTGGTGCCCGGGGTGCCGCCGTTCCTTTTTTGCAAGGAAGGAGACTAACCATGCAACAACAACACATTTCGAAGTTCCTGCTCGCCGCCGCTCTGGCATTCGGTCTGGTCGGCGGCGCCTATGCGCAGTCCGCGCTGCCCGACGTCCAGCAACAGGGCGAGGTGAGCTACGTGTCGGGCGGCGTCGGCCTCGACGAATCCCACGCATTCCAGCAGGCCGAGCATCAATGGCCGCTGTCGATGCGCTTCACGGGCGCCGGCGGCGAATACCTGTCGGGCGTGCACGTCTCGATTTCGGGCCATGGCGGCGAAGCGCTGAAGGCCGACACGCGCGGCCCGTACATGCTGGTGCGCCTGAAGCCCGGCTCGTACAAGGTGACCGCCGATTACAACGGCAAGGTGCAGACGCACAGCGTCAACGTGCCGGCCAAGGGCGGCGCCAAGACGGCCTTCACCTGGGCCTCGAAGTAAGCGCGACGCGCGCGCAACGGCGGCGGCCTGCGAGCCGCGAACCTTGCGCGCAATCGTTGCATTTACTAGATAATGAAAACCACGGCTCGGGCCGTGGTTTTTTTTCGACCGTCGCCGGCACGACGGCATCGCAGGGTGGCGCGGCGCGACCGCGAAATCGGGGAGAGGCATGGAGCTGAACGACGCGCTGCGCATTCCGCTTGCGCCGTCGGACGTCTGGGCGGCGTTGCAGGATCTCGCGCTGTTGCGGGCGAGTGCCGAGCATTGCGAGGCGCTGACCCGGCTTTCCGCCGACGATTACTCGCTCGCGCTGACCGTGCCGTTCGGTCCGCTGCGCGCGCGCTACACGGTGCGCGTGCATCTCCAGCCGCCGGCGGCCGGCCATCGGCCCCGCCGCACGCTGCTGTTCATCGCCCGCACCGACGGCGGCGGCGTGTTGCGCGGCCAGTTCGAGGTGCGTCTCGGCACTCATCGCAGCGGCGAGGCCGTGTCCACCCGCATCCATTACGCCATCCGCGCGACCGCGGCCGGCCCGCTGGCCGAACTGCGCTACCGGCAGATCGAAGAGGGCCTGCTGCGCTTCGCCGACGATTTCTTCAACGAATTCAGCGCCAGCCTGCTGGCCCGGCACGGCCTCGCGCCGAACCGGGCGACCACCGGGCTGCGCCGCCGTCACGTGTTCAGGCGGCCCGACGGGCTGTCGTCCGCGTTGCGGCGCGCGCGTGCGCAATCGGGGTTCGGCGGCGCGTTGCCCGGGCGCCGGGCGTTGTCGCCCGAGTCCGGTTCCGGCTTCGGCGTGGCCGTGCCGCCGTGGGTGTGGCTTGCAGTGGTGGCGGTGGTGATCGTGGCGCTCGCGCTGGCGCGCTGGCTCGACTAGCAGGCCGGGCCGCCGCCGCATCGCGAGGCGGCGTTTCCAGCGGGGCAGGGGAACTCAGGCGGACGGCGCGCGCCGCAGCGACGGGCTGAGCCGCAGCATGTCGAACACGCCGTCGACGAGCGGCTCCGCGTGCTGCTCGGCATCGATTTCGTCGGGCAGCATCAGCATGTCGCGCACGAAGCCGCTGACCAGCGTGTGCAGCATCAGCGTCGCGCGCCAGGTATCGAGATCGGCCGGCAATTCGCCGTTGGCGACGGCCTGCTTCAGATCGCCCTCGATGTTGTGCAGCGCCTCCGACATGCCGGCGCGATTGCGCTGCAGCAGCGGTTCGAGGTCGGCCACGTATTCGCACTTCATGAACAGGATGCTGAACACGCGTCGCAGCTGCGAATCGCGCTTCACGCCCAGCAGACACCACACCAGGATCTTGCGGATGCGCCCGAGCGGATCGGCGCGCGGCTTGTCGGAGGTCGCCTTCAGTTCGTCGATCGGCAGGAACACACGGTCGAACATCGCATCGAACAGCTCGCTCTTGTTGGCGAAGTGCCAGTAGATCGCGCCGCGCGTCACGCCCGCGTGCTGGGCGATATCGGCGAGCGTGGTGTGCGAGACACCTTTCTCGAAAAAAACCTGTTCGGCGGCGTCGAGGATGCTGTTGCGGGTCGCAAGCGCTTCCTCTTTGGTACGTCTGACCATGGCGGGAGCCTGTATGGAATGTCGGCGCCGACGATGTCACCCGGCGCGAGAAATCGAGTGTGAACTTGCGTTCGTAATCGTCGGTAATTTGTAAGAATTTGTATTGTTCATGAACGTCTTTTACATACATACACGAACGTATATACAATACCACCCACGATCGAAGTACCCAAGCAGTAGATCGAATACCCTCGTGGCAATCAGTTAATATCCCTTTCTGCTGATTTCCCTCCCGTATCGCGTCGCGTTCGTCGCGGCGTGTCCCGGCACGGCGGCTTGCGTGCCGTTGTCGTCGTTGTCGTATTCGTAGTCCTGCATCTCTGGTGTGTTCGATCGGCGCCTCACGGCGCATTCGTGTCGCGGCCCCAGGCCAAGCACTTACTTCTTTTGTTACAAATGAGGTCGTTCCATGCGCGTCGAACGGGTTCCATACCGCTTAATCAGTGTCGCTGCGGCTGCAGTCTTCCTTGCCGCCTGCGGACAAAAACAATCGGCCCCGCCACAGCAGACGCCGGAAGTCGGCGTCGTGACGGTCCAGCCGCAATCCGTGCCGGTCGTCTCGGAACTGCCGGGCCGCACCAATGCGTTCCTGGTCGCCCAGGTGCGGGCGCGGGTCGACGGCATCGTGCTGCGCCGCGAATTCACCGAAGGCGGTGATGTGAAGGCGGGCCAGCGTCTTTACAAGATCGATCCGGCCCCGTACATCGCCACGTTGAACAGCGCCAAGGCCACGCTGGCCAAGGCCCAGGCGAACCTCGCCTCGGTCAACGCGCAGGCCGCGCGCTACAAGGTGCTGGTGGCCGCGAACGCGGTCAGCAAGCAGGATTACGACAACGCCGTCGCCTCGGCCGGCCAGGCCGCCGCCGACGTCGCGTCGGGCAAGGCCGCCGTCGATACCGCGCAGATCAACCTCGGCTATACCGACGTGCTCTCGCCCATCACGGGCCGCATCGGCATCTCGCAGGTCACGCCGGGCGCCTATGTGCAGGCCAGCGCGGCCACGCTGCTGTCCACCATCCAGCAGATCGATCCGATGTACGTCGATCTCACGCAATCGAGCCTCGACGGCCTGAAGCTGCGCCAGGACATCCAGAGCGGCCGGATCAAGACGGCCGGCCCGAACGCGGCCAAGGTCAAGCTGGTGCTCGAAGACGGCAAGACGTACCCGCTCGAGGGCAAGCTTCAGTTCACCGACGTGACGGTCGATCAGACCACCGGCTCGGTCACGATCCGCGCGATCTTCCCGAACCCGAACCGCGTGCTGCTGCCGGGCATGTTCGTGCGTGCGCGCATCGAGGAAGGCACCAACGACAACGCGTTCCTGGTGCCGCAGATCGGCGTCCAGCACGATCCGAAGGGGCAGCCGACGGCGCTGGTGGTCGGCGCGGACAACAAGATCGTCTCGCGCGTGCTGACGACTTCGGGCACCTACGGTCAGGACTGGGTGGTCGAAGGCGGCCTGCAAACGGGCGACCGCGTGATTGTGCAGGGCGTGGGCAAGGTCCAGCCGGGCATGACGGTCAAGCCGGTCGCGGCGCAATTGCCGCCGAACCAGAACGGCGGCGCCGATCCGAGCAGCCTGCCGAGCGCGGCGGCCGACCAGGGCGCGGCATCGGGCGCATCGGGTGCGTCGGCGGCCAAGCCGGCCAGCGCGGCTGCCGGTTCGGCAGCGAGTGCGACCGCGGCTTCGGGCGCGTAATCACAGGGGGCCTGTTTCATGGCAAAGTTTTTTATCGATCGCCCGATTTTCGCGTGGGTGATCGCCATCATCCTGATGCTGGCGGGCATCGCGGCGATCTTCACGCTGCCGATCGCGCAATATCCGACGATCGCGCCGCCGTCGATCCAGATCTCCGCGACCTACCCGGGCGCCTCGGCGAAAACGGTCGAGGACACGGTCACGCAGGTGATCGAGCAGCAGATGAGCGGTCTCGACAACTTCCTGTACATGTCCTCGACGAGTGACGATTCGGGTACGTCGACCATCACGCTGACGTTCGCGGCCGGCACCAATCCGGACATCGCGCAGGTGCAGGTGCAGAACAAGCTGTCGCTCGCGACGCCGATTCTGCCGCAGGTCGTGCAGCAGCTCGGTCTGAAAGTCACGAAGTCGAGCAGCAGCTTCCTGCTGGTGCTCGCGTTCGTGTCCGAAGACGGCAGCATGAACAAGTACGACCTCGCCAACTACGTGGCTTCGCACGTGGAGGATCCGGTCAGCCGTCTGAACGGCGTCGGTACCGTCACGCTGTTCGGCTCGCAGTACGCGATGCGGATCTGGCTCGATCCGACCAAGCTCACCAACTACAGCCTCACGCCGGTCGATGTGACCAGCGCGATCACCTCGCAGAACGTGCAGATCGCGGGCGGCCAGATCGGCGGCACGCCGGCGGTGCCGGGCACGGTGCTGCAGGCCACCATCACCGAGCAGACGCTGCTGCAGACGCCGGAGCAGTTCGGCAACATCCTGCTGAAGGTCAATCAGGATGGCTCGCAGGTTCGGCTGAAGGATGTCGCGAAGCTGAGCCTCGGCGGCGAAAACTACAACTTCGACACGAAGTACAACGGCCAGCCGACGGCCGGTCTCGGCATTCAGCTCGCGACCAACGCCAACGCGCTGCAAACGGCCAGCGCGGTGCGCGCGAAGATCGACGAACTGTCGAAGTACTTCCCGCACGGGATGGTGGTGCACTACCCGTACGACACGACGCCGTTCGTGCGCCTGTCGATCGAGGAAGTGGTCAAGACACTGCTCGAAGGCATCGTGCTGGTGTTCCTCGTGATGTATCTGTTCCTGCAGAACCTGCGGGCCACGATCATCCCGACGATCGCCGTGCCGGTGGTGCTGCTCGGCACGTTCGCGATCATGTCGGCGGTGGGCTTCTCGATCAACACGCTGTCGATGTTCGGCCTCGTGCTCGCGATCGGCCTGCTGGTGGACGATGCGATCGTGGTGGTGGAGAACGTCGAACGCGTGATGTCGGAGGAGGGGCTTTCACCGAAGGAGGCCACCAAGAAGGCGATGGGCCAGATCACCGGCGCGCTGGTGGGCGTGGCGCTGGTGCTGTCCGCGGTGTTCGTGCCGGTGGCGTTCTCGGGCGGTTCGGTCGGCGCGATCTATCGTCAGTTCTCGCTGACGATCGTGTCGGCGATGGTGCTGTCGGTGCTGGTGGCGTTGATTCTGACGCCGGCCTTGTGCGCGACCATCCTCAAGCCGATTCCGCAGGGCCATCACGAAGAGAAGAAGGGCTTCTTCGGCTGGTTCAACCGCAACTTCAACCGCAGCCGCGACAAGTACCACACGGGCGTGCACCACGTGATCAAGCGCTCGGGCCGCTGGCTGATCATCTATCTGGCGGTGATCGTCGGTGTCGGTTTCCTGTTCGTGCGCCTGCCGAAGTCGTTCCTGCCCGATGAGGATCAGGGCCTGATGTTCGTGATCGTGCAGACGCCGTCGGGTTCCACACAGGAAACCACCGCGCGCACGCTGAAGAACATCTCCGACTACGTGCTCAACGACGAAAAGAGCATCGTCGAGTCGGCGTTCACCGTGAACGGCTTCAGCTTCGCCGGCCGCGGCCAGAACTCGGGCCTCGTGTTCGTCAAGCTGAAGGATTACGCGCAGCGGACCGATTCCAACCAGAAGGTGCAGGCGCTGATCGGGCGGATGTTCGCGCGTTACAGCGGCTACAAGGATGCGATCGTCATTCCGTTCAACCCGCCGTCGATTCCGGAACTGGGCACGGCAGCCGGCTTCGACTTCGAGCTGACCGACAACGCGGGCCTCGGCCACGACGCGTTGATGGCGGCGCGCAACCAGTTGCTCGGCATGGCTGCGAAGGATCCGACGCTGCAAGGCGTGCGTCCGAACGGCCTGAACGACACGCCGCAGTACAAGATCGACATCGATCGCGAGAAGGCCAATGCGCTCGGCGTGACGGCATCCTCGATCGACCAGACCTTCTCGATCGCGTGGGCCTCGCAGTACGTCAACAACTTCCTCGATACGGACGGTCGTATCAAGAAGGTGTACGTGATGGCCGACGCGCCGTTCCGCGCCACGCCGGAAGATCTGAACATCTGGTACGTGCGCAACGGCTCGGGCGGGATGGTGCCGTTCGGCGCGTTCGCCTCGGGCCACTGGACCTACGGTTCGCCGAAGCTCGAGCGCTACAACGGTATCTCGGCGATGGAAATCCAGGGCCAGGCATCGGCGGGCAAGAGTACCGGCCAGGCGATGACGGCGATGTCGAACCTCGCGGCGAAGCTGCCGAACGGTATCGGCTATTCGTGGACGGGGCTGTCGTATCAGGAACTGCAATCGGGTTCGCAGGCGCCGATCCTCTACGCGATCTCGATCCTGGTGGTGTTCCTGTGTCTGGCGGCGCTGTACGAAAGCTGGTCGATCCCGTTCTCGGTGATCATGGTGGTGCCGCTCGGCGTGATCGGCGCACTGCTGGCGGCCACGCTGCGCGGGCTCGAGAACGACGTGTTCTTCCAGGTCGGCTTGTTGACCACGGTGGGCCTGTCGGCGAAGAACGCGATTCTGATCGTGGAGTTCGCACGTGAGTTGCAGGTCGGCGAGAAGATGGGGCCGGTCGAGGCGGCGCTGGAAGCGGCGCGGCTGCGGCTGCGTCCGATTCTGATGACGTCGCTGGCGTTCATTCTCGGCGTGCTGCCGCTCGCGATCAGCAACGGCGCGGGCTCGGCCAGCCAGCACGCGATCGGCACCGGCGTGATCGGCGGGATGCTGACCGCGACTTTCCTCGCGATCTTCATGATCCCGATGTTCTTCGTGAAGGTGCGTTCGGTCTTCGGCGGCGAGAAGGAAGATCCGGACGAGGCACTGCGTCTCGCGCAGGCGCACGCGCATCGCACGCAAGAAGGCGGCAACCAGGAACATTGATGACCATGCGAAAAATCGTTTTGACGGCAATGGCGTTTGCGCTCGTCGCTTCGGGCTGCACGATGGCGCCGCATTACAAGCGTCCCGATGCGCCCGTGTCGGGTGCGTTCCCGTCCGACGGCGTCTACGCGACGCAG
This sequence comes from Burkholderia sp. Ac-20379, assembly GCF_017104645.1. Classification (GTDB taxonomy): domain Bacteria; phylum Pseudomonadota; class Gammaproteobacteria; order Burkholderiales; family Burkholderiaceae; genus Burkholderia. Next base: position 11,023 of record NZ_JAAGPF010000086.1, read on the forward strand.
CCGGGCGCGAACGGCGCGCGCAGCGCCCAGGGCCAGGCGGCGCCGGACATCGGCTGGCGCAATTTCTTCGCCGATCCGCGCCTGCAGCAACTGATCGAGATCGCGCTGAAGAACAACCGCGACTTGCGTGTGTCGGTGCTGAACATCGAGGCGGCGCGCGCGCAGTATCAGATCACGCGCGCCGAACTGCTGCCGACGCTCGACGGCACCGGCACCGGCTCGATCCAGCGGCTGCCGGCCGGCGTGTCGACCACCCGTGCGCCGCTGATCACGCGCACCTACAACGTCGGCCTGTCGGCGTCGTGGGAGCTCGATCTGTTCGGCCGGATCCAGAGCCTGAAGGATCAGGCGCTGGCGCAATACCTGTCGACGGCTCAGGCGCGCAAGGCGTCGGAAATCTCGCTCGTCTCGCAGGTGGCCGATCAGTATCTGACGCTGCAATCGACCGACGACCTGCTGAAGGTCACGGAAGACACGCTGAAGAACGCGCAATCGTCGTACAACCTGACGAAGCTGCAGTTCGACAACGGCACGGGCTCGGAACTGGATCTGCGCCAGGCGCAGACGGTGGTCGAACAGGCGCTGGCGAACCAGCAGGCGCAAGCCCGTGCACGCGCGCAAGCCGTGAACGCGCTGGTGCTGCTGATCGGCGAGCCGCTGCCCGACGATCTGCCGGCCGGCCTGCCGCTCGACAACCAGAACCTGCTGACCGACATTCCGGCCGGTTTGCCGTCGGATCTGCTGACGCGCCGCCCCGACATCATGGAGGCCGAGCAAACCTTGCGCGCGGCCAACGCGAACATCGGCGCGGCGCGTGCGGCGTTCTTCCCGAAGATCTCGCTGACGGCCGCGTTCGGCACGGCGAGCCCGACGCTGGGTGGCCTGTTCAAGGCCGGCACGGCGGCGTGGTCGTTCGCGCCGAACATCGCGCTGCCGATCTTCGAGGGCGGCTCGAACATCGCGAACCTCGACCTGGCGCACGTGCAGAAGCGCATCGAGATCGCGAACTACGAGAAGGCGATCCAGTCGGCGTTCCGCGAAGTGTCGGATGGCCTTGCTGCACGCGGCACCTACGATCAGCAGATCGCGGCGCTGGCGCGCAACGAGGCGGCGCAGCAGCGCCGTTACGATCTGTCCGACCTGCGCTACAAGAACGGCGTGGACAGCTACCTGACGGTGCTGACGGCGCAAACCGATCTGTACACGGCACAAACCACGCTGATCTCGGCGCGTCTGGCGCGCTGGACCAACCTCGTGGATCTGTACCGCGCGCTGGGCGGCGGCTGGATCGAGCAGACCGGCGATCAGCCACGCGAAGCCGATGCGCCCGTCGACTACAGCAAACCGGTGGCGGCCCCCGCTGCGCCGGCGTCGCAAGCCACGGCGGGCTGAAAGCGGCGTTAGCCGGATTCGCTCGCAGCCAGCACAACGCCCCGGAAGCCTCACGGCCTCCGGGGCGTTTTTCATGGCGGCGGCGCACGGTTTCATCGCGGCTCCACCAACAAAAAACGCCCGGTCTGGACCGGGCGTTTTCATTCGAACGGCGGAACGCGTGACGTTCAGTGCAGGCCGGCCGTGCGCCGTTCGAGATCATGGCCGGCGCGGCGAATTTCGGATTCCGCCTGCTTCTCGCTGCGCACGCCGTTGAACACCACGTTGAGGATCACGGCCGATACCGACGCGAGCAGGATGCCGCTGTGCAGGATCGGCGCGAGCGCGCTCGGCAGCTTCGCGAAGAAGTGCGGCGACACCACCGGCACGAGCCCCAGCCCGATGCTGACGGCGACGATGAACAGGTTGTTGTGGTTGCCGACGAAATCGACGCGCGACAGCGTCTTCACGCCGTTGGCGGCCACCATCCCGAACATCACGATGCCGGCGCCGCCGAGCACGAAGGCCGGCACCGAGGCGACGATCTGCGCCATCTTCGGGAACAGCCCGAGCAGCACGAGGATCACGCCGCCCGTCACGCACACGAAGCGGCTCTTCACGCCCGTCACGCCGACCAGCCCGACGTTCTGCGAGAACGAGGTATGCGGGAACGAGTTGAAGATGCCGCCGATCAGCGTGCCGAGCCCGTCCACGCGCAGGCCGCGCACCAGCGCCTGCTGATCCACCGGCCGGTCGACCATGTCGCCGACCGCGAGGAACATGCCGGTCGATTCGATGAACGTGACGAACATCACGATCACCATGGTTGCGATCGAGAGCGTGTCGAAGTGCGGCAGGCCGAAGTGGAACGGCATCACGAAGCCGACCCACGGCGCGGCGGTGACGCCGTCGAGATCGACGCGGCCGAGCGCCAGCGCGATCGCGAAGCCCGCCACGATGCCGAGCAGCACCGCGATGTTCGCGACGAAGCCGCGGCCGAACTTGTTGATCAGCAGGATCAGCACCAGCACCAGCAGCGACAGGCCGAGGAACAGCGGGTTGCCGTATTCGGGGTTGCCCACGCCGCCGGCCGCCCAGTTGATGCCGACGCCCATCAGCGACAGCCCGATCACGGCGATCACCGTGCCGACCACCACCGGCGGGAAGAATCGCAGCAGCTTGCCGATCACCGGCGCGATCACGATGCCGATCACGCCGGCCGCGATGGTCGAGCCGAACACGTCGAGGATGCCGAGGCTCGGATTGGTGCCGATCGCCACCAGCGGGCCGACCGAGGCGAACGTGCAGCCCATGATGACCGGCAGGCGGATGCCGAAGATCCACACGCCGAGCGTCTGGATCAGCGTCGCGATGCCGCACGCGAACAGGTCGGCGCTGATCAGGAACGCCACCTGATCCTTCGGCAGCTTCAGGGCGCTGCCGATGATGAGCGGTACGGCGACGGCGCCCGCATACATCACCAGAACGTGTTGCAGACCCAGCGTGACGAGCTTGCCGGCGGGCAGGATTTCGTCGCACGGATGGACCGTGTTCGATTGCATCTGTCTCACTCCATGATCGTGTTGTCGGTGTGGTGTGACGTTATGCGGATCGCCGGACGCCAACAAGAGCACTGGGCGCTATTCCCCGATTTGCAGGCGGGATATGCGATTTTCGCTAGTGGATGCGGGGAAATCATGATGGATGGGCGGCTGGAGTGGGATTCACGGAATTTATATCCAGTCAAAAACCGCGTGACGCTGTCGCCAAATATCGCCATGGTTATGGTCTGTATCCCGGCTGCCGAATAGAGGGTTTTTGCGCCGTCGCCCCGACCGGATGGGTAAACCCCGACCGGCGCGGATTTTCACGGGGCCGGACCATTTTTCGCGCGGCGGCGGCCGGTGCACTTTTCTGCGTTCGATGTCGATGCCGCCGGGCGGCGCGGCGCGACATCGATTCGTCGCGTGACGCCATGCCGGTTTTGGCAATGGGCGTTTACACTTCCGGCTGGTTCCGGCCGCGCCGCGGGGTAAGCGCGTGTCGCGCCCGGACAAGGAATCCCCAGTTGCCGCCCGTTGCGCGTCGCGCGCGGCGCGCAACACCACCGACAAGGAGCAGCAACGATGAAGACGAAAGCCGCGATTGCATGGAAGGCCGGTGCGCCGCTGACGATCGAGGAAGTGGATCTGGCCGGCCCGCGCGCGGGCGAGGTGCTGATCGAGGTGAAGGCGACGGGGATCTGCCACACCGATTACTACACGATGTCGGGCGCCGATCCGGAAGGCATCTTCCCGGCGATCCTCGGCCATGAAGGCGCGGGCGTGGTGGTGGATGTCGGCCCCGGCGTCGGCACGGTGCGCAAGGGCGATCACGTGATCCCGCTCTACACGCCGGAATGCCGCGAGTGCAAGTTCTGCCTGTCGCGCAAGACCAACCTCTGCCAGAAGATCCGCGCCACGCAGGGCAAGGGCCTGATGCCCGACGCCACCTCGCGCTTCTCGATCGACGGCAAGCCGATCTTCCACTACATGGGCACGTCCACGTTCTCGAACTACATCGTGGTGCCTGAAATCGCCGTGGCGAAGATCCGCGAGGATGCTCCGTTCGACAAGGTCTGCTACATCGGCTGCGGCGTGACCACCGGCGTGGGCGCGGTCGTCTACTCGGCCAAGGTCGAGGCGGGCGCCAACGTGGTGGTGTTCGGCCTGGGCGGCATCGGCCTGAACGTGATCCAGGGCGCGAAGATGGTGGGCGCCGACAAGATCATCGGCGTCGACATCAACCCGGCGCGCGTCGAGCTGGCGAAGAAGTTCGGCATGACGCACTTCATCAACCCGAAGGACGTCGAGAACGTGGTCGATCACATCGTCCAGCTGACCGACGGCGGCGCCGACTACTCGTTCGAGTGCATCGGCAACGTCACCACCATGCGCCAGGCGCTCGAGTGCACGCACAAGGGTTGGGGCCAGTCGTTCATCATCGGCGTGGCGGCGGCGGGGCAGGAAATCAGCACGCGTCCGTTCCAGCTCGTCACGGGCCGCGAATGGAAGGGTTCGGCGTTCGGCGGCGCGCGCGGCCGCACCGACGTGCCGAAGATCGTCGACTGGTACATGGAAGGCAAGCTCAACATCGACGACCTGATCACGCACACGATGCCGCTCGACAAGATCAACGAGGGCTTCGACCTGATGAAGAAGGGCGAGTCGATCCGCTCCGTCGTGCTGTACTGATCCGCGAGGCCGCGACCATGTTCGAACTCGTTTCGTCGCATGCCGCCTTCGGCGGCGAGCAGCGCTTCTATCGCCACGATTCCTCCACCATCGGCCTGCCGATGAAGTTCTCGGTGTACCTGCCGCCCGCGGCGGTGCACGACGAGGCACGCGTGCCGGCGCTGTTCTTCCTCGCGGGCCTGACCTGCACCGAGGAAACCTTCATGATCAAGGCCGGCGCGCAGCGGTTCGCGGCCGAGCACGGCATCGCGCTGATCACGCCCGACACGAGCCCGCGCGGCGCGGGCGTGCCGGGCGAAGCCGACGCGTGGGATTTCGGGGTGGGCGCGGGCTTCTATCTCGACGCCACCGCCGAGCCGTGGGCGAAGCATTACAAGATGGAGAGCTACATCGTCGAGGAGTTGCGCGCGCTGGTGCTCGGCGCGCTGCCGATCGACGGCACGCGGCTCGGCATCTTCGGCCACTCGATGGGCGGTCACGGCGCGCTGACGCTGGCGTTGCGGCATCCGGGCGTGTGGCGTTCGGTGTCGGCGTTCGCGCCGATCGCCGCGCCGACGCGCTGCCCGTGGGGCGAGAAGGCGTTCGCCGGCTATCTCGGCGACGATCGCGAGGCGTGGAAGGAGCACGACGCCACCGAGCTGGTGGCGCGCAGCGATGCGCCGCGCTATGCCGACGGCATCCTGATCGATCAGGGCCTGGCGGATCAATTCCTGGCGAACCAGCTCAATCCCGATCTGTTCGAGGCCGCGTGCCGCGAGGCCGAGCAGCCGGTCACGCTGCGCAGCCACGAAGGCTACGATCACGGCTACTACTTCATCTCGACGTTCATCGCCGATCACATCGCGCATCACGCGAAGACGCTGCTGGCCGAATAAGCCACCGGTACGTCGGAAAGACAAAGCCCGCGGCACGATCGCTCGTGCCGCGGGCTTTTTTTCATGCGCCGCGACGTTCGGTGCGCGGCGGGCAGACGGTGGCGCGCTACGCGGTCAGGCGACCGCGCGATGCCGCCCCAGCAGGCTCGCCGCGTAGGCCAGCGCCGACAGCGCCGTGATCCAGAAGCTGGTGGGCCAGTCGGTGTAGTAGGCGAGCGTCACGCCGAACCAGGCTTCGCCGAGCGCGAGCAGCGCCGCGAGCGCGACGCCGGTGGACAGCCGCGTGCTGAGGTTCTGCGCGGCGGCGGCCGGGCCGACCAGCAGCGTGAACACCAGCAGCACGCCGACGATCTGCGTGCAGGCCGCCACGGCCAGCGCGCAAATGGCCAGGAACAGCACCGACACGAGGCGCAGCGACACGCCCTTGGCCTCGGCCAGCTCGGGTTGCAGCGAGGCGAACATCAACGGACGCAGGATCGCGGCCAGCGCGATCAGGCTGACCGCGCCGATGCCGGCCAGCACCATCAGCGTGTCGTGGCTCACGCCTAGCACGTTGCCGAACAGCAGCGCCGTGACCTGGGTGGCGTAGCTCGTGTAGAAATGCAGGAACAGCAGCCCCGCGCCGAGCGCGAGCGACAGCGTCACGCCGATCGCCACGTCGCGGCCCGCGAGCCGTTCGCCGAGCGCGCCCATCGCCACGCCGGCCGCGAGCGTGAAGCCCACCATGCCCCAGATCGGCGACACGCCGAGCAGCACCGCGCCGGTCGCGCCGGTGAAGCCCACATGCGAGAGCGCATGGCCGGCGAAGGTCTGCCCGCGCATCACGAGGAAATAGCCCACCACGCCGGCCAGCACCGCGACGATGCCCGACGCGATGAACGCGTTGACCATGAATTCGTATTCAAACATCGTGCTGGTGTCCGTCGTGCGAATGAGCGTGGTGGCCGTGGCCGCCATGCGAGTGCGAATGGCCGTGCCCGCCTTCGTCCTCGTGTCCGTGATCGTGTTTTTCCACCTCGACGTCGCCCGACATCACGAAGATGCGGCCGTTCACGCGCATCACGTCGATCGGCGAGCCGTACAGGCGCGACAGCACCGGCTTGGTGATGACCTCGTCGACCGTGCCGAGCGCGGCCGTGCCGTTGCCGAGGTAGAGCACGCGGTCGAGCGCGTTGAGCAGCGGATTCAGTTCGTGCGCGGAGAACAGCACGGTGATGCCGAGCTCCTGCTGCACACGCCGCACCAGTTCGACCACGCCGCGCTGGTGGTGCGGGTCGAGGCTGATCAGCGGCTCGTCGAGCAGCAGCAGCTTCGGCGCGCCGAGCAGGCATTGCGCGAGCAGCAGGCGCTGGCGCTCGCCGCCCGACAACTCGAACAGCGGGCGCTGCGCGAGCGCCGTGGCGCCGACCAGGTCGAGCACGCGCGCCACGTCGGCGCGCGTGTCGCGGCTCGGGCTCGGCAGGCCCCAGCGATGGCCGTCGGCGGCCATCGCGACGAAATCGTAGCCGCGCACGCGGCGCCCGGCCAGCGCGCTGCGGATCTGCGGCATGTAGCCGATGGCGGGATTGCCGCGCGCCACCGGCGCGCCGGCCACCGAAATCGCGCCCTGCGCGGCCGGCACGAGGCCGAGCACGGCGCGCATCAAGGTGGTCTTGCCGGCGCCGTTCGGACCGAGCACGCCGACGAATTCGCCGGCGCCCACGGTCAGGCTCACGTCGCGCAGGATCGTGCGTCCGCCCAGTTCGAGCGTGACGCGATCGAGTGCGAGCGCGGGTTGGGAAAGGATCATGGAATCAATGTTTGGCCAGCGCGGCGCTCAGCGCATCGAGCTGCGTGAGCATCCACTGCTGGAAGTTCTTGCCGGCCGGTTCCGTCTCCGTGACGCTGAAGGTGGGCACCGAGGCGTCCTTCGCGATCTTCAGCATCCGCTTCGTCATCGGCTCCTCGGCCTGGCTGTTGTAGATCAGCGCCTTCACCTTGCGGTTGCGCAGATCGCTCTCGAACGCGGCGATGTCCGACGCGCTCGCTTCCGTGTCGTTCATGGTGGCGAGCTGGAAGCTCAGGTTGCGCATGTCGAGGCCGATCGCGTCCGACATGTAGCCGAACACCGGCTCGGTGGCCGTGACCGGCACGCCCTTGTACTGCGCGCGCAGCGCGGCGACCTTCGCGTCGATCGGCTTGAGCGAGGCGAGGAAGCTGGCGAGGTTCGCGTCGTACTGGGCCTTGTGGGCCGGATCGGCTTCCGACAGCGCCGCGTCGATCGCCTTCGCGGCCGCCGGCATGGTGGCGGGATCGTACCAGAGATGCGGGTTGTCGCCGGCCTTCTTGCCGACCAGATCGGCCACCACGATGGTCTTGCGCTTGGCGTTCTTCGAGGCCGACAGCAGCTTGTCCATCCACGGATCGTAGGCCGCGCCGTTGTAGATCACCAGGTTCGCGTGCTGGAGCGCGCGCGCCGTCTTCGGGCTGGCTTCGAACAGGTGCGGATCCTGATCAGGATTGCTGAGGATGCTGGACACGACGACGTTCGCCCCGCCGATCTGCTTGACCACGTCGCCGTAGAAATTCTCGGCGGCCACCACTTGCACCTTGGCGGTCTGGGCGAAGGCCGGCGCGGCGATCGAGAGCGCGGCGCAGCTGGCGGCGAGCCAGCGGGTCAGGCGGAAACGGGCGCGCAGCGGCGCGCGCGACGAGGCGGCGAATGTCATGCTTGGTCCTTGACGGGGTAGGCAAACCGCACGCCCGGACGGGCGCGCGGCGGGGCGGGTCACGCGTGGGGCGCGCCCTTCGGATGGGTCTTGCATTCGCCGCACAGGCCGGTCAGTTCGACCACCTGCTTGTGCATCTCGAAGCCGTGAGCCGATTCGCAGGACGAGAGCTGCTGCGCCAGGTCGGCGCCCGGAATCTCGACCGTGTCGCCGCACGATTCGCAGATCAGGAACTGGCCCTGGTGGGGCGGTCCGATCTCGCAGCAGGCGAGGAAGGCATTCTTCGATTCGATGCGATGGATGAAACCGTGCTCGACGAGGAAATCGAGCGCGCGATAGACGGTGGTGGGCGGCATCCGGCCGCGCTCGGGCGCGAGTTCGCCGATCAGATCGTAGGCGCCGATCGGCCGCTGGGCGGCCAGCACCTTCTCATAGACCTGGCGGCGCAGCGGGGTCCAGGTCAGCCCGTGTTCGGCGGCAAACGCATCGGCGCGGGCGAGGCGGGCTTGCAGGGGTGAGGTCGAGGCCATGGCAGGTCACCAGTCGGATCGATGAAAAACGAATGATATAACGTATCTCACGAATCTGCATGAAGCACCGCAGCAAGCGGCTGTGCGCGATGCGGCAGCGCATCATCGAAACCGGCGTTTTCGCCTTGACAGCACCGGCCCGGTATCCGATTATTCGATCGCAATCTGAGCAAATGATCATTCGCTGGGCGTTAGCTCGCCGAATGCCAAATGAAACGACGAATAACGATATCGGAGACACTCGTGAGATTGCAGGACAAGGTCGCGATTTTGACGGGCGCCGCGAGCGGCATCGGCGAAGCGGTCGCCAAGCGGTATCTGGACGAGGGCGCACGCTGCCTGCTCGTCGACCTGAAGCCGGCGAGCGGGTCGCTCGCGGCGCTGATCGAGGCGCATCCCGAGCGCGCCGTCGCCATCACGGCCGACGTGACGCAGCGCGAGGACATCGCGCGGATCGTCGCCAGCGCCGTGGAGCGCTTCGGCGGCGTCGACATCCTGTTCAACAATGCGGCGCTGTTCGACATGCGCCCGCTGCTCGACGAATCCTGGGACGTGTACGACCGCCTGTTCGCGGTCAACGTGAAGGGCCTGTTCTTCCTGATGCAGGCCGTGGCGCAGCGGATGGTGGAGCAGGGCCGCGGCGGCAAGATCGTCAACATGTCGTCGCAGGCGGGCCGCCGCGGCGAGGCGCTTGTTTCGCACTACTGCGCGAGCAAGGCCGCGGTGCTCAGCTACACGCAATCGGCCGCGCTGGCGCTCGCGCCGCACGGTATCAACGTCAACGGCATCGCGCCGGGCGTGGTCGACACCCCGATGTGGGAGCAGGTCGATGCGCTGTTCGCGCGCTACGAAAACCGCCCGCTCGGCGAAAAGAAGCGCCTGGTGGGCGAGGCGGTGCCGCTCGGCCGCATGGGCCTGCCCGCCGACCTGACCGGCGCGGCGCTGTTCCTCGCCTCTGCCGACGCCGACTACATCACCGCCCAGACGCTGAACGTCGACGGCGGCAACTGGATGAGCTGACGCCATGGCCGAGATCGTCGTCGCCGGCGAGCTGCTCGCCGAATTCGTGGCCCTGAAGCGCGGCCAGGGCTTTGCGGAGCCGGGTGAATTCACCGGGCCGTTCCCGAGCGGCGCGCCGGCCATCTTCGCCGATCAGGCCGCCCGGCTCGGCGCCTCGGTGGCCTATGCGGGCTGCGTGGGGCGCGACGCGTTCGGCGATGCGATCGTCGCGCGGCTCGAATCGCACGGCGTGCAATCGCAGTCGATCCGGCGCGTGGCTCGGCCCACCGGCCTCGCGTTCGTCGCCTATCGCGACGACGGCAGCCGCCAGTTCGTCTACAGCATCGACGGCAGCGCCTCGGCCCTGCTCGAAGCCGCCGACGTGACGGCCGACATGTTCGCGGGCTGCCGCTATTACCACGTGATGGGCTCGTCGCTGACGAGCGAGAACGCGATCGCCGCGATCAAGCGCGGCGTGATCGAGGCGGCGCGCGTGGGCGCGAAGATCTCGTTCGATCCGAACGTGCGCCCCGAGATGCTGTCGTTCAAGCCGATGCGCGCCGCGCTCGAGGAACTGCTCGACGCGTGTCACCTGTTCCTGCCGAGCGAGGCCGATCTGCCGTTCTTCTGCGGCCCGCAGGCGCCCGAGCGCGCGATCGCCGGGCTGCTCGCCACGCGGCCGCTGCTCGAGCGCGTGGTGCTCAAGCGCGGCGCGGCCGGCAGCACGTCGTACGATCGGCAAGGCCAGATCGAGGTGGGCGGCTACGAGACCACCGAGGTCGATCCGACCGGCGCGGGCGACTGTTTCGGCGGCACGCTGGTGGCGAGCCTGATCCAGGGCTGGCCGGTCGACGCGGCGCTGTCGCGCGCCAACGCGGCCGGCGCGCTGGCGGTGGCCAAGGTCGGCCCGATGGAGGGCAACAGCTCGCCCGCCGACATCGTCGCATTCCTGACCCAGCGAGGTATCGCATGTCCGGCCTGAGCTCCGTCGCTGAACCGCGTGCCACCGCCGATGCGGGCCGCACGCTCGGCGCGATCTTCGACGCGAACCGCGCCGGCCACGTGCGCGGCATCTATTCGGTCTGCAGCGCGCATGCGCTGGTGCTCGAAGCCGCGTTCGAGGCGGCGCGCGACGACGGCTCGCCGCTGCTGATCGAAGCCACCTGCAACCAGGTCAATCATCGCGGCGGCTACACCGGCCTCACGCCGGCCGATTTCCGCCGCGAAGTGGAGGCGCTCGCGCGGCGCACCGGTTTCCCGACCGAGCGGCTCGTGCTCGGCGGCGATCACCTCGGCCCGAACCCATGGCGGCACCTGCGCGCGAAGGACGCGATGCAGGAGGCCGCGACGATGGTGGCCGGCTACGTGGCCGCCGGCTTCACGAAGATCCATCTCGACGCCAGCATGGCCTGCGCCGACGACGTCGCGCCGCTGTCCGACACGGTGGTGGCCGAGCGCGCCGCGCAGCTGTGCGCCGCCGCCGAGGCCGCGGCCGAAGCGGCCGGCACCGCGACGGTGTACGTGGTGGTCACCGAGGTGCCGGTGCCGGGCGGCGAGACGGGAAGTGAAGCGGGTAGTGAAGCGGCCGGCGAGGGCGCTGCCGCCGCCGGCCCGATGCCGCACATCCGCGTCACGCGCGCCGACGCCGTGCGCGTCACGCTCGACGCCCATCGCGACGCGTTCGCGCGCTACGGGCTCGACGCCGCGTGGTCGCGCACGGTGGCGGTGGTTGCGCAGCCCGGCGTGGATTTCGACGATCGCCAGGTGCTCGACTACGCGCCGCCGAAGGCGGCCGAGCTGGCCGCCAGCATCCTCGACACGCCGCGCTTCGTGTTCGAGGCGCATTCCACCGATTACCAGACCGAGGCCGCGCTCGCGGCGCTCGTACGCGATCACTTCGCGATCCTGAAGGTCGGCCCCGGCCTCACGTTCGCGTTGCGCGAGGCGCTGTTCGCGTTGTCGTACATCGAGGACGCGCTGGTGGACGATACTGCCCGCTCGCGGCTGCGCGAGGTGGTGGACGACGCGATGCGCGCGCGCCCCGAATACTGGGCGCCGTACTACCGCGGCGACGAAGCCGCGCAGCGCCTCGCGCGCCAGTTCAGCTACAGCGACCGGATCCGCTATTACTGGCTGCAGCCCGCCGTGGCCGCGGCGGTGGCGCAGCTGTTCGCCAACCTCGCGCGGCACGCGCCGCCCGAAACGCTGGTCGCGCAATGGCTGCCGGATGTCTACGAGGCGCGCCGTTCGCACGCGCTCGGCGACGACCCGGCCGCCTGGGTCCGGTTCCGGATCCGCCAGACGATTGCCCGCTACGCTCGCGCGTGCGGGATGCAGCAAGACGGGTGAGGCCGCGCGCTCGCCCGATCGACGACAGACCGTAGACGACAAGCGATAAAACACAGACACAGGAGACATGCCATGCAAGGACAGACGCTCATCGCCGCCGCCGTGCGACTTCTCGCCGGCGCCGCGCTCGCCTCGTCGGCGCTCGCCGCGCAGGCGGCGACGCTGACGATCGCGACGCTGAACAACCCCGACATGATCGAGTTGAAGAAGCTGTCGCCGGCGTTCGAGAAAGCGAACCCCGACATCAAGCTGAACTGGGTGATCCTCGAGGAAAACGTGCTGCGTCAGCGCGCGACCACCGACATCACCACCGGCAGCGGGCAGTTCGACGTGATGGCGATCGGCACCTACGAGGCGCCGCAATGGGGCAAGCGCGGCTGGCTCTCGCCGATGACGGGCCTGCCCGCCGACTACGATCTGAACGACGTGGTGAAGACGGCGCGCGATTCGCTGTCGTACAACGGTCAGCTCTACGCGCTGCCGTTCTACGTCGAAAGCTCGATGACCTACTACCGCAAGGATCTGTTCGCGGCCAAGGGCCTCAAGATGCCCGACCAGCCGACCTACGACCAGATCCAGCAGTTCGCCGACAAGCTGACCGACAAGGCCGGCGGCACCTACGGCATCTGCCTGCGCGGCAAGGCCGGCTGGGGCGAGAACATGGCCTACGTGTCGACGGTCGTGAACACGTTCGGCGGCCGCTGGTTCGACGAAAACTGGAACGCGCAGCTCACCTCGCCGGAATGGAAGAAGGCGATCACGTTCTACGTGAACCTGCTGAAGAAGGACGGCCCTCCGGGCGCCAGCTCGAACGGCTTCAACGAGAACCTGACGCTGACCGCCTCGGGCAAGTGCGCGATGTGGATCGACGCGACGGTGGCCGCCGGCATGCTCTACAACAAGCAGCAATCGCAGGTGGCCGACAAGATCGGCTTCGCGGCCGCGCCGGTGGCCGTCACGCCGAAGGGCTCGCACTGGCTGTGGGCCTGGGCGCTGGCGATCCCGAAGACGTCCAAGCAGCAGGACGCCGCCAAGAAGTTCATCACCTGGGCCACCTCGAAGCAATACGTGGAAGCGGTGGGCAAGGACGAGGGCTGGGCCTCGGTGCCGCCGGGCACGCGCATGTCGACCTACGCGCGCCCCGAGTACAAGGCCGCCGCGCCGTTCTCGGATTTCGTGCTGAAGGCGATCGAGACGGCCGACGTCAACGATCCGTCGCTGAAGAAGGTGCCGTACACGGGCGTGCAGTACGTCGGGATTCCTGAATTCCAGTCGTTCGGCACGGTGGTGGGCCAGTCGATCGCGGGTGCGGTGGCCGGCCAGATGACGGTCGATCAGGCGCTGGCTGCGGGCCAGGCCGCCGCCGACCGCGCGGTGCGCCAGGCCGGCCTCAAGAAGTAAGACCGCCTCGCTGCCGTCATGCGCGATCCGGCCGAGCCGGCCGGATCGCAACGCTGCGGCGCGCCGGGCCACCCCCGGCCGCCCGCACGAGATTCGAGAGGTCCGAGCATGCGACACCTACGTCTTCCCTTTCATTCAACGGCGCCCATGACCGATTCGTCTCCCGCTTCCTCCGAGTCCGCGCGCGGCAAGCCCGCCCGCTGGCTCGTCACGCCGTCGGTGGCGGTGCTGCTGCTGTGGATGTCGATCCCGCTCGCGATGACGATCTGGTATTCGTTCACGCGCTACAACCTGCTGAACCCCGACGAGAAGGGTTTCGCCGGGCTCGACAACTACCATTACCTCGCCACCGATCCGTCGTTCCTGCCGGCGATCTGGCACACGCTCGTGCTGATCGTGGCCGTGCTGGCGATCACGGTGATCGGCGGCGTGCTGATGGCCGTGCTGTTCGACCGCAAGTTCTACGGGCAGGGCATCGCGCGCCTGCTCGCCATCGCGCCGTTCTTCGTGATGCCGACTGTTTCGGCGCTGATCTGGAAGAACATGATCCTGAACCCGGTGTACGGGCTGGTCGCGCACGTGATGCTCGCGCTCGGCATGACGCCGATCGACTGGTTCGCCGAATACCCGCTGACCGCCGTGGTGATGATCGTCGCGTGGCAATGGCTGCCGTTCGCGTTCCTGATCCTGTTCACGGCGATCCAGTCGCTCGATCAGGAGCAGAAGGAAGCCGCGCGCATCGACGGCGCCGGCCCGATCGCGATGTTCTTCTACATCACGCTGCCGCACCTGAAGCGCGCGATCGCCGTGGTGGTGATGATGGAAACCATCTTCCTGCTGTCGATCTTCGCCGAAATCTACACGACCACGGGCGGTGGCCCGGGCAACGCGACCACCAACCTGTCCTATCTGATCTACGCGCTCGGCCTGCAGCAGTTCGACGTCGGTCTCGCTTCCGCGGGCGGCATTCTGGCCGTGGTGCTGGCGAACGTGGTGTCGTTCTTCCTGGTGCGGATGCTCGCGAAGAACCTCAAAGGGGAGTACGAAGCATGAGCGACCTGAGCGCAACCCAAGCCGCGGCGCCTGCGCCGCGCAAAACCGGCGGCGGGCTCGACAAGCTCGGCCGCGCGATTCCCGGCGTGCTGGCCTGGCTGATCGCGCTGCTGCTGTTCTTCCCGATCTTCTGGATGGCGATCACCGCGTTCAAGACCGAGCAGCAGGCGTATTCGATGTCGCTGATCTTCACGCCCACGCTCGACAGCTTCCGCGAGGTGTTCGCGCGCAGCAACTACTTCGCGTTCGCCTGGAACTCGATCCTGGTGTCGGTCGGCGTGACCGTGGTGTGTCTGCTGCTGGCCGTGCCGGCCGCGTATGCGATGGCGTTCTTCCCGACCAAGCGCACGCAGAAGGTGCTGCTGTGGATGCTGTCGACCAAGATGATGCCGTCGGTCGGCGTGCTGGTGCCGATCTACCTGCTCTGGAAAAACTCGGGACTCCTCGATACCGTCAGCGGCCTGGTGATCGTCTACACGCTGATCAACCTGCCGATCGCGGTGTGGATGACGTTCACGTATTTCGCCGAGATTCCGCGCGACATCCTCGAGGCGGGCCGCATCGACGGCGCCACCACCTGGCAGGAGATCGTCTACCTGCTGATGCCGATGGCGCTGCCGGGCCTCGCGTCCACCTCGCTGCTGCTCGTGATCCTGTCGTGGAACGAGGCGTTCTGGAGCATCAACCTGACCAGCTCCAACGCCGCGCCGCTGACCGTGTTCATCGCCTCGTACTCGAGCCCCGAGGGCCTGTTCTGGGCCAAGCTGTCGGCGGCCTCGCTGCTGGCAGTGGCGCCGATCCTGATCGTCGGCTGGCTGTCGCAGAAGCAACTGGTGCGCGGCCTCACGTTCGGGGCGGTCAAATGAGCGTGCCGAACCTCGCGAACGAGGCAAGCAGCGTGGGCGGCAAGGATCGCCTGCTGATCTGCGATTGCGACGGCGTGCTGATCGACAGCGAAGCGGTGGCGGCCGGCGTGCTGGTGCGCGAGCTGGAGGCGCGCTGGCCCGGCATCGACGCGCGGCCGATCGTGATGCCGCTGCTCGGCCTGCGCACCGAGCGCGTGCTCGACAGCGCGGCCGCGCAAG
>NZ_JAAGPF010000087.1 GCF_017104645.1 Burkholderia sp. Ac-20379
ATGATGTGTGGCAGAAGAGTGCAAGAAAGAGAGGAGTACAATGAATGAAAGGAAAGAAGGCAGAGGGAGAAGAGGGTGAGGGAGAAAGAAGAAGAAGAAGAGAACAAGATAAAGAAATAAAATAGAAAACGAAATAATGAAGAAAGAAGAAGAGAAGAGAAATGAACGAAGTAAGGTGGACAGAGAATATGGAAATGTGTTGTAATGAGACAGCGACGATCGTTTTTTTTTTAATGATACGGCGACCACCACGATCTACACTGCCACC
>NZ_JAAGPF010000088.1 GCF_017104645.1 Burkholderia sp. Ac-20379
CCTATCTGAACGGCCTGGCCGCCGCGCCCGAGCACTTCGAGCTGGTTGGCATCCTGGCGCGCGGCAGCGCGTTCGCGCGGGGCTGTGCCCAAGCGCGCGGCGTGCCGCTCTACACCGACGTGGCAGCGTTGCCGGACGCGATCGACGCGGCCTGCGTGGTGGTGCGCTCCGGCGTGGTGGGCGGCGCGGGCGCGCGGATCTCCGCCGCGCTGCTCGAACGCGGCATCCACGTGATCCAGGAACAGCCCGTCCATCACGACGAACTGGCCGACCTGCTGCGCCGCGCGCGGCAGGCAGGCGTTTGCTACCGCCTCAACGGCTTCTATCCGCACGTGGCCGGCGTCGCGCGCTTCATCGCGGCGAGCCGGCACGTGCTGACGCGCTGCCGACCGTTGTTCGTGGACGCCGCCTGCAGCGTCCACGTGATGTATCCGCTGATCGACATCCTTGGCCAGGCGCTCGGCCAGTTGCGCCCGTGGTCGTTCGCGATGCAGGCGGCGGCCGACGGCGCGCAGGGGCCGTTTTCGAGCGTATCGGGCCGCATCGGCGGCGTGCCGCTGACGCTGCGGGTGCAGAACGAATTCGATCCGGCCGATCCCGACAACCATATCCATCTGTTCCATCAGATTTCGCTCGGCACCGACGGCGGCACGCTGATGCTGACCGGCAGCCACGGCCAGTTGCTCTGGCAGCCGCGCATGCGTCTGCAGCGCCGCGGCGACGGCGTGCTCGACCTGTCGGCGCGCCATCCGGCGCTCGACGCGCCGGTCGCCTCGATCCTCGGGCCGGCCGCCGCGCCGAGTTTCCACGACACCTTCGAACGCGTCTGGGGCGATGCCGCGCGCGACGCCCTGCTCGGCTTTCATGCGGCGATCGTGGCCGGCCGCCCCGACAGCGCGCGTCAGCAAGCCACGCTGAGCGCGGCGCGCGCCTGGGGCGAACTGGCCGCCGAGTTGGGCGCGCCGCGCTCGATCGCGCCGCCCGACAGCGCGCCACTGTCCGCCGACGAAATCGCCACTCACCTCGACGAGGCCCTGTCACGATGAACCTGATGTTCTCCCCCCGCCCGCTCCGCTCGGCCTGGTTCCGCAAGGACGCGCCCCGCCCGCTGGCCCGCGCGCGCTTGATCTGCCTGCCGCATGCGGGCGGCACCGCCGGTTTTTTCCGCGAATGGGCCGCGCTGCTGCCCGACGCGGTCGAACTGCTCGCCGTGCAGTATCCGGGGCGCGAGGAACGGATCGACGACGCCATGATCGATGCGATGCCGGACTTGGTGGCCCGGCTTGCCGACGCCATGACCGAGGTGGCCGATCTGCCCTACGTGCTGTTCGGCCACAGCATGGGGGCCGCCATCGCCTACGAGCTGTGCGTCGAACTGCTGCGCCGCGGCACGCGCCTGCCGCGGCGGCTCGCCGTGTCGGCGCGCGAGGCCCCGCATCGGCATCGCCCGGGCCACTGGCACGCGGCCGGCGACGCCGAGCTGTGCGAGGAACTGCTGCGCTTGGGCGGCACCGCTTCCGCGCTGCGCGAATCGGACGACCTGCGCGCGCTGGTGCTGCCGATCGTGCGCAACGATTACCGTCTGATCGAGACGTACCGGCCCGCGCCCGACACGGTGCGCCTGCCGCTGCCGATCGACGTGTTCGTCGGCCGCGACGATCCCGAGGTCACGCGCGAGGAGGCGGAGGATTGGCATTACCAGAGCTCGCGGGATTGCTGTCTGCGCGAATTCGACGGCGGGCATTTTTATCTGCAGCGCAATGCGCGGGCGCTGATCGGGCAGTTGCTGGCCGCGTTGCCGGTGGCGCACGATGGGGTGCGTCATGGGCAGGGCGGCGGTGCGGTTTTGGGGGTGTTGCCGTTGCCGTGAGGGGCAGGCGATGCCTCCGCGCGACAGATGGTGCGGAGTCATCCAACATCGACGGGCAACATCGCCTCACGCCCATATCGGCTCGCCGCCGCCGCCAAGTCCCGCGCGATCTGCTCGCGAATCTGCGCGGGCGCCAGCAATTCCACCGTCGCTGCATGCCCGAGCAGCAGATTGCGCAATGCCAGCGAGGGCGTCAGCGTCGCACTCAACAAGAAACCGCCCGGCTCCTCCGTGATCACTTGATCGTCCGAGAGCCGTGCCGCCCGGAACGGGCTGCGCACGCCGTTGGGCTCCGACACCCGCAACACCACCGGCTCCGGCGGCTCTGGAAACCATTCGAAGATCTTTTCGGCGCGAATGAACTTGGCGAGATCAAACGACGCGTCGCGCTGCATGTCGTATCCGCACGGCTCCACCGCGGCAATGCGATCCATGCGCAGCAGAAACGGATCGCCTTGTGCGCCGCTCGAGCGGCGCAGGCTCACCACCAAATACCAGAACGGCGCCTTTTCCACGATGGCATAAGGCAGCACCAGATAATCGCGCAGCCCACCCTCGGCGGGATCGGCGACGCGGTACGCAATCCGTAACGATTCGTCCCGGTACAGCGCTGCGCATACGGTGTCGAACACGGCATCGCCGATCTCGGGCGCGAGCATCGGATAACCGGGCTCGACCCGGGCGGTCTTGCCGATCCACGCTTGCGCACTGCGGATGCGCGAATCCGATGGCGACACGCCCAAAACGCGATTGGCGCCCTCAAGATATTCCTGGAAATCGCCGATAACGCCAGGTGGAACGTGGTGCCTTGCCAACTGGCGCAGTTTCAGTAAAGCCAGCGAAAGATCGACCGGCGGCCGCATCGAATCGCGCGGGCCGCGCGCGAGCAGTGTCCATGTCGTATTGCGCCCATCGCCGTCGCGTTGGATCAAGCACGCGTCCTGCAATTTCACGAACAGGCGTCGCACGGTCTTTTCGCCTAATTGCGGCAGGCGGGCCAGCACGGCGCTCTTGAGTTCGCTCGAAGGCCAGGCACGTTGCGACTGCGACGCCATCACATCTAGAACAGTTTTTTCTTCCGGTGTAAGCATGGGCAAAGCACATCTTTTAGGGTAAAAAAATCCTTGATTCCGATCACCCGCTCACGATAGATCCGGAACCGGACACGCCGTGTCCAGTTGAAAATCCATAATAAATAGCCCCGAACGCATGACATATCTCGCCGCGATCATAGGACAAACCGCCGATTATCGCAGCCATGCACTGTATGCGTCGCCATGCCTCAACCAGGAACGAACATGAACCGCGAGTACAAAGAAACCGTCGTCAAGTCGATCAGTGCATGTCCCATCTGGCCGGCGCAGGCCACGCAGAAGATCGGCGAGATGATGGGGGAAATCAATCAGGCAAACAGCCTTTTGAGCACGATTTCCCGAACGGCCCAAAACAACGCGATCAAGGGCGGGTTTGCCGCGGAAACCTTTCACGCGGAATCGTTCAATCTGGATGCCATTCTCAAGGACAAGGACGTCCAGGCATTCACCGACACCTTCCGCAACTCGCCGCTGATGCGCAACGATTCGACGCACGACATCGTCGTGATGAAGGATGGAAAAAAAGCACTCACTGCGCAATTGAAGTATTACAAGGATGCGGACGCGACGCAGAAAGCCTTCCGCTCGACCAAGGACGGCGTTCACCATTACGAACACACCGATCGCTTCATCGGGCCGTCGGATCAAACCCCAGGCATCAAGGAATCCGCGCACAAAGCGGCGCTGAAGAATCAGCAGACCCGCCCGGAAGTGTCCCGCGCGGCGGAAAAGGTTCGCGACAACACGGCCAGTCAACTCGAGGTGGACGGCGTGCAATCCACCCCGCTCAGCAAAGCCGAGGCGGAACAACTCGGCGCCGGCACCCGACAGGGCACGGATCTGCACGAAAAAATGCAGAACGGTTATCTGAACAAAGCCACGCTTCAGCAAAGCCTGCGCGCGGCCGGTTCCGCCGCCGTCATCACGGCGGTGACGGCCGGCTGCATCAACACGTTTCAAAGCATCAAGCAAGTGCGCAACGGCGAACTCGACGCCGAACAGGCAGCACTTCGGATTTTGCGCGACACCGCGATCGCGGCGGGCGACAGCGCTTTGAAAGCCGGGGCGGCCACGGCCAGCGTCAGCGTGGCGGCGCGTTCGCTGCCGGCGCTGTTTTCCGGTTCCGCGTTCCAGACCAGCCTCGCCAGCGGCACCATTGCGGGCGCCACCATCTGCGCCGTGGATCTGGTGCAATGCCTGGTGCTGTTCGCCGCGGGCAAGATGACGCGCGACGAGCTGGAAACGCGTACCGGCAAGAACATCTTTCAAACCGGCGCAGCCGTGGTGGGCGCCTCGGTGGGCGGATCGATCGGCGCGTTGGGCGGGCCGGTCGGCATGCTGATCGGCAGCCTGGTGGGCGGCATGATCACCTCGCTGGCCATGAATATCGCGCTCGACAACCACGTCGAGAAAAATTTCCGACTCACGCTGGACGCCACGGAACGGGTCGTCGGGAACGGCGTGGCCATGCACGACGCATTGCAGTATCTGCAGCGCTCGCAAGATTACTATGCCGATTTCCACAAAGGACTCTATTTGTCCGAACGGCATTTCGCGCAGCAAATCAAGACCATGCAGGCACAAAGCGCGAGCCTGAAAAACAAAATCAATAACCTCTGAGATCAAACGATGAATGAAGCGACACTGACCGAACAACGGCAGATTTTCGAGGCTCCGCTGGATAGCTCGGAACTCGCACAGATCAATGCACTCGTCGACAAACACCGGGCCAACGCCGCCATCACGCAGCAATTGGCACTCGATGCATCGCGGCTGGTGACCGCCAGCCAGGAGCGCCTGGCCCGACAATCGGAAGCCGGATTCTTCAAACGGCTCGCCAGCACCATCAGCGGCAAGACCAGCGAGAACCAGGCGTTGAATCAAGCCGACATGCTGCAGATGCAACGTTTTTCCTGGCATTATCTTCAGCAATTGCAGCAACAAAACCTGATCAATGCGCAAAGCATCGCCGTGATCCGCAACAATCTCGGCACGATGAACGGGTACATCATCGAGACACGGGATTTTCTCGAACAGGCCGTCGACAAAATCGATCAGCGGCTCCGCCATGTCGAGAACAACGCGAGCTTCAACAATTGGGCGTTGAATATCGAGGCGAACAAGCGCCGCTTCCTGCCGATCCCGAAGCACTTGCTGGTGCTGCGGCTCGCGTACGATTTCCGGCTCCAGCACCAGGCGGCCATGCTCACCGGCCGCGATGTCGGGAACTACCTCGTCACGACGCTGGAGAAGCTGAATATCAATTGCGACGAGGAAGTCCGCTTGCTGGATTTCGTCAGCGAATTGATCGATCAGATCGGCTTTGTCGGCCTCGATCACTACCGCACGATCATCGCGCTGTCGACCGATGAGCAGCCGATCGACTCGGCATATATCCAGCAAACCATTTCCGGCGTCGGCTTCAACGCACTGTATTTTCTGTCCGATCACTACGAAAAGATCGCCGATATGATCGGCGATCCGGATTTGTGCAGCAACGATCTCGCGCGCGAAAAAATCATCTCGAAATTTTTCGGCCAGGAGCTGGCCGGGCTTTCCGCGACCTACAGCATCCGCGATCTGATCTGCGAAATCGTCGGTGGCAGCCAGCTTGCGATCGAACTCTATCGGGAACAGCACGGGCTGAACGCCCAGCCCGAGGCGATCGAGTTGGACACGGCGCCGGAGCACGTGGCGCTGGTGTCCGCCTTGCCGGAAATCCAGGCTCACAGCTTCCTCGATGCCTGCGAAAGCGAGGAATCGAGACGCCACTACCTGCTATTGCTGGCCTTGTGCGTGGACAATGCGGCGGCGCTGAACGCCATCGCACGCGAGTTCATTTGCATGCTGGGGGAAAGGGCCGGTCTGTCCGACCTGATGCGGGATGTCGCTGCGTTGGCCGACAATCCGCGCAAGGCAATTCAGTGCCAGCCGATCATGCAGGCGCTGCTCGACGACGAAGACAAGAAAACCACCTGGTTGCTCGATGCGTTCTTCCTGTTGACGCTGGCCCAGAAGTCAATCGAAAGCCCGCAAATCAAGATCGTGCTCGGCATGCTCAAGCTGGCGCAGTTGAAGGCGAGCTTGCCGAACCTGATGCTGATCGTCGGCAGCAGCGAACCGCCTGCGATACTCGACGCGGCGAACAAGCTCGCCGCCGTCACGCAAGGCTGGAAGAACGTGATTCGTTATCGCGAGCTGCGTTTCGACCCGTGCTATGCGGATATTTTCAAACAGCTGAACGCGACGGGCTGGGCCAATATACGACTTATGTCGGAAAACAGCAGCGTGTATATCAAAGCGATGGAATACGCGGTTTACTTTCCGTCGTCGGACAGCGGATTTCTCAGCAACCTGGTCGACAAGGCCGGCTCCTCCGTGTACAGCGCGGGAAGACGATCGGCGCTGTCGAGCCTGAACGCGTACCGTCAGAAGGCGCGTGATTTTCTGTCGGAGCACAGCTCCGTACTTTATAAGGCAAACAGCCAGATCACGCGCTGGAACATGCCGTCGTTCGAGTTCTCGGACGCGATCAGCTACACCGACTACGTGCTGGACGACTCCACCGACAATGAGGAATGGAGCGATCAGTTCCAGCGATACTACGAGCAAGTGGATCAATCGCTGAGATCGTTTTCCTCGGTGTGCGACGACGTTGCCGCACAGCTCGAATTTTTTGCCAAAGGCGATTTCGATTCGTCGGTGCTCAAGATCAAGGAGCAGAAACGCGTCGACTCGCTGAAAAAGCGCGAACTGGAGCAACTGGAAAAACAATCGGTCGCTGTCGTCAAGGACGGCGAGCCGTCCATGCTGAGCATCCAGTGGCAGCAAGTCGAAAATCCGCCCTGCCCGCCCGAACATATCACCGCGATCAAGACCGACGGCAGGATCTGGTTCGTGGTGGCCCGCATCGATTCCAAGGACCAGTTTTATCGTAGCGAAGACGGTGTGCAGTGGCAGCAAGTACAACTGGATGTGCCCGACTACACCGTCTGGGTTGAGAAGCTCGTCATCGTCAATGGCTTGTGGATCGTGTGGAACAGCGAGCTGACGCGCGGCACGCGCCGAGAAGGTTGCTACTACTCGAGCGACGCGCTGTCATGGAAACACAGCGTGGGTCCGGCGCCGGCGAACAACACCCGCTTGTCCTTGAATGACGGGCGTTTGTCTTATAAAGACATCGTATATTTCAATGGCATGTGGTTGTGGAGCGCGACCAAGTACCGGAATTACAGCTATGTCGAGAAAGGCTTCTTTTCCGACACCACCAAGACGGGCTCCTACCCGGAAACCATCGTATTTTGCGCACGCGATCTCGATGGCCCATGGGAGCGCTGGGATGCGACGCCGCGAACCGACGACGGCGTGGAGATCGAAATGATTTGCGCCCTTCCCGGCCGCAACGCCTTGCTGGCGTTCTGCAAATACGACTGGTCGTACATGCGCGACAAGAAAAAGCCCGAGCAGCCGCCGTTCGTCATGTATTACGGTGCCGCGAAATCGTGGCAGAAATGTAACTGGGGCACCAGCCAGCGCTCGTACTTGTCTGGCGCATCCCCGGTTTTCGCGGGTGCGAACGGCGGATTGATGTTTGTCTCCTCGGGAATCCTCACGTCGGACAGCGGCTACGAATGGGAATCCCGGGAAACGCAGCAATTTGTCGACGATTGCTTTCCATTGCGGGACATCAGTCTCTTCAGCTCGAAGAGCAGGTCATCTCTGCTCGTGAGCCAGGACGATGCGAAGACGTTCAAGGAACTCCGGCTGGAAGAAGGCAACTGGAGTTACCTGACCGCCAACGCGTCAAACCTGCTGGCCGTGTACTACGCCAACCGGCATGAGGAAACAGTGCTGCGCATCGGGCAATATCGCTATCTGGCGCAATCCTGAACGCAGGTCAGAACCGCGCGGCCGCCTATGGCGGCCGCGGGCGTTCCGGCCGTCTTGCACGCGGCGAATACACCCGGATTTTCCACGGTCCGGACAAGCCATGTCCGGTTGACTCCCTACGATGCAGACTGTCACGCGGTAGTGCGTGGACACAACCTCATCACCGGAGCACATCACGATGCCTTACAACAACTCGGCACTCGACACGCTTGCTGCTTTTGCCATCACATTCGCAGCAGGTATCCTGTCCACGCTCGCTTTGGGGAAGTACATCGAAAAAGTGCGGCGGGATGCGATCGCTTCGGTTTCGCACCCAGGTTGAGCGCACGCCGCTTTGCATGACGGGCGCGCTCGGTCCTAGCCGAGCCGCGCCTCGATGGCCTGCAAGGCTGCCCAAGCCCCCATTGCGATGCCAAGGCCGCATGCCGGATCGATCTCGCACTCCCCCGGGTTGATGCGTATCACGCGCGGCCCGTGCCGCTCGCTGAACCGGCGTACCGTCGGCAATGCCGTGCCGGCGCCCAATTCCACCACCACCAGCCTTTCCACGCCGCGCAACCAGCGCTGCCGACGCGAAGCCTGAGCCTGCGCGAACCGGTCGACCCAGTTGCAATCGCTGAACATCAGGATATTGGGCCGGGCCAGCGCGCCACAGTGCGGGCAACGCGGCAACACGCCTTGCCACCGGCAGGTCGTCGCGTCGACGTGCGGCTCGAGTTCGCCGGCTGGCCAGATGTCGTCCGTGCATGCCTCGACGCACTGCAATGCGTGAATGCTTCCGTGGCAAGCTTCGATCTGGCTGCCAGCGAAGCCGGCCTTCTCGAATTGGCCGTCGACGTTGCTCGTGAACACGAACCCGCCGTGCGTCATGCGCGACGCCCACTTCAGCAGCACCCGAAAGCCGGGATGCGGCTCGGTCGTGCGATACAGCGAAAGACGGTGCCCATAAAACCCCCAGGCAAGCTGGGGATCGCTCGAAAACACGGCGGGATTGGCGATGTCCTCAAACGAGAATCCGTGGTGCCGAAGGGCGGGATAGGCTCGCCAGAAGCCGCCGTTCCCGCGAAAGTCCGGCAAGCCGGAATCGATTCCCATCCCAGCACCCGCCGTCACGAGCAGGCCGTCGGCTTCGCGCAGCCAGGCTGCTGCGCGCGCGAGATCCGAATCGCGATTCATGTTGGCGCCCGCCTGGATGCCGCCGCATTTGGCGCGTGTGTCTCCCGCATTCGATCAGTCGCCCTGGATCAATGCGTCGAGATAAGGCCTGAGATCGACGCGGCCGCTACCGCTCACATCCAGTAGTTCGCGATTCAGACGCCAGTGCCTGCCGCCCGCTTGCCGCGGCTGGGCAATGAATACATCGATGGATTCCAGCACGGCGGCAAGGCGGCTGGCGAAGCCGGGGCTTTCCTTGGTGGCCTGTTTAAGTACGGCTCCCAAGCCTTTCGGCGCGTCGTCATTTGCCGCGAGGACGACATCGTTCGCAAGCGGAAATGGCCGATCTTCGAATTTATCGTTCAAAGACTGGAGCGTCGCATTCAATTGCTGATCGCTTAACTCGAACGGTGAGGTGCCGTCGGGGGCACGTGTTTGGATACCCGCCGTCGCGGCGGCCAAGCGATACTCGAATGGAATGCGTCTGGCTGGCGTCCAACATTGCGTCCAGGCGTCCTCGCGCGGTGCGTCATCCGCTTGTGCCGCCATGTTCCAAGCACCGGGCGGCGGACAATTCGTATCGGCATCGCTATCGCGAATCGGGCCATCCGCCAGGTCGTAGCCGAACATGAACAAGGCGGCCTCCATCGCACGCATTTGCTGCGTTTTCGAACCCAGACGCGAAAACGCGCTTCGATCGAATTCACGCTGCGATGCGATTTCGGCCAGTAGCCAGCTCGCTTTCATGTTCCAGCTCGCGTAATAGCGCCCTCGCCTCAGACGAGGAAACCGGTAGCTGCCTTCGGCGGGATTGCGTTGCGGCGGATTGGCCGCGTTCGGTCCGGATTTGGCTGCCGCCCACGGAAAGCGCAGTTCACTCGGCACCTGGCTGCGCCCCGTCTCGCGGCAGAACAGCACCACGGCCCGACACAACGCGGCCGCCACCCGGCTGTCGTAGATGATGAAGTCGTCGCATGCCAGCGAATAGATCTTGCTCATGCCCGACGTGAAGCGCAGTTCGCTGCGCTGAAACACGGGATGCTCGGTATCGCCCGAATGGATCGCGTCGCGCACTTCGCCGATCGCGCGGCATAGATCGTCGCCCATCTCGATGAGCCAGGTCACGTTATGGTTTGTCACGCCGCCCCATGCCATCAGGGCCTTCGCGGCGCTCAGCACGCGAGGGTTGTCGCCTTGCTCCAGGCCGTCGCGCAACGCTTTCTGCAATGTGTCGAGCACGCCGAAATTGGACGCGAAGTCTTGGCCGGCCGCAAGGCCATACTCCGGCAGCGCTACGGCGTGCCAGGCGTAGTTCAGGTATGCCTCGTACAAACTGCCGCACCGCCATGCGGTGCCGTCCCTGCGCCGGGTGTAGGCGTGTGCGAAGGTGGCATCGTCGAGACGCGCGCCGATCCATGCAACGAAAGCTTGTACTTCATCGCTACCGAGATAATCGCTCTTGATCATGCAGAAGTTTCCGTGATTCGAAATAGGCCGGCATGCCGGATCAAAACGCTGGCATCGCTGGGCGTAATAACGGCATGACGCCATGCTTCTTGAAAAATGCCGCGTCGAACAATCCGCCGTTCGAAGCCGGGTGCGGCAAAGCGGAGTATCGCGATGAATTGAGACATCGCGCGTCCCAATCGGCCGAATGTGACCGGCACGCCACGCCCGCCCGATCAGGACAGGTTCTGTCCTAATTCGCATGGATTCTCGGCTTTTTCCCAGCACGGAGAGCCGAACCATGTCGATCACCCACACCAGCCTTGCGCGCGCCGCCCGATGGATTGCCGATGCCGATGCGCTTGTCATCACCGCAGGCGCCGGAATGAGCGTGGATTCCAATCTGCCCGATTTCCGAGGCACGAACGGCATCTGGCAAACGCTATTGCCTGCCGGTATGCACGAGGGCGAGGTCGGCTCATTTACGCAAGGGGACTGCTTCACGGCGAAGCCGCGCGACGCCTGGCGGTTCTTCGGGCGGGCGCTCGACGTATGCCGCGCCACCGTGCCTCATGACGGCTACGCGCTGCTTCGTCATTGGGCCGCAACGAAACGTCACGGCGCGTTCGTCTACACCAGTAATGTCGACGGGTTGTTTCAGGCCGCCGGCTTCGAGGAAGCGCGCATGCTCGAGTGCCACGGCAGCCTCCATCACTTTCAATGCGCCCGCCCGTGCTCCCCCGTGACGTGGCCCGCACCCGATTGCATCGTGCCCGGCCGGCCGCCGCGCTGCATTCATTGCGGCGGCCCGGCGCGCCCCAATTTCCTGCTGTTTTCCGATCCCTCCTGGGTCGTCGCACGCACCAACGCGCAGCGCCTTCGCATGGAGCAATGGCGTGGCCTGCCGGCGAACGCGGTCGTTATCGAAATCGGCGCGGGAACCGCACTGCCCACGGTCCGGATGTTTTCGGAAAGCCTGCGCTTGCCGCTGGTGCGCATCAACCTGCACGACGCCGGGCACGACGACGGCCGCGTGGTCTCGCTTCAGGGCACGGCGCTCGATGTCCTGCAACGCCTCGGGTTCGCGCTCCGCGCCGCCGGCGGGCGCTCGAACGGGTTGAAACCGTATCCGATACACTTCTGAGCGCCATGCGTAAAACCCGCCACCACATGATCATTCAAGAAGCGTTGCTTGCCATTCTTCCCTACGTCGAGGATCCGGAAAATACGGCGGACGCCGCGTCCCGAGGCATGCGCCACGGGGACGTGTATCGCCACCTGAGCGCGCGCCTGGATGATCTCCCCACGCGACGAAGCGTGCGGCGCGTGATGAACGCCATGCCGGATTACGTCGGGCACGTGGGCAACACGAACGCCGCGCGCTGGTTCAAGGTGCGCGACACGGTGACGTTGAGCAACGACTGGCGAATGAACGTGGACACGGCGATCGCGCTGCTCGCGCTGGAGCGCATCGCCGGCCGCCAGTTGCCGGGGGCGATCATGGAGGCCTTGGCGCCGCGATTCGCGCAGGCACGGGCCACGCTCGACATGAATGGCTCCGAACACGCCAGGAAAGGCAAGACGTGGAACGCGAAGATCGCGCGCATTGCCAGCGCGCGGCCCCTCCTGCTTCCCGCGATCGATCCCGACATCTATCGACGCGTCACCGACGCGCTCATGCGAGACCGGAAAATCCATCTGTGCTATCAGCCCCTCAAGCCAGGCGCGAAGCCGAAAAATTATGCGAACCTCTCGCCGTTCGGCTTGATCGACGATGCGGGCATTTTCTACCTCGTCGCCGAATCGCAAAACGGCACGCGTCTGTTCCGGCTCGACCGGATGCAGTCCGTCAAGGTGCGTGACGAGCCGAGCGTCGCGATGCCCGCTAGCGATCTCGATGCGTTCCTGGCGAGCAGCGGCATCGCCGGCTTCAAACCGGAACCGCCCGTTCTGCTCGAACTACGCGTGCATGCCCGCGAAGGACGCCACGAGCGTTCGGCCTTCGAGCACGCGCTCAACCAGTTCCGGCTCGACGAGAGCCAGCACGTCGTTGAATGGGCGGAGGACGGGGAATCGTTCGTGATCGCTGCGCAGGTTCGCCCATCGGTTTCGCTGCGCAACTATCTTTTCAGCCAAAGCGACACCGTCGAAGTCCTGTCTCCGCCCAGCATGCGTGCCGATTTTGCCGAGCGGGTCGAACGCATGGCGCAGCGCTATCGGCAGGCGACGCCCGAGGCGGCATCGGTTCAGTCGGCGCCTACCTCGATCGCATAGCCGAGACGTCGGTGTGTCCTGGCGCTCGGCATCGAGCCGGCGCCGGGAGGCTGTCGATCAGCGCCTGCGCCGCCGCATGGCGACACGCTTGACGGCAAGGCGGCCGGCAGCACGCGAATCGATCGCGGGCATTCAGAACTTCGCCGCGAACCTGGCCGGCGGCGTCATTGTCACCTTCGCCGATACGATGCTCGCCGCGTTACGGCGCGTCCGCAACCGCGAAACCGCGCCGGCCGCTCCCGCTCCCGCACTCGTACGCATGCGCCAGCGCCAGCAACCCCGCCTCGCTCCAATGCCGCCCCACGAAAATCAAGCCGAACGGTGCGCCCGACGCGTAGCGCCCTGCGGGGATCGTGACCGCGGGAAAGCCGCCGATATTGATTTCGTCGACCGTGGTTTCCTCGATCGGCCGCCCGGCGTGCAGGCCCGGCAGTTCCGAGCGCATCTGCGGAAACACCAGCGCATCGAGGCGATGGGCGTCGAACACGCGGTTCAGGCACGCGGTGTAGCGCGCCTGAACCGCCAGGAACGCGGACATATCGGGCGCGCTGGCAGCGGCCTCGGACGTCCAGCCGAACGCCGGCAGGTGCGGCATGAATCTCAGCAAGCCGTCGGGCGCGAACCACGCCGGGTCAGCCGCGAGCCGGACGAAATCGTCGAAGCCGCGGATCGGCGCGCCCGGGCCGTAGCGCGAGAAGTATCGATCGAGATCGTGGGCCAGCGATTCCAGGCCGCGCGCATCGAAATTCAGGGTGGGCGGCGTGGGTTGCCGAAGCGCGGCGAACCCGGAGCCCGCGAACGGATCCTCGGCCAGCGTGGCGCCGAGCCGCACCAATTCGGCCTGCGCATTCGCATACAGCGCGGCGGCCTCGCCCGAGAGCGGTTGCGGGCGCCATCCCGGCCCGTACAGCCCGAGCCTGGCGCCCGCGAGCGCATCCGGGCACAGCGCCGCCGTGTAGCCCCCCGCCCCCGGGTCGTGCCCGAGCGCGGCCGAGGTGTTCGGATCGTCGCCGCCGTACCCCGCCAGCACGTCCAGGCATCGCGCGGCGTCGCGCACGGTGCGCGCGATCGGCCCGATCACGTCGCGCAGGCTCGAGAGCGGAAACGTGCCGGTGGCCGGCACCAGGCCGACGGTCGGCTTGATGCCGACCAGCCCCTGCGCCGACGCCGGGTTCTGGATCGATCCCCCCGTTTCCGCGGCCAGCCCGACGACGGCCATGCCGCACGCGACCGCCGTGGCCGAACCGGTGCTGCTGGCGCCGGGAACGCGGTCAGGCATCGCCGCATTCAGCGTCGGCCCGGCCCAACTGTTGTTGGCGTGACTGCCCGAGCAGCCCAGGATCGGGACATTGGTCTTGCCGAGGATCACCGCGCCGGCCGCCCTGATCCGCTCGACCACGGTGGCGTCGCGCGACGGCACGAGCGCCGTGCCGCCCAGCGGGCCGTGCAGCTTCCACCATCCCGCCGTGGTGGGCAGGCCGGCGACATCCATGGTGTCCTTGACGGCCACCGGCACGCCCGCCAGCGGCGGCAATCGCGCGCCGGTTTCGCGTAGCCGGTCGATCCGTCTCGCCTCGTCGAGCGCCGCCGGGTTCATGCAGACCATCGCGTTGTAGGTGCCGTCGAGGCGCGCGATCCAGGCCAGGCTCGCGCGGGTCAGCGCCTCGGCGGTGAAGCGGCCCTTCAGCAATCCGCTTTGAATGGCGTCGATGGTGATCGTCGTCAAATCGAATTCGGCGGTGTTCACCTCAATCACCTCAACCCGATTCGATGCCCCGTTTCGCTTCGGACGATGCGTCATGCGCCGCCCAATTGGAATTGGATATGAGCGAAAACGCCGCTATTGCAGCGCCGATATTCAATCGAACCGGAAAAAGAAAGCATGACTGGATTGACGATTTGCAAATAACAAAACAATGGATCGGCAGATTATAAGCATTGCGTATGATTTCCATCAATTTGAATGCGCAGGCTTTATAAAAAGCCCATTCCGGGCACGCCTGTCTTTACGTGGAAAGTCAGATCGAACATGAAAAAAATCAAGCGGCATTGGCTGATCGCCGGGGCGCTCGCGGCGGTGCTCGTCTCCAACGTTCGCGCGGATCCTTTGCTCGATGCGGTCAAGCGTTCGGGGACGCTGCGCGTCGCCGTCGAGGGCACCTATCCGCCGTTCAGCTTCCGCGCGCCGAACGGCGAGATGGACGGCTTCGACGTGGATGTCGCCCGGCAATTGGCGAAGCGACTCGGCGTCAAGGCGCAATTCCTGGGCAATGAATTCTCCGGCATGTTCGCCGGGATCGCGTCCGGGCGCTTCGATATCGTCGCCGACGAAGTGGCCATCACGCCGGAGCGGCAGGCGGCCGTCGATTTCAGCACGCCTTACGTGCAATCGGCGCCGCAGCTTCTGCAACGGGCCAACGACCCGCGATCGTTCGGTTCGCTGGCGGAACTCAAGGGATTGAAAATCGGCACGGTGCTGGGCGGCTTGTTTCAAAAAATCGCCGAATCGGAGCCCGGCGTAAGCGTAGTCACGTATTCCGATCAAACCCAGGAAATGAGCGATCTGGCGTCCCGGCGAATCGACGCGGCCTTGAACGATCAACTGATGATTGCGTATCTGATCGAGCGATCGCATCTGCCGATCAAGGCCAGCGCCACGTTGCCGAAATACGGTTACGTCATGGCGTTCCCGTTCAAGAAGGGCAATCCCGATTTCAAGGCCGCCGTGGACAAGGCGCTCGACGACATGCGGCGCGACGGCACGCTGAAGGCGATTTCGACCAAGTGGTTCAATCGCGACGCGACGCAAGTGTCCGGCGGCTAGGCGCCGCCGCCCGCGCTCCCGATCCGGCCGGTCGCCGGGCTCAAGCCGCCACGGCTCCGGCCTGATGCGCCACCAGCCGGGCGTAGGCGCCCTGCCGGGCCAGCAACGCCGCATGCCGGCCGGCTTCCACCACGCGGCCATGGTCCATCACGAGGATCAGATCGGCCTGGCGGATCGTCGACAGCCGGTGGGCGATCACGATGGCGGTCCGGTTCCGCATCAAGCCGTCGAGCGCGGCGCGAATCTGTTGCTCGCTGAGCGTATCGAGGTGCGAGGTGGCCTCGTCGAGAATCAGGATCGGCGCATCCTTGAGAAACGCGCGCGCGATCGCGATGCGCTGGCGTTGCCCGCCCGACAACTGCACGCCGCGCTCGCCCACGCGGGTGGCGAGCCCATCGGGCAGCCGCGCGACGAACTCGCCGAGCGCCGCGCGTTCCAGCGCGCGCCGAACGTCCTCGGGCGAGGCATCGCGCCGAGCCAGCCGGATGTTCGCCTCGAGCGTGTCGTTGAACAGGTAGGTATCCTGCGCAACCAGCGCGATGCGTTGACGCAGGGCATCGAGCCGCAGCGTCTTCACGTCGGCCCCGCCCAAACGGATCTGGCCGTGTTGCGGATCGTGGAACCGCAGCGCGAGGTTCGCGATCGTCGATTTGCCCGCCCCCGATGCGCCGACCAACGCCACCGTGCTGCCCGCCCGTACCTCGAAGCTCAGTTCGTCGACCGCCGCTTCGGCCCGGCCCGGGTAGGTGAACCGCACCTGCTCGAAGCGCAGCGTCGCGTCGTCGGGCGCGTCCTGGCTGCCGTCCTCCACCGGCACGGGCTCTTTTTCCACGGCCCGCAGGCGCCGTGTCGAGGCCACCGTGTCGGCCAACTGGCGCGCCGCCTGACCGATCTCGCCCACCGGCGAGAACGCCGCCGCCGCGATCAGCACCGCGAGCGGCAGGATTTCCCGCGCCAACCCGCCCTGCGCGACGAGCCAGCCGCCCATGGCCGCCACGGCCAGGCCGCCCAGGCCGCTCGCCACATCGAGTGTCGCGGCTTGCCGCGACAGATCGGCCAGCAGGCGCAGGCGGGTTTCGCGGTAAGCCTGCACCTCGGCGGCGAACGCGGCGCGACGTTGCGCGATGGCCTGGAACGCGGCCAGCTCGGCCATGCCCTGAATCGTTTCCGTCAGATGCGCGCCCAGCAGCGCCAGCGACGCGCGCGCCTGCGCGCCGAGCCGGTCGACGCCGGCCCTCGCCAGCACCGGCGCGAGGCCGGCCCACAGCAGGAACGGCAGCAGCACCAGCGCGAGCGGCCAGGCCACCCAGGCGAGCGCCGCGAGCGCGGCCAGCGGGATCAACACGGCGACGAACGCCGGCGCCAGGGTGTGCGCATAGAAATACTCGACCGTCTCCACGTCCTGCGTGGCCAGCGCCACGAGGTCGCCCGAACGCCGGCGCAGCAAGCCCGCCGGCGCGAGGCGCTCCAGCGTCGCGTAGAGCGCGATGCGCATTTCCGCGAGCAAGCGGTACGCCAGATCGTGCGCCAGCCACGATTCGAGCCAGTGCAGTATCGCCGCGAGCGGCACCAGGCCGGCCAGTGCGAGCAGCAGGGAGTGGTAGGGCCGCCCGGTCGCGACGGCGGCCAGCACCCAGGCGCTGACAATGCCGATCCCGATGAACGCCAGCGTTCGGCCGATGCCGCACGCCACGGTCAGCCCGACCTTGGCCTTCCAGCGCGCCACGAAGCGCAGCAGCGTGCCCCACGTTTCGGGCCAGCCGATGTGCGCGGCATCGTCGTTCAGCGTGCGC
Source organism: Burkholderia sp. Ac-20379 (assembly GCF_017104645.1). Lineage (GTDB taxonomy): Bacteria > Pseudomonadota > Gammaproteobacteria > Burkholderiales > Burkholderiaceae > Burkholderia. Next base: position 17,347 of record NZ_JAAGPF010000088.1, read on the forward strand.
GCGGGCGGCGCCGAGGCGGCCTGCCGCGCCGGCCCGGCGGCGGGCGTCAGCGGGACGGCGTCGCGCGCGGCCTCCAGTTGCGGCGCCATCAGCGTCCGATAGGGGCCGGGCGCGTCGATCAGGTCGGCATGCCGCCCCTGCTGCACTACCCGGCCCTGCTCCAGCACCAGGATGCGATCCGCGCCCACCACGCTCGACAGCCGATGCGCCAGGACCAGCGTGGTGCGCCCGCGCCGGAGCCGGTCGAGCGCCTGCTGGATCAGCGCTTCGTTCTCCGCGTCGACCGACGACAGCGCCTCGTCGAGCAGCAGGATGGGCGCGTCGCGCAGCAGCGCGCGGGCGATCGCCAGGCGTTGGCGCTGGCCGCCGGAGAGCGTGAGGCCGCGTTCTCCAACCTGCGTCTGGTAGCCGTGCGGCAGCGCGGCGATGAAGTCGTGGGCATTCGCGGCGCGCGCGGCCGCCTGCATCGCCGCGTCGGACGCGTCGGGACGGCCCAGCCGCAGGTTGTCGGCGATGCTGCCGTCGAACAGCGTGGCGTCCTGCGCCACCACGGCCGTCATCGCCAGCACCTGATCGATGTCGAGCTCGCGCACGTCGTGCCCGCCGATCCGCACCGCGCCGCCCTGCGCATCGTGCTGCCGCAGCAACAGCCGCAGGATCGTCGATTTGCCGGCGCCGCTGCGGCCCACGATGGCCACAGTTTCCCCGGCCGCCACCTCGAAGCTGAGCGCGTCGTGCGCCCCGGCCTGCCGGCCCGGGTAGGCGAAGCTCACCGCGTCGAACGCCAGCGACGGCGCGAGCTGTGGCACGCGCCGCCCCGAGCGCGCGGCGCTCGCGTGCGCGTTGCGCGCCTCGAGCAGATCATGGATCGCGTTGGCCGCCGACTGGCCCATCATGCCCTGGTGCAGCACGCCGCGCAGGTCGCGCAGCGGCCGGAAGATCTCGCTGCCGGCCATCAGGACGATCAGCAGCGCCTCCAGGCTCATCTGCCCGTGCGTCACGCGCCAGGCGCCCAGCGCCATCGCGCCGGCCGCCCCCAGGCCGGTGCCCAGATCGGTGAACAGCCGCGTGAGCAGGCCCAGCGCCAGCACCCAGAACGAGCTGTCGGACAGCGCGCGGGCCTTGAGCGCAAGCGATTGGCCGAAGGCGCGGCTCTGGCCGAACGATTTCAGCGTCGGCAGGCCCTGCACGGCATCGAGGAATTCCTCGCCGAACGCCTTGAAGCTGCGCGAACGGGCGATGGCGGCGCGCTGGTCGGCGCGGTGCACCAGTTGCGGCAAGGCCAGCGTGATCAACGCGGCGGCCAGCAGCACCGCGGCGGTCGGCAGATCCCACCAGGCCAGCGTGGCGAAGATGATCAGCGGCGCGCACACCGCGATCGCGAGTTGCGGAAGATAGGCGCCGAAGAAGGTCTGTAACTGCTCCACGCCGTCCACCACGGCCAGCATCACGCCGCCGGTGCGCTCGGCGCTGAACCACGCCGGCCCCAGTTGCATGATCCGGTCGAACAGCCGCTCGCGCAGATGCGCCTGGATCCGCGCGGCGGTGCGCTGCGCGACGGCCGCGCGGCGGTGCTCGAGCCAGGCGCGCAACAGCACGCAGATCGCCGTCTGCACGGCGGCCACGGCCACGCTGCGAAGCGGCGCCCCGGCGAACACCAGCGCCAGCAGGCGGCCGAGCAGGATGAAGCGCAGGATGCCGGCCAGCATGGCCGACAGCCCCAGCGCAATGGCGGCGGCGACGCGCCAGCGCATGCCGGCCATCATCGCCCACAGGCGGGTGTCGAAATACATCGTGTGCTCCGAGCGGAATCGCGTTCCGGGAGACCTTACGCGTTGCCGGAAACGGCGGCAAAAGATAGTTTTTCAAGGGGTGTTGAGTGAATTAACATACCCCGCATGCCCTATCTCCCGCCCCTCAACGCATTGCGCGCCTTCGAAGCCACGGCGCGGCTGGGCGGTTTCGCGCGCGCGGCGGCCGAGCTGCATGTCTCGACCAGCGCGGTCAGCCATCAGATCCGCGCGCTCGAGGCCGGGCTGGGTGCCCGTCTGCTCGAACGCAGCACGGGGCTGGGCGGAATCCGCATCACGGCGGCCGGCGAGCGCTTGCTGGCGGCCGCCGGCACGGCGCTCGAACTGATCGGAGCGGCGTGCGCCGAGATCCGGGGCGAGGCGCGCCAGCTCACGGTCGTCGCCAACGGCCCGTTCTCGTCGATGTGGCTGGCCCAGCGTCTCGCGCGGTTCTCGGCGCGGCATCCGGCCACCTCGATCTACGCGGAACTGCACGACGGCGAACCGGATTTCGCGCGCGGCAAGGCCGATCTGGCGATCGTGCACGTGAGCGGCGATCGGCTGCAGCCGGACGACGACGTGCTGCTGCGCGAAACCGTGGTTCCCGTCTGCAGCCCGGAATTGCTCCCGGTCGCATCCTCCGCGCTCTGCCGGATGCGGCTGCTGCAGGAAGCGCACCGGAACAGCCCGGAGATCGACTGGCGGGAATGGCGCGAGCGCCTCGACCTGCCGGCCGATTTCGAATCGAAGGTGGTGCGTTACAGCAGCTTCAGCCAGGTCATCGGCGCCGCGCTCGGCGGCGCGGGCGTGGCGCTCGGGCGCTTGCCGCTGATCGCCGACGAGTTGCGCAGCGGGCGCCTCGTGCGGCTCGCGCGCGGCGGCGAGATGGCCGCGTCGTGGCGCTTCGTCGTGCGGCGCAACCCGTTCGTCGAGCACCCGATGCGGGAAACGCTGCTCGCGTATTTGCGCGAACAGGCAGGGATCTGACGCCGATGGCGCATCGGCGTCAGCACCCTCAGCACCCTCAGCACCCTCAGCACCCTCAGCACCCTCAGCGCACCAGCTTGCCCTCGACGCCGCTCGTCACGACGAATTCGTAACGCTCCGGCCGGATGTGAAACACGGTGGATTCGCACACGCGGCCGTCGTCGAGCCGCGTCGTGCGGCGCATCACCAGCAGCGGCGCGCCGGCGGCCACCCCGAGGTGCTCGGCCACGCCGCGCTGCGCCGCCACCGCGGTCACCGTCATTTCCGCGTCGGCGATGCGCCAGCCCGCCACCCGCTCGATCATTTCGTACGACGGCAGCGTCTCGGCCTCGGCGCGGGACGTCACGCTCGCTTCCGGCAACAGGCAGGTTTGCGCGAGCGCCACCGGCTCGTCGTCGACGCGATGCAGCCGCTCCAGATACACGCAGCGTTCCACGTTCGCCGTGAACGCCTCGCGCAGCCCCGGCGGCACCTCGCACTCGTCGAGCCGCAGCAGTTCCATCTTCACCGTCACGCCCTGGCGGGCCAGCGAATCGTAGAACCCGCGCAGCACGTCGAGACGGTGCCGCAAGCGGCGCTTCGTCGCGAACGTGCCCTTGCCCTGCTTGCGTTCGACGAGGCCGGCCTCGTCCAGGCTGCCGATCGCCAGACGCACCGTGACGCGGCTGACGCCGAAGCGCGCGCCAAGCTCGGTTTCGGACGGCAGGCGCCCGGTCGGCTCGTACACGCCCCGCTCCATCTCGTCGCGCAACGTGGCGGCGATCTGTTGATACAGGGCGGTAGCGTCTTCTCGGATCAGCGTCATCGTCGTGTCGAGTGCCCGGGCGATGGCTTTCCCGCCAGGCGAATAAGGATATGAAAAGCGAATGGATCGCCAACTTGTATTAATACGTATTATGACGTCTCACCGCATTGGCCGACGGCCGGCCGCATTACAGCGTGACAATCAGGAGAACGCAAGTGCCACACGATCACACCGGGATGACGCCGCCCACGGCCGCCCCCGGTCTTTCCGCCTCGCCGGCCGGCCTGCACGCCGGCCCGACGACACCCGCCGCGCTGTGGCGCGCCCGGCTGGGCTTCGCCGCCGCGTGGCTCGCGTTCTTCGCGATCGGCTGGTGGCTGCCGCCGGTGCCGGGCCTGACGCCCAGCGGCCAGGCCACGCTCGCGGTGGTGGCCTGGGTGGCGATCGTCTGGGTGGTGGAGGCGATTCCGGTTGGGGTCAGCGGCATCCTGCTGCCGATGCTGCTGGTGCTGTCGCATGCGGCCCCCAATTTTCCGAAGGCGGCCAGCGGCTTCGCCGCGCCGGTGGTGTTCCTCTGCGTGGCCGCGTTCCTGTTCTCCGCGATCATGCAGGCCTGCGGGCTCGACCGGCGGCTGGCGCTGCTGCTGCTGAACCGGCTGCGCGTGCGCACCGCCAACGGCGTGATCTGGGCGATGTTCGCGGTCAACTTCCTGCTGTCGCTGGTGGTGCCCGCCGCGAACGCCCGGGCCGCCGCGCTGCTGCCGGTGACCAACGGCATCGTGCGCCTGTTCGGCGACAGCCCGCGCGAGCGCGACGCGCGCAAGGCGATCGTGATCCAGACCATCGTCTACGGCGCGATGATCAGCGGCATGTGCATCCTGACCGCGCATCTGCCCAACATGGTGGTGTCCGGCCTGCTCGAGAAGGAGCTGGGCATCCGCATTTCGTACTTCACCTGGCTCAAGCTGCAATGGCCGTATCTCGGCATGTTCGTGCTGACGCAGTGGTGGGTGCAGACCTATTTCCGCTCGCGCAACGTGGCGCTGCCGGGCGGCCGCGCGGCGATCGCCGCGATGCGCACCGCGCTGCCGCCGGCGCAGCCGCGCGACTGGCGCGTGATGGGTATGCTCGCGCTGGTGGCGCTGGCCTGGGCCGCCGAGCCGTTCCATGGCCTGCCGTCCGAGATCGTCGCGCTGATCGCGCTCGCGCTGCTGTTCGCGCCGGGCGTGATGGGCGGCCTCGACTGGCACGCGATCGAATCGCGCACCATGTGGGGCACGCTGTTTCTACTGGGCGGCGCGTTGTCGCTGTCGTCCGCGATCAGTTCGTCGGGCCTCGCGCAATGGGCCGCCGGCCATATCGGCTCGGCCGCGCACGGCTACGGCTGGTGGCTCGCGATCGGCATCGTGATGGTCGGCACGCACGTGATCCGGATCGGCATGCTGTCGAACGTGGCCGCGGTCACGATGATCGCGCCGATCGCGCTGGCGCTGGCGCCGCGCCTCGGCCTGCATCCGGTCGCCTTCACGATGCTGATCAGCGACACCGACAGCTTCGCCTATCTGCTCCCCACGCAGATCACCGCCGGCGTGATCGCCTACGGCAGCGGCGCGTTTTCCACCAGCGACTACGCCAAGGTGGGCGCCGGCTCGGTGCTGATCGGCATTCTCTACGGCCTGTGCGTGATGGCGCCCTGGTACGCGTATCTGGGCCTGCCGGTCTGGAACCCCGCCGCGCCCTGGCCGTTCGCCCACTGATACCCCGCCCCTCCCCGCCTTGTTGACTCGACCACGATGACCGACTCCCTCACTCCGCCCCCCGGTACCGACGACGGTATCGACGCCCGCGCCGCCGCGCTGCGCGAGCGCATCGGCCCGCATACCGCGCCGGCCGGCCTGTACGAGCGCAGCAAGCGGCTGCCGTTCGGCGGCCACGTCACCTGCAACGTCAGCCGCCTCGAGGCCGGAAGCTGGGGCGAGATCGTGCTCGACTACACGGTGGGCGCCTCGGGCATCGCCGACGGCGGTTGGCTCAAGGCGACGTTCAAGTTCTATTCCGACTGGGCGCTGTTCCAGACCAGCGACCCGACGGCCGCCAACTACGTCAGCGCCGAGTATCACGCCGCGCCGCTCGTGCCGGGCCAGAGCCCCTCGACGGTGCAGTCGCTGAACGTGCGCTTCGATCAGAAGGGCCACGAGCGGCCGTTCCAGAAAGCGGTGATCGTCGACGTGGTGGACGGCTACATCCATGCCGGCGACCGGATCGTGATCCGCCTCGGCGATCGCCGGCGCGGCCCCGGCACGCGCGTGCAAACTTTCGTCGAAGACAATTTCCGCTTCCGGCTCTATGTCGATCCGCTCGGCACGTCGCGCTTCGTCGCCGTGCCCGGCGACATCTCGATCGACGTGCACGCCGGGCCCGCCGCCGCCGTGCTGCTCAACGGGCCGCGCTTCGCGCGCCCGGGCACGCCGGTGTCGTTCCGGCTGTCGCTGCAGGATCGTTGGGGCAACGCCTGCTGCGATGCCGGCGCGACGGCCGAGGTGATCGCGCGCGATGCGCAAGGCCGCGTCGTGTACCGGCGCGACCACGCGCTGCAGGCCAACGGCTGGGCGACCTGCTCGATCGACGATCTGCCGGTGGACGCGGGCACCTTGCGGATCGTCGCCGCGGTCCGCGGCCAGCCCGGCATCCGTCCCGCCGAAGCGCACCTGACGCTCGATGCCGCGCTGCCCGCGCCGCGCAGTTGGTATGCGGATCTGCACGTGCACGCGCACGACACCGTCGGCACCAACAGCCCCGATTACAACGCCGCCTACGCGCGCGACATCGGCGGCATCGACGTGCTCGGCTACACGGCCAACGATTTCCAGATCACCGATGCGAACTGGCAGGCCGGCGTCGAGGCCGTCGAGCGCTTCAACCAGCCGGGCGAATTCGTGGTCTACCCGGTGCAGGAATGGTGCGGCAGCTCCACGGCCGGCGGCGATCACAACGTGGTGTTTCTCGGCGACGAGCGCCCCGGCTTCCCCTACAACGCGCGCGGCGAACACAACCGCACGCTGGTCTGGAACGAGGACATGAAGGGCACGGCCGTCGACCTGGGCCGCTGGCCGGTGGAGGAGCTGTGGGACGCCTATGCGGATCAGGCGCCGCAGCACCTGGTCATGCCGCACGTGGGCGGGCGCCGCTACATTCCCGATTGGCATCACCCCGAACTCGAGCGGCTCGTCGAGATCGCCTCGACCTGGGGGCATTTCGGCTGGCTCTATCAGGATGTGATCGAGCGCGGCTACCAGCTTGGCGTGGCGGCCAGCGGCGACGAACATCGCGGCCGCCCCGGCGGCGGCGCGCCCGGCGTGCAGGTGTTCGGCGTGCATGGCGGCCTGACCGGCGTGCTGGCCGAATCGCTCGATCGCCGCAGCATCGGCGAGGCGCTGCGCGCCCGTCACACCTGGGCCACCACCGGCGAGCACAGCGCGCTGCTGGTGCGTTGCGGCGATCATCGGCAAGGCGATGCGTTCCGGCATCGCGGGCCGGCCACGCTCGATTACCGCCTGCTCGGCCAGGCGGGTTGGGAATACGTGGCGGCCTACGACCACACCGGCGTGATCTGGGAGCGCGATCTGCACGCGGAACTCGGCTACGCGAAGCGGCGCATCCGGGTTCGCTGGGGCGGCGCGCGGATTCGCGACCGCTACCGCTGGGCGTCCTGGCGCGGCACGATCCGCGTGCTGAACGGCACGATCCAGAGCTTCAGCTCGAACGGCTTCGAGCACCTCGAGGAAGCCGCCTGGCGCGCGGGCACCACCGACATCGGTTTCGCGAGCGACACCTATGGCGATGCCGACAGCGTCGAGATCGAAGTGGACGGCCTGGCCGATGCCACGATCGTGGTCGAGGGCACCATCGACGGCTTCATCAAGGTGGGCGACCCGCTGGCCGGCAACCCGTTCGCGCATGCGCCGACGTTCCGCCACGAGATTCGCGGCGCGGATCTGCTGGCGGCCGGCGCCAGCCTGCACCGGCTCGGCGGCACCGAGCTGTTCGTCGCCATCGAACGGTTGACCGATCAAGCGCTGCCGGCCGAGCTGTCGGGCAGCCTCGAGATCGATCCGGTCAATGCCGCGTTCGGTCACCGCCCGGTGTATCTGTTCGGGCGGCAGCGCGACGATGCGAAGGTGTGGTCCTCGGCGCAGTTCATCACGTTCGAGGACTAAGCGATTCGGGGCGCTACAGCAGCGCCCCGCGCCAGATCACGTTGCCCACGATGTCGAGCTGCCCCAGCTCGGCCTCCAGCGCCGGGTAGCGCGGATTGTCCGACAGCAGCGTGACGCGTCCGCCGAGCCCGCGCTGCAACCGTTTGATGAACAGCGCGCCGTTGTCGCGCACCACGTAGATCTCGCCGTCGGTCACCGTCTCCCGATGGGTGTCGACGACGAGCGTGTCGCCGTGGCGAAAGGTCGGCGCCATGCCGTCCCCCGCCACCCGGATCGTCGCCAGATGCGCCGGATCGAAACCGTGCTTGGCCAGCCACTCGCGGCAGAACGCCAATTGCACGAGCTTGTCCTGCTGCGCGTCGCCGAGCGGCCCCGCGTCGCCCCGTGCCTGTGCCTCCGCCTCCGCCGGATCGCGGTCGCAATAGAGCGGCAGCAGCGTCAGATGGTTGTCGGGCCAAGCGTCGCGCGGCGCCGCCTCCATCGCGCCCGCGCCGGTGGCCAGCCAGTCCAGCTGCACCCCGCCGGCCTGCGCCAGTGCGATCAGCACGCGGCGCGTGGGCTCGGCCCCCGCCAAATATTTGTGGAACCCGCTCGTCGAGATGCCGGCGCGCTTGACCAGCGCGCTGGCGCTGCCCGCGCGGGCCACCAGCGCGCGCAGCCGCGCCACGAATGCCTCGTCGATCTCGTTGGCCATGCCTGTCATAGGCGGCGTCTCCCAGGTTGTGCCGGACGCAGTGTGCGCCTTTCGCGCACGCGCGTAGCGCACCAAATCCGATAACGATAAGAGAAATGATCATTAAGCGCGTTCGCTATCAGGAAATAGAATTCCCTATAGCGAATTTCTGATCGATTTTTCTTCACTAAAGCGAGGATCTTACCGGATGCGACGACTTGATGACACCGGCTGCCGACGAGGCAGCCGATGAGCCTGCGGATCGGCGTGCACCCGAACAACCTGCATCTGCAGATCGCGGCGCTGGCGTGGGCGGACGCCGCGTCGGCCGACGTGCGCTTCGTGCGTTTCGTGCCTTACGCCGAAGGGCGCGAGACGGGCCGGCGCCTCGCCGCGCGCGAGATCGACCTGGGCGGCACCGGCTCGACGCCGCCGCTGAGCGCGCAGGCGGCGGGGGTGCCGCTCGTCTATGTGGCGGCGGCCAAGCCGCGGCA
>NZ_JAAGPF010000007.1 GCF_017104645.1 Burkholderia sp. Ac-20379
TAGCGAGTCGGTACCACCCCTTCCCATCCCGAACAGGACCGTGAAACGACTCTACGCCGATGATAGTGCGGATTGCCCGTGTGAAAGTAGGTAATCGTCAGGCTTCCTCCTTCAGAACCCCCGCTGCGAATGCAGTGGGGGTTTTGTCTTTTCTGCGCCGAATTCCCATCCACCGCGCGCACGGCAATATCCAAATAGCCTCCACCGAATTGCATTTCAATTCGCTCAACTTGGCTGTCCGCTCGAAACCCGCAGCCAGGTGACCAACGGCGCCGCATAGACTGTCGGCAGGCCGGCCTGAATGCCGCGATCGGCGTTCGATTGCGGTAACCGTTGCCAGCTGGTTAGCGCGCTTCTGGCGCCTCCGAGGGCAGTCTGCGCGCCTCGCTCGTGACCTTCCTGGCCCATGTCCCCTACGCACGATCAGGCTTCGGCCGGCCCTGGTGGGCTGCCGAGACCCGTCAGCCTGGGCTCAGGCGATGTGGTTTGGCCTTTTACGGTGATTATCGAGTCGGCGTTTGCCGGGACATCAAAAAACTTTACGAAAAATCCCGTTTACCCCTTGGCATATTCGTCGTGACCCCTTATGATTAATGTCTTTCCGATTTCCGGCGAACTTTCCCGGGGGTTGGAATGACGGTCTGGGCGGGTGCAGTTTCCGCTCCGGTTGCCAGGTTCGACGAAGTGCGGCGCTTTTACAGGGTGCCGGTTCACGCTCCGTCCTGCGGGTGATCGGCATGAGATGTAGACAGCGGGCGCCGCCAAAGAGAGGTAAAAAATCTCTGCGGGAGTGCTTGACACAAAGTCTGCATGCCACCATAATCGTCAGTTCTCTACGGAGGGGTGCCCGAGTGGCTAAAGGGGGCAGACTGTAAATCTGTTGGCTTACGCCTACGTTGGTTCGAATCCAACCTCCTCCACCAGACATATAGAGCGGTAAAGGGATCGTTAAGTGGCCCGCGCGGGTGTAGCTCAATGGTAGAGCAGAAGCCTTCCAAGCTTACGACGAGGGTTCGATTCCCTTCACCCGCTCCACGTTCCATGTAGTTAGTACTTGTTTCGCCCATGTGGCTCAGTGGTAGAGCACTCCCTTGGTAAGGGAGAGGTCGGCAGTTCGATCCTGCCCATGGGCACCAGCAGGTTGTCAGTGTCTGTTTGCGCGCCACGCTGCGCAACATGTGAAATTCCTTACGGGAGTTGAAAATGGCCAAGGGTAAATTTGAGCGGACCAAGCCGCACGTCAACGTCGGTACGATCGGTCACGTTGACCACGGCAAGACGACGCTGACGGCAGCAATCACGACGGTGCTGACCAAGAAGTTCGGCGGCGAAGCGAAGGCCTACGACCAGATCGACGCGGCACCGGAAGAAAAGGCGCGCGGCATCACGATCAACACGGCACACGTCGAGTACGAAACGGCTAACCGCCACTACGCACACGTCGACTGCCCGGGCCACGCTGACTATGTGAAGAACATGATCACGGGCGCCGCACAGATGGACGGCGCGATCCTGGTTTGCTCGGCTGCCGACGGCCCGATGCCGCAAACGCGCGAGCACATCCTGCTGGCCCGTCAGGTTGGCGTGCCGTACATCATCGTGTTCCTGAACAAGTGCGACATGGTGGACGACGCCGAACTGCTCGAGCTGGTCGAGATGGAAGTTCGCGAACTCCTGTCGAAGTACGACTTCCCGGGCGACGACACGCCGATCGTGAAGGGTTCGGCCAAGCTGGCGCTGGAAGGCGACACGGGCGAGCTGGGCGAAGTGGCGATCATGAGCCTGGCCGACGCGCTGGACACGTACATCCCGACGCCGGAACGCGCTGTTGACGGCCTGTTCCTGATGCCGGTGGAAGACGTGTTCTCGATCTCGGGCCGCGGCACGGTGGTGACGGGTCGTATCGAGCGCGGTATCGTGAAGGTCGGCGAAGAACTCGAAATCGTCGGCATCAAGGACACCGTGAAGACGACCTGCACGGGCGTCGAAATGTTCCGCAAGCTGCTGGACCAAGGTCAAGCAGGCGACAACGTCGGTATCCTGCTGCGCGGCACGAAGCGCGAAGACGTGGAGCGTGGTCAAGTTCTGGCGAAGCCGGGCTCGATCAAGCCGCACACGCACTTCACGGCTGAAGTGTACGTGCTGAGCAAGGACGAAGGCGGCCGTCACACGCCGTTCTTCAACAACTACCGTCCGCAGTTCTACTTCCGTACGACGGACGTGACGGGCTCGATCGAGCTGCCGAAGGACAAGGAAATGGTCATGCCGGGCGACAACGTGTCGATCACGGTGAAGCTGATCGCTCCGATCGCCATGGAAGAAGGTCTGCGCTTCGCAATCCGCGAAGGCGGCCGTACCGTCGGCGCCGGCGTTGTTGCAAAGATCCTCGCCTAAGCCAGTTAGGCGTAGATCGACAGTCTTGGGGCCGGAGTTGTCCGGTTCCATTGGTACAGGGGTATAGCTCAACTGGCAGAGCGTCGGTCTCCAAAACCGAAGGTTGGGGGTTCGATTCCCTCTGCCCCTGCCAAATCGCCACGTTTAGACGTGGCATTTGTTTTAAGGTGTTATGGCGAATCCATCCGTCGAAACTGTAAATACCTCCGGCGATAAGCTAATGCTGGGCCTGGGCGTATTGCTGGTCTTGGCCGGATTTGCGGGCTTCTTCTTGCTGGGTGGCAAGGAGTGGTACATCCGCGGCGCTGCGCTGGCAGTGGGCGTGATCGCCGGTGTCGCCGTCGCCCTGATGTCGCTTCCGGGCAAGAACTTCATCGCATTCGGAAAAGATTCCTACCGGGAAGTGCGCAAGGTCGTTTGGCCGACGCGCAAGGAAGCCACGCAAACCACGTTGGTCGTGTTTGGGTTTGTGCTGATCATGGCACTCTTCCTTTGGCTTAGCGATAAGTCGATCGAATGGGTGATTTTCTCGGCGATTCTGGGTTGGAAATGATATGAGCGATACTCCGGCATCCCCGAGCGGAAAGCGTTGGTACGTCGTGCACGCCTACTCCGGCATGGAGAAGAGCGTGCAACGCGCGCTTCAAGAGCGTGTGGAACGTGCTGGCATGCAAGACAAGTTTGGCCAGATCCTGGTTCCGACCGAAGAGGTCGTCGAAGTCCGGGGTGGTCACAAGGCCGTGACCGAGCGTCGTTTCTTCCCTGGCTACGTGCTGGTGGAAATGGAAATGACGGACGAAACGTGGCACCTCGTCAAGAATACGGCGAAAGTCACCGGTTTCGTGGGTGGTGCGCGCAACCGCCCGAGCCCGATTTCTCCGCGTGAAGTCGAAAAGATCATGTCGCAGATGCAGGAAGGCGTGGAAAAGCCGCGCCCGAAGACCCTGTTCGAAGTAGGCGAGATGGTCCGGGTCAAGGAAGGCCCGTTCACCGACTTCAACGGCACTGTCGAAGAAGTGAACTACGAAAAGTCGAGAGTGCGCGTGTCCGTTACGATTTTCGGGCGCGCAACGCCGGTCGAGCTCGAGTTCGGCCAGGTCGAAAAAGTCTGAGTTTCAAGTGGGCAGCCTGTGTGCTGCCCGCCGTCGCGCTTACGGTCCGCATCATTGGCCGTTGAGGAGCGTCAGTAGTCCGTACGGACGAACCCGCGTTATCACTCACCGGACGCCAGCCTGGCGTTCCAACGAGGTTTTCAAATGGCAAAGAAGATTATCGGCTTTATCAAGCTGCAGATCCCTGCAGGTAAAGCCAACCCGTCGCCGCCGGTCGGTCCGGCACTGGGCCAACGCGGCCTGAACATCATGGAGTTCTGCAAGGCGTTCAACGCGCAGACCCAAGGCATGGAACCGGGCCTGCCGGTTCCGGTCGTGATCACGGCATTCGCGGACAAGAGCTTCACGTTCGTGATGAAGACGCCGCCGGCGACCGTCCTGATCAAGAAGGCAGCGAAGATCGACAAGGGTTCGGCCAAGCCGCACACCGACAAGGTCGGTTCGATCACGCGCGCTCAAGCTGAAGAAATCGCAAAGACCAAGATGCCTGACCTCACGGCAGCGGATCTGGACGCAGCAGTTCGCACCATCGCAGGCAGCGCACGCTCGATGGGCATCACCGTGGAGGGCGTGTAAATGGCCAAGATCTCGAAGCGTCGTCAGGCATTTGCCGCTAAGGTCGACCGTCAGAAGCTGTACGCGATCGAAGACGCACTGGCACTCGTGAAGGAATGCGCGAGCGCGAAGTTCAACGAATCGATCGACGTGGCAGTCCAGCTCGGCATCGACGCGAAGAAGTCGGACCAAGTGGTTCGCGGTTCGGTCGTGCTGCCGGCAGGTACCGGCAAGTCGGTTCGCGTCGCCGTGTTCGCCCAAGGCGACAAGGCTGAGCAAGCACGTGCAGCCGGCGCGGAAATCGTCGGCATGGAAGACCTGGCAGAGCAGATCAAGGCTGGCCAGATGGATTTCGACATCGTGATCGCTTCGCCGGACACGATGCGTATCGTCGGTACGCTCGGCCAGATCCTCGGCCCGCGCGGCCTGATGCCGAACCCGAAGGTCGGTACGGTTACGCCGGACGTCGCCACCGCAGTGAAGAACGCGAAGGCAGGTCAGGTTCAGTTCCGTGTTGACAAGGCCGGTATCATCCACGCAACGATCGGCCGCGCGTCGTTCGAATCGGCAGCGTTGCGCAGCAACCTGTCGGCGCTGATCGAAGCGCTGCAAAAGGCCAAGCCGGCAACGAGCAAGGGCGTGTACCTGCGCAAGGTCGCCCTGTCGAGCACGATGGGCGTCGGCGTTCGCGTCGACCAAGGCTCGCTGGCAGCGCAGTAATCGAAGTATTCCGGGTCGCTTCGCGGGTGCGAAGCGGCCTGACAAGGGCTTTGGGCGGTTGCCGGGCGTGTTGAGCGCCGGGTGACCGGTTATCAAAGACCGTTGGTGGGGGGCAGCAGTTGGGCACTCCCTTAATGCAAGCCAACGCAGATGGCGAACCCGAACAAGTTTTGTAGTGGTGAAGCCGAAGGTGCGGAGCGATCCGGGCCGGCGGCGGAAATACTCCTGACGACTCGGACGCCGTTGTTGAACGAGGTACGAAAGGCTTACGCCGATCGTATCGTTTCTGGAGGCTGACCGTGCCGCTTAATAGAGAAGACAAGCAAGCCGTCGTTGCTGAGGTTTCCGCGCAAGTCGCGAAGGCCCAGACCGTTGTGCTGGCTGAGTATCGTGGAATTGCGGTTGGCGATCTGACCAAGCTGCGCGCGCAAGCGCGTGAAAAGCAGGTGTACCTGCGCGTGCTGAAGAACACCCTGGCACGCCGCGCAGTTGAAGGTACGCCGTTTGCTCCGCTGGCAGAGCAGATGACTGGCCCGCTGATCTACGGCATCTCGGAAGATGCCATTGCTGCTGCGAAGGTCGTGAACGACTTCGCCAAGAGCAATGACAAGCTGATCATCAAGGCTGGTTCGTTCGATGGCAAGGTGATGGACAAGGCTGGCGTGCAAGCGCTGGCAACCATCCCGAGCCGCGAAGAACTGCTCTCGAAGCTGCTGTTCGTCATGCAGTCGCCTGTTGCTGGCTTTGCGCGTGCCCTGGCCGCGCTGGCAGAAAAGAAGCAGGCCGAAGCTGCATAACGTCCGCGTCACAGATCGCTGGCTGTATCCGCATTCAATTTAGGAGTATTTCACATGGCAATCGCAAAAGAAGACATCCTGGCAGCAGTCGAAGGCATGACTGTTCTGGAACTGAACGAGCTGGTCAAGGCGTTCGAAGAGAAGTTCGGCGTGTCGGCAGCTGCAGTGGCAGTTGCTGGCCCGGCAGGCGGCGGCGCAGCTGCTGCAGCCGAAGAGAAGACCGAGTTCTCGGTCATCCTGGCTGAAGTCGGCGCCAACAAGGTTTCCGTCATTAAGGCTGTTCGCGAACTGACGGGCCTGGGCCTGAAGGAAGCGAAGGACCTGGTCGACGGCGCACCGAAGCCTGTCAAGGAAGGCGTTGACAAGGCTGCTGCCGACGACGCGAAGAAGAAGCTGGAAGAAGCAGGCGCGAAGGTCGAAATCAAGTAAGTTTCGATTTGCTGCGCGAAGGCTGGCGGTTTTATACCGCCGGCCTTTTTGTGCTTTGTGGGGACGCTGTTTTGACACTCAATTTCTGTGTCAAGATGGATGGCCCCAGAAGTCAAAGAAAACCGCCGTTACGACACACGATGCGTGACAGCCGGCGATTTTCTTTGTCTTCTGAAGCGACTGCAGAAGGCAAGTTTGGTCGGGTAGCGGGCAACACAGGCATCCGCTGCCGTCAGCCAGCGGTTGGTAGCGGCCAACCACCAAGCTTCTAGGCTCGAGCCGCCGCACGGCATTCGGGTCTCAGTCGGTGAACACTCGGGTTTGACACGTCCAGGTATCCCGCCTCGATAGCGCCCGCCGTGATTCGGAGATCGTATGCAATATTCCTTCACCGAGAAGAAGCGTATTCGCAAGAGTTTCGCGAAACGCTCCATCGTTCACCAAGTTCCTTTCCTGCTAGCCACTCAGCTTGAATCATTCAGCACGTTTCTGCAAGCTGAAGTGTCTGCGGCACAACGTAAGTCTGAAGGTCTTCAGGCTGCCTTTACCTCGGTTTTTCCGATCGTTTCCCACAACGGTTTCGCACGCCTCGAATTCGTGAGCTATGCGTTGTCGTCGCCGGCATTCAACATCAAGGAATGTCAGCAGCGTGGTCTCACCTATTGCTCGGCCCTGCGCGCGAAGGTTCGCCTCGTGCTGCTCGACAAGGAATCGCCGAACAAGCCCGTCGTCAAGGAAGTGAAGGAGCAGGAAGTGTACATGGGCGAAATTCCGCTCATGACGCCGACCGGCTCGTTCGTCATCAACGGCACCGAGCGCGTGATCGTCTCGCAGCTCCACCGTTCGCCCGGCGTGTTCTTCGAACACGACAAGGGCAAGACCCACAGCTCGGGCAAGCTGCTGTTCTCGGCACGGATCATTCCGTACCGCGGCTCGTGGCTCGACTTCGAATTCGATCCGAAGGACATCCTGTACTTCCGCGTCGACCGCCGCCGCAAGATGCCGGTGTCGATCCTGCTGAAGGCCATCGGCCTGACGCCGGAACAGATCCTCGCGAACTTCTTCGTGTTCGACAACTTCACGCTGATGGGCGAAGGCGCGCAGATGGAGTTCGTGCCGGAGCGTCTGCGCGGTGAAGTCGCGCGCTTCGACATCTCGGATCGCGAAGGCAAGGTCATCGTCCAGAAGGACAAGCGGATCAACGCGAAGCACATTCGCGATCTCGAAGCCGCCAAGACCACCTTCATCTCGGTGCCGGAAGATTATCTGATCGGCCGCGTGCTGGCGAAGAACGTCGTCGACGGCGATACCGGCGAAGTCATCGCGAACGCGAACGACGAGATCACCGAAAGCGTGCTGGACAAGCTGCGCGACGCGAAGATCAAGGACATCCAGACGATCTACACGAACGATCTGGATCAAGGTCCGTACATCTCGTCGACGCTGCGCGTCGACGAAACGGCCGACAAGACGGCCGCGCGTATCGCGATCTACCGCATGATGCGTCCGGGCGAGCCGCCGACGGAAGAAGCCGTCGAGGCGCTGTTCAACCGTCTGTTCTACAGCGAAGACGCCTACGACCTGTCGAAGGTCGGCCGTATGAAGTTCAACCGCCGTGTCGGCCGCGACGAAATCGTCGGCCCGATGACGCTGCTGGACGACGACATCCTCGCGACGATCAAGATCCTGGTCGAGCTGCGTAACGGCAAGGGCGAAGTGGACGACATCGACCACTTGGGCAATCGTCGCGTGCGTTGCGTCGGCGAACTGGCGGAAAACCAGTTCCGCGCCGGTCTCGTGCGTGTCGAGCGCGCGGTGAAGGAACGCCTCGGCCAGGCCGAAAGCGAAAACCTGATGCCGCACGACCTGATCAACTCGAAGCCGATTTCGTCGGCGATCCGCGAGTTCTTCGGTTCGTCGCAGCTGTCGCAGTTCATGGACCAGACCAACCCGCTGTCGGAAATCACGCACAAGCGCCGTGTTTCCGCACTGGGCCCGGGCGGTCTGACGCGCGAACGCGCAGGCTTCGAAGTCCGCGACGTGCACCCGACCCACTATGGCCGCGTGTGCCCGATCGAAACGCCGGAAGGTCCGAACATCGGCCTGATCAACTCGCTGGCGCTGTACGCCCACCTGAACGAATACGGCTTCCTCGAAACGCCGTACCGCAAGGTGACGGACAGCAAGGTGACCGATCAGATCGATTACCTGTCGGCGATCGAAGAAGGCCGCTACGTGATCGCGCAGGCGAACGCCTCGGTGGACGAAGTGTCGGGCGAACTGACCGACGAACTCGTCTCCGC
Source organism: Burkholderia sp. Ac-20379 (assembly GCF_017104645.1). GTDB lineage: Bacteria > Pseudomonadota > Gammaproteobacteria > Burkholderiales > Burkholderiaceae > Burkholderia. Next base: position 8,311 of record NZ_JAAGPF010000007.1, read on the forward strand.
GCGTGAAGCCGGCGAAACCATGATGGTCACGCCGGACCGCATCCAGTACATGGACGTGGCGCCGTCGCAGATCGTCTCGGTGGCGGCTTCGCTGATTCCGTTCCTCGAACACGATGACGCGAACCGTGCACTGATGGGTTCGAACATGCAGCGTCAGGCCGTGCCTTGCCTGCGTCCGGAAAAGCCGGTCGTCGGTACGGGTATCGAGCGCACCTGCGCGGTCGACTCGGGCACGACGGTTCAGGCGGAACGCGGCGGCGTGGTCGACTACGTCGACGCGGGCCGTATCGTGATTCGCGTGAACGACGACGAAGCGGTGGCGGGTGAGGTCGGTGTCGACATCTACAACCTCATCAAGTACACGCGTTCGAACCAGAACACGAACATCAACCAGCGTCCGATCGTGAAGATGGGCGACAAGGTTGCGCGTGGCGACGTCGTGGCCGATGGCGCCTCGACCGACCTGGGCGAGCTCGCGCTCGGCCAGAACATGCTGATCGCGTTCATGCCGTGGAACGGCTACAACTTCGAGGATTCGATCCTGATCTCGGAGAAGGTCGTGGCGGACGATCGCTACACGTCGATCCACATCGAAGAGCTGAACGTGGTCGCTCGCGACACGAAGCTCGGGCCTGAGGAAATCACGCGCGACATCTCGAACCTGGCGGAAGTCCAGCTCGGCCGTCTCGACGAATCGGGCATCGTTTACATCGGCGCGGAAGTCGAAGCGGGCGACGTGCTGGTCGGCAAGGTCACGCCGAAGGGCGAAACCCAGCTGACGCCGGAAGAGAAGCTGCTGCGCGCGATCTTCGGCGAGAAGGCTTCGGACGTGAAGGACACGTCGCTGCGCGTGCCGTCGGGCATGAGCGGCACGGTGATCGACGTGCAGGTGTTCACGCGCGAAGGCATCGTGCGCGACAAGCGTGCGCAACAGATCATCGACGACGAACTGAAGCGCTACCGCCTGGACCTGAACGACCAGCTGCGTATCGTGGAAGGCGATGCCTTCCAGCGTCTGGCGCGGATGCTCGACGGCAAGGTCGCCAACGGCGGCCCGAAGAAGCTCGTCAAGGGCACCAAGCTCGACCAGGCCTACCTGTCGGATCTCGACCACTATCACTGGTTCGACATCCGTCTGGCCGACGAGGAAGCGGCGGCACAGCTCGAAGCGATCAAGAACTCGATCGAAGAGAAGCGCCACCAGTTCGACCTCGCGTTCGAAGAGAAGCGCAAGAAGCTCACGCAAGGCGACGAACTGCAGCCTGGCGTGCTGAAGATGGTCAAGGTGTACCTGGCGGTCAAGCGTCGCCTGCAGCCTGGCGACAAGATGGCAGGTCGTCACGGTAACAAGGGTGTGGTCTCGAAGATCGTGCCGGTGGAAGACATGCCGTACATGGCGGACGGTCGTCCGGCCGACGTCGTGCTGAACCCGCTGGGCGTGCCGTCGCGGATGAACGTGGGTCAGGTGCTCGAAGTGCATCTGGGCTGGGCCGCGAAGGGTCTCGGCTGGCGAATCGGCGAAATGCTGGCGCGTCAGGCGAAGATCGAAGAACTGCGTGTGTTCCTGACCAAGATCTACAACGAGTCGGGCCGCGCGGAAGATCTCGTCAGCTTCAGCGACGACGAAATCCTCGAGCTGGCGAAGAACCTGCGCGAAGGCGTGCCGTTCGCGACGCCGGTGTTCGACGGTGCGACCGAAGAAGAAATGTCGAAGATGCTCGACCTGGCGTTCCCGGACGACATCGCGCAGAACCTCGGCATGACGCCTTCGAAGAACCAGGTGCGCCTGTACGACGGCCGCACGGGCGAGGCATTCGAGCGGACCGTCACGGTCGGCTACATGCACTACCTGAAGCTGCACCACTTGGTCGACGACAAGATGCACGCGCGTTCGACCGGCCCGTACTCGCTCGTCACGCAGCAGCCGCTGGGTGGTAAGGCGCAGTTCGGTGGCCAGCGTTTCGGTGAAATGGAAGTGTGGGCACTCGAAGCCTACGGCGCGTCGTACGTGCTGCAGGAAATGCTGACGGTGAAGTCGGACGACGTGAACGGCCGGACGAAGGTGTACGAGAACCTCGTCAAGGGCGACCACGTGATCGACGCGGGCATGCCGGAATCCTTCAACGTGTTGGTGAAGGAAATCCGCTCGCTCGGTATCGACATCGACCTCGACCGCAACTAATCGGACTACGGAGAGAAAGCAATGAAAGCTCTGCTCGATCTATTCAAGCAAGTCCAACAGGAAGAAGTTTTCGACGCGATCAAGATCGGTCTGGCTTCGCCGGACAAGATCCGTTCGTGGTCGTTCGGCGAGGTCAAGAAGCCGGAAACGATCAACTACCGCACGTTCAAGCCGGAGCGGGATGGTCTGTTCTGCGCGAAGATCTTCGGGCCGATCCGCGATTACGAATGCCTGTGCGGCAAGTACAAGCGTCTGAAGCACCGCGGCGTGATCTGCGAGAAGTGCGGCGTCGAAGTGACGCTGGCCAAGGTGCGCCGCGAGCGCATGGGCCACATCGAACTGGCCTCGCCGGTCGCGCACATCTGGTTCCTGAAGTCGCTGCCGTCGCGTCTGGGCATGGTGCTCGACATGACGCTGCGCGACATCGAACGCGTGCTGTACTTCGAAGCCTACGTGGTCATCGAACCGGGCATGACGCCGCTGAAGGCGCGGCAGATCATGACCGAAGAGGATTACTACAACAAGGTCGAGGAATACGGCGACGAATTCCGCGCCGAGATGGGCGCGGAAGGCGTGCGCGAGCTGCTGCGCGCGATCAACATCGACGAACAGGTCGAGACGCTGCGCACCGAGCTGAAGAACACCGGCTCGGAAGCGAAGATCAAGAAGTACGCGAAGCGCCTGAAGGTTCTCGAGGCATTCCAGCGTTCGGGCATCAAGCCCGAGTGGATGATTCTCGAAGTCCTGCCGGTGCTGCCGCCGGAACTGCGTCCGCTGGTGCCGCTGGACGGCGGCCGTTTCGCGACGTCGGACCTGAACGATCTGTATCGCCGCGTGATCAACCGGAACAACCGTCTGAAGCGTCTGCTCGAGCTGAAGGCACCGGAAATCATCGTCCGCAACGAAAAGCGGATGCTGCAGGAAGCCGTCGATTCGCTGCTCGACAACGGCCGCCGCGGCAAGGCGATGACGGGCGCCAACAAGCGTCCGCTGAAGTCGCTCGCCGACATGATCAAGGGCAAGGGCGGTCGTTTCCGTCAGAACTTGCTGGGCAAGCGCGTCGACTACTCGGGCCGTTCGGTCATCGTGGTGGGCCCGACGCTGAAGCTGCACCAGTGCGGTCTGCCGAAGCTGATGGCGCTCGAACTGTTCAAGCCGTTCATCTTCAACAAGCTCGAAGTGATGGGTGTCGCTACCACCATCAAGGCTGCGAAGAAGGAAGTCGAGAACCAGACGCCGGTGGTGTGGGACATCCTCGAAGAGGTGATCCGCGAGCACCCGGTGATGCTGAACCGTGCGCCGACGCTGCACCGTCTGGGTATCCAGGCGTTCGAGCCGGTGCTGATCGAAGGCAAGGCAATCCAGCTGCACCCGCTCGTTTGCGCGGCGTTCAACGCCGACTTCGACGGTGACCAGATGGCCGTGCACGTGCCGCTGTCGCTCGAAGCGCAGATGGAAGCGCGCACGCTGATGCTGGCGTCGAACAACGTCCTGTTCCCGGCCAACGGCGATCCGTCGATCGTGCCGTCGCAGGATATCGTGCTCGGCCTGTATTACGCGACGCGCGAAGCGGTCAACGGCAAGGGCGAAGGCATGACCTTCACGGGCGTGTCGGAAGCCCTGCTGGCGTACGAGAACAAGGAAGTCGAGCTGGCTTCGCGCGTGAACGTGCGGATCACGGAAATGGTCCACAACGAGGACAAGTCGGAAGGCGCACCGCAGTTCGTGCCGAAGATCTCGTTGTACGCCACCACCGTCGGCCGCGCGATCCTGTCGGAAATCCTGCCGGCCGGCCTGCCGTTCTCGGTGCTGAACAAGCCGCTGAAGAAGAAGGAAATCTCGCGCCTGATCAACACCGCGTTCCGCAAGTGCGGCCTGCGTGCGACGGTCGTGTTCGCCGATCAGCTGATGCAGTCGGGCTTCCGTCTCGCGACGCGCGCCGGCATCTCGATCTGCGTGGACGACATGCTCGTGCCGACGCAGAAGGAAGTGATCGTCGGCGACGCCGCGAAGAAGGTGAAGGAATACGACCGTCAGTACATGTCGGGTCTCGTCACCGCGCAAGAACGCTACAACAACGTGGTCGACATCTGGTCGGCGACGTCGGAAGCGGTCGGCAAGGCGATGATGGAGCAGCTCTCGACGGAGCCGGTGGTCGATCGCGACGGCAAGGAAACGCGCCAGGAATCGTTCAACTCGATCTACATGATGGCCGACTCGGGCGCGCGGGGTTCCGCGGTGCAGATTCGTCAGCTGGCCGGTATGCGCGGCCTGATGGCGAAGCCGGACGGCTCGATCATCGAGACGCCGATTACGGCGAACTTCCGCGAAGGCCTGAACGTGTTGCAGTACTTCATCTCGACCCACGGTGCACGTAAGGGTCTGGCTGATACGGCACTGAAGACGGCAAACTCGGGTTACCTGACGCGTCGTCTGGTCGACGTCACGCAGGATCTGGTGGTGGTCGAGAACGACTGCGGCACGTCGAACGGCGTGGCGATGAAGGCGCTCGTGGAAGGCGGTGAAGTCGTCGAAGCGCTGCGCGACCGGATTCTCGGCCGCGTCGCCGTGGCTGACGTCGTCAACCCGGAAACGCAGGAAACGCTGTACGAGAACGGCACGCTGCTGGACGAAACCGCTGTCGAGGAAATCGAACGCCTCGGCATCGACGAAGTCCGCGTGCGCACGCCGCTGACCTGCGAAACGCGCTACGGCCTGTGCGCAGCCTGCTACGGCCGCGACCTGGGCCGCGGCTCGGCGGTGAACGTCGGCGAAGCGGTCGGCGTGATCGCGGCGCAGTCGATCGGCGAACCGGGCACGCAGCTGACCATGCGTACGTTCCACATCGGTGGTGCGGCATCGCGTGCGGCAGTGGCCTCGTCGGTCGAAGCGAAGAGCAACGGTACGGTCCGCTTCACGGCGACCATGCGTTACGTCACCAACGCGAAGGGCGAGCAGATCGTCATTTCGCGTTCGGGCGAAGCCATGATCACCGACGATCTGGGCCGCGAGCGCGAACGTCACAAGATCCCGTACGGCGCGACGCTGCTGCGTCTCGACGGCGACGTGATCAAGGCCGGCACGCAACTGGCCACGTGGGATCCGCTGACGCGTCCGATCATCACCGAGTACGGCGGTACGGTGAAGTTCGAAAACGTCGAGGAAGGCGTGACGGTCGCCAAGCAGATCGACGACGTGACGGGCCTGTCGACGCTCGTCGTGATCGACGTGAAGCGCCGCGGTTCGCAAGCGGCGAAGAGCGTGCGTCCGCAGGTCAAGCTGCTCGACGCGGCTGGCGAGGAAGTGAAGATCCCGAACACCGAGCACTCGGTGCAGATCGGCTTCCAGGTCGGCGCGCTGATCACGGTGAAGGACGGCCAGCAGGTGCAGGTGGGTGAAGTGCTCGCACGTATCCCGACCGAAGCGCAGAAGACGCGTGACATTACCGGCGGTCTGCCGCGAGTCGCGGAACTGTTCGAAGCGCGTTCGCCGAAGGACGCCGGCATTCTGGCGGAAGTCACCGGCACGACCTCGTTCGGCAAGGACACGAAGGGCAAGCAGCGTCTCGTCATCACGGATCTCGAAGGCAATCAGCACGAGTTCCTGATCGCGAAGGAAAAGCAGGTGCTGGTCCACGATGCTCAGGTCGTCAACAAGGGCGAAATGATCGTGGACGGCCCGGCCGATCCGCACGACATCCTGCGTCTGCAGGGTATCGAGGCGCTGTCGCGCTACATCGTCGACGAAGTGCAGGACGTGTACCGTCTGCAGGGTGTGAAGATCAACGACAAGCACATCGAGGTGATCGTTCGCCAGATGCTGCGTCGTGTTCAGATCACCGACAACGGCGATACGCGCTTCATCCTGGGTGAACAGGTCGAGCGTTCGGACATGCTGGACGAAAACGATCGCATGATCGCCGAAGGCAAGCGTCCGGCGTCGTACGACAACATCCTGCTGGGTATCACGAAGGCGTCGCTGTCGACGGATTCGTTCATCTCGGCGGCATCGTTCCAGGAAACGACGCGCGTGCTGACGGAAGCGGCGATCATGGGCAAGCGCGACGATCTGCGTGGCCTGAAGGAAAACGTGATCGTCGGCCGTCTGATCCCGGCCGGTACCGGCCTTGCGTTCCACAAGGCGCGCAAGAACAAGGAAGTGTCGGATCGCGAGCGTTTCGACCAGATCGCGGCGGAAGAAGCCTTCGATTTCGGCATCCCGGAAACCCCGGCTGCCGAAACGCCCGACGCAGTCGAGTCGCAGCAGCATCCGAGCGCGGAATAATCGGGAGCGGCGCCAAGCCGCTTTTCGATGGTTCGCCATCCCGAACCGCCCGGTTTCGACCGGGCGGTTTTTTTTCGTCCGTCGCTTTTGCGCGGGGCTCGCGCGGACGCTCGGGAACCGGCCGGCCCGCGCTACTTCGCGCCGAGCCGCTCCGCGAACGAATAGCGCCGCATGTGCAGCTCCATGCTGTCGAGGAACGCGAGATCGGCCGCGTTCATCTTGCGTTCGCGCTGCCAGAGCAGGAATACGTCGACGTCGACCAGCCCCTCGTCGGGCGGCAGACGCCAGAGCCGCTGCTGGGCCAGGTCGTCGCGCACGATGTGCTCGGGCAGGCAGCCGATGCCGTAGCCGGCGAAGATCAGCCGGCGCACCTCGTCGAGGCTCGGCGACGACGCGACGATGCGGCCCGTGAAGCCCTTCTGGTCGCGAAACACCGTGAGCGGCGAGAGGCTGTCGCCGAGCTGGTCGCTCGTGAACGACACGAAGTTCTCGGCGAGCAGATCGTCCATCGTCAGTTGCGACTTGCCGAACAGGCGGTGATGGCGCCCGCAGAAGATCGCGTAGCGCTGCCGCAGGAACGGCCGCATCTCGAGCTTGTCGTGCGGGTTGCGGCACAGGCCGAGGCCGGCCGTCGCCGTTTTCTGCAGCAGCGAGGAAATGATGTCGGACGAGCGCATGACCTCGATCTGCAGATCGATGCGCGGGTAGGTGCGGTGGAATTCGGCGAGGAATTCGTCGTAGACGGGCGACTCGATGCGGCTGATCGTCAGCAGGCGGATCGAGCCGGTGATGTCGGCCGTGCGGTCGTCGAGTTCGGAATCGAGCCGCGAGATCGTGCCGTACAGGTCGCCCGCGATCCGGTAGACGGCCTCGCCGGCGGCGGTGGGGGCGAAGTACGGCCCGCGGCGCTCGATCAGGCGGTGTTCGAGCGCATCCTCCAGCCGTTTCAGCGCCTGGCTCACGGCCGGCTGCGTGACGTGCAGGCGCGCGGCGGCGCGGCTCAGGCTGCGCTCCTGCATGATCACGAGGAACGTGCGCAGCAGGTTCCAGTCGAGACGGTCGTTCAGGAAGCGGGTGAAATCGGTACGCATCGCGGCTCCGGGCAGGGGGGCGATCAAACTATAAGTTTGATTTATGCGTTGAATAATAACTTGAAATTTGACTAATGATTTCTGGCTATCGATAAAGGCGGCGTGCGCGGCGAATCGAAACGCCGCACGCACCGACCCGTGACAAGCGCGCCCGGGGCCTTCGGGGCCACCGCCGGCGCATGAGGAGCCAGCATGACCCCCCAATCCGCCACCACCCGCCAGCCCGCCCGCGCGGCGACCGCCGCGTTCATCGGCACGATGATCGAGTGGTACGACTTCTATATCTACGCCACCGCCGCCGCGCTCGTGTTCGGCGAGCTGTATTTCCCGTCGGGCGACCGCTTCGTCAGCACCATGGCGTCGTTCGCGACGTTCGCGGTGGGCTTCTTCGCGCGCCCCATCGGCGGCATCATCTTCGGCCATCTCGGCGATCGGATCGGCCGCAAGAAGGCGCTGATGACCACGCTGATGATGATGGGCGCGGCCACCGTGTGCGTCGGGCTGCTGCCCGATTACGCCACGGTCGGCGTGCTCGCGCCGGTGCTGCTGGTGCTGCTGCGCGTGGTGCAGGGCATCGCGGTGGGCGGCGAGTGGGGCGGCGCGGTGCTGATGGCGGGCGAACATGCGCCGGAGGGCCGCCGCACGTTCTTCGCGTCGTTCGCGCAGCTGGGCAGCCCGGCCGGCCTGATCCTGTCGCTGATCGCGTTTCGCGCCGTCACCTCGATGGACAAGGCCGCGTTCCTGTCGTGGGGCTGGCGCCTGCCGTTCCTCGCGAGCGCGGCGCTGCTGATCGTGGGCATCCTGATCCGGCTCGGCGTGAACGAATCGCCCGAGTTCGCGCGGCTGCGCGAAGCCAAGCGCACCGCGAAGCTGCCGATCGCCGAAGTGTTCCGCTCCGCATGGGGCCTGGTGCTGCTCGGCATCGGCGCGAACACCATCGGCATCGCCGGCGTGTACTTCACCAACACGTTCATGATCGCGTACACCACGCAGTACGTCGGCGTGACGCGTTCGATGATCCTCGACTGCCTGTTCGTGGTGGCCGTGATCCAGTTGCTGTCGCAGCCGTGCGCGGCATGGCTCGCCGAGCGCATCGGCGGCGCGCGCTTCCTGAAGCTGGCCGCGCTGCTCGCGATGGCCTCGCCGTATCCGATGTTCGTGCTGGTGCAGCACGGCACGACGCTGTCGATGGTGATCGGCATCGCGCTGGCCGTGATCTGCATGGCGAGCTTCTACTCGGTGATCGCCGGGTTCGTCAGCGGCATCTTCCCCACCCATATCCGCTATTCGGCGATCTCGCTCGCGTATCAGGTGTGCGGCGCGATCGCCGGGGGCCTGACGCCGCTGGTCGGCACCTGGCTCGCGCATCGCTACACCGGCCAGTGGTGGCCGCTGGCGGTGTTCTACACCTGCCTGGCCGGCATCTCGCTGATCTGCATCGTCGCGCTCGATGCACGGCGCGCCGCGAGCCGCGATGCGGCCGAGGCGCTGACGAGCCAGGGCTGACCGGCCCGATTTCCCCAGGATTTCCCCGCACCACATGCAATCCCCGATTGCTCAGGAACACGAATGGAACCGCAACTGAAAGTGAACGGCGAGCGCCTCTGGCGCAGCCTGATGGAGATGGCGACGATCGGCGCGACCGCGCGCGGCGGCGTGCGCCGGCTGGCCTTGACCGACGAGGACCGGCGCGGCCGCGAGCTGTTCGCGCAATGGTGCCGCGAGGCCGGCATGACGGTGAGCACCGACGCGGTCGGCAACCTGTTCGCCCGGCGCGCGGGCCGCGATCCGGAGGCCGCGCCCGTGCTGGTCGGCAGCCATCTCGACACGCAGCCCGAAGGCGGCCGCTTCGACGGCGTGTACGGCGTGCTCGCCGGCCTCGAACTGGTGCGTGCGCTGAACGACGCGAAGCTCGACACGGCCCGGCCGATCGAGATCGTCTCGTGGACCAACGAGGAAGGCGCGCGCTTCACGCCGGCCATGCTCGGCTCGGCCGTGTTCACGGGCGCCACGGCGCTCGACGCGGCGCTGGCCACGCGCGACGCCGACGGCGTGACGCTCGGCGCTGCGCTCGACGCCTGCGACAGCCGAGGCACGCGCGAGCGCGGCGCGGTGGACGCCTACTTCGAGGCGCACATCGAGCAGGGCCCGGTGCTGGAGGCGAACGGCACGACGATCGGCGTGGTGACGGGCGGCCAGGCGATCCGCTGGCTCGACGTGACGGTGACGGGCGTGGCCGCCCACGCCGGCACCACGCCGATGCCGTATCGCAAGGACGCGCTGTTCGCGAGCGCGCAGATGGCGCTCGAACTCGAACGGATCGTCGCCGGCTACGCGCCGCGCGGCCTCGCCACGATCGGCCAGGTCGCGATTCCGAACGCCTCGCGCAACACCATCGCGGGGCAGGTGGGCTTCACGGTCGATTTGCGTCATCACGACGACGCCGAAGTGGACGCGATCGAGCGCGATCTGCGCGCGGCGTTCGAGCGGATCGCGGCGGAACGCGGCCTGCGCGTCGAGATCGCCACCTACTGGCGCAGCCCGGCCACGCCGTTCGACGCGACCTGCGTGGGGCTCGTGCAGCAGGCCACCGATGCGCTCGGCTATTCGAACGAGCGCATCGTCAGCGGCGCGGGGCACGACGCGATCCTGATGGCGCGCGAATACCCGACCGCGATGGTGTTCATTCCCTGCGTCGACGGCCTTTCGCACAACGAAGCCGAAGACGCCTTGCCCGGCGACGTGACCGCCGGCGCCAACGTGCTGCTGCACGCCGTGCTGGCACGCGCGCTGGCGCGCTGATTCGTCGCGCGAAGCGGCCCGATATTACGGAGAACCGATGAAAACCTATTTCCATCCCGAACAGTCGCTGCACCATCCGCGCACCTACCTGTCGCGCGGCCAGATGCGCGAGCCGCAGGAAGTGCCCGAACGCGCGGCGCGGCTTGTCGCGGCGGCCCGCTCGCTCGATTTCGAGGTGCTCGAGCCGGCCGATCGCGGCACCGCGCCGATCGCGGCGGTGCACGACATGAACTACCTGCGCTTCCTCGAAGAGGCGCACCGCGACTGGATGCGCATGCCGGACGACTGGGGCGGCGAAGTGATGTCGAACATCTACGTGCGCGAGGGCAATCCGCTGCGCGGCGTGCTGGCCCAGGCGGCGCGCTATCTGGCCGACGGCAGTTGCCCGGTCGGCGAGCATACGTGGCGTTCGGCCTATTGGTCGGCGCAGAGCGCGCTGGCCGCGGCCGATGCGGTGAACGGCGGCGCGCGCGAGAGCTGGGCGCTGTGCCGGCCGCCCGGCCACCATGCGCGTCGCGATGCGGCGGGTGGCTTCTGTTATCTGAACAACGCCGCGATCGCCGCGCAATCGCTGCGCGAGCGCTTCGGCCGCGTCGCGATTCTCGATACCGACATGCACCACGGCCAGGGCGTGCAGGAAATCTTCTACGGCCGCGACGACGTGCTCTATATCTCGATCCACGGCGATCCGACCAACTTCTACCCGGTCGTGGCCGGCTACGAGGACGAAGCGGGCAGCGGCGACGGTTACGGCTACAACGTGAACCTGCCGATGCCGCACGGCGCGTCCGAGGCCGTGTTCTTCGAACGCGTGGACGATGCGCTGCGCGTGCTCAAGCGCTTCCAGCCCGACGCGATCGTGTTGGCGCTCGGCTTCGACATCTATCGCGACGATCCGCAATCGAAGGTGGCCGTCACCACCGAGGGCTTCGGCCGGCTCGGCGGCGCGGTCGGCGCGCTGCAGTTGCCGACCGTGATCGTGCAGGAGGGCGGGTATCACATCGAGAGCCTCGAGGCCAACGCGCGCGCGTTCTTCGGCGGTTTCGGCGAGGCGCGCCGCTAGGCAGTACACCGAAACAGCGCGCACGACAAGGCGCGACGCCGGAAGCAGGGTGCTGCTTCCGGCGTCGCGTTTTTTTGCGCCCGCCGTTTCGCTCGCATCGCCGCGGCAAGGATGAACGCCATTAATACTGACGATGAGTAAACGGCATTTTACGTAGCGTTATTGGCGCTCGATAACTGACACCAGGGCCGGCGATGTCCATGCCGCTCGCCATGAATTTCGCAGTCCAGATCGATTTAAAAACGAATCTCAACCACACGCGCCATGCGACCCACCATGAACTTCAACAAGCCTCTTTGCCTCGGCGTCGCCCTGCTGGGCGCCACCGCTGCGCACGCGCAGAACTCGGTCACGCTGTACGGGATCGTCGACCAGGGCATCGCCATCAACACCAATGCGGGCGGCAGCCGCCAGTTCGCGCTGACCAGCGGCAACGCGTCGGGCAGCCGCTGGGGCCTGCGCGGCCGCGAGGACCTGGGCGGCGGACTGTACTCGCTGTTCGTGCTCGAAGGCGGCTTCAACGGCTCGACCGGCGCGCTCGGCCAGAACGGCGACCTGTTCGGCCGGCAGCTCTATGTCGGGCTCGGCTCCGCGCGATTCGGCGCCGTGACGGCCGGCCGCCAGTATTTGCCGAACGCGGACATGGTCGGCATCTACACGGCCGGCGAGGATTGGGCGCTGTCGGGCGCGGGCTACGGCGCGCACCCGGGCGATCTCGACGACCTCGACGGTTCGTTCCGCGTCAACAACGCGCTGAAGTACGTGTCGCCGGTGTGGGCAGGATTCAGCGTGGAAGCGCTCTACAGCTTCGGCGGCGTGGCGGGCAGTACCGCGCGCAACCAGATCTACGGCGTGGGCGTCGGCTATCAGGGCGGCCCGCTGAAGGCCGCGGCCGCCTACACGCTCGCGCGCAATCCGAACTTCTCGCTGTTCGGCAACAAGGCCAACGACAGCGCCGCCGGCAGCAACATGGCCAGCCCCGTCTACAGCGGCTATGCGAGCGCGGGCACGCAGCAGATCGTCAACGCGGGCGGCGCCTACACGTTCGGCGCGGCCACCTTCGGCGCGGTGTACAGCAACACGCGCTTCAACAACCTCGGTGCAACCGCCGTGGCCGGCTCGACCACGCAGATGCCTGGCGGCAGCGTGGCGTTCAACACGTTCGAGCTGAACACGAAATATCTGATCACGCCGGCCCTGCAGGTGGCCGCGTCGTATGCGTACACGCGCAGCAGCAGCGTGAACGGCCGCGAGGGGGCGAAGTACGGCCAGCTCGATGTGGGCGTGGATTATTCGCTGTCCAAGCGCACCGATCTGTACGCGGTCGGCATCTACCAACTGGCGACCGGCACCGATTCGACGGGCCGCAAGGCCGTGGCGGCGGTGGCGTTCGCGACGCCGTCGTCGAACAGCCATCAACTCGTCACGGTGGCCGGCATCCGGCACCGCTTCTGACGCGGCGCGGAGCATGAACGCGATTCATGCTCCGCATAAGAAATCAGCATTTTACGTGGCGATATTGGCCACCGATAAATGCGCAAAGCCGCACGGCCCTGGCGCCATGCGGCGCTCCGACCAAGGATCCCCGATGACTTCCCCCGTTGCGCAACGCCAGCCGGTCCGCGCCGCACTCGCCGCGTTTTTCGGCACGACGATCGAGTTCTACGATTTCTATACCTACGCGACGGCCGCCGCGCTCGTGCTCGGCGACGTGTTCTTCCCGGCCAGCGACCCGTTCGTCAGCACGCTGGCGTCGTTCGCGACGTTCGCCGTGGGCTTCGTCGCGCGCCCGCTCAGCGGCGCCGTGTTCGGCCATTGGGGCGACCGCCTCGGCCGCAAGAAGATGCTGATCCTGACGATGTTCCTGATGGGCGTGGCGACCACCGGCATCGGCCTGCTGCCGTCGTACGCATCGATCGGCGCGGCCGCGCCGGTGATCCTGATCCTGCTGCGCATCCTGCAGGGCATCGCCGTGGGCGGCGAGTGGGGCGGCGCGGTGCTGATGTCGAGCGAGCACGCCGCGCCGGGGCGCAAGACGCTGTTCGCGTCGATCCCGCAGATGGGCAGCCCGGCCGGGTTGCTGCTGTCGCTGATCTCGTTCCGCCTGGTGTCGTCGCTCGATCACGACGCGTTCGTGTCGTGGGGCTGGCGCCTGCCGTTCGTGGCCAGCTTCGTGCTGCTGGTGGCGGGCGTGGTGGTGCGCATGGGCGTGAACGAATCGCCCGAGTTCGAGCAGGCCAAGCGCGAGAACCGTCGCGTGAAGGCGCCGGTGACCGAGGTGCTGCGCGGCTACTGGAAGCCGATTCTTTACGCGGCGGCGGCCACCACCATCGGTTCGGCCGGTTTCTTCTTCACGAACACGTTCATGATTTCGTACGTCACGAGCTTCCTGAAGATGCCGAAGCCGCTGATTCTCGATTGCCTGTTCGCGGTGACGATCATCCAGCTCGCCTCGCAGCCCGTGTCGGCGCTGCTCGCGCAGCGCTTCGGCGACGCGCGCTTCCTGACTTGCGCCGCGCTGCTGTCGATCTTCACGCCGTATCCGATGTTCGTGCTCGTCAACAGCCAGCAGCCGGTGCTGATCGTGGCCGGCATCGCGATCGCGGTGGTGGTGCTGTCGGCCGTGTATGCGGTGATCGCGGGCTTCATGACGCGCGCGTTTCCGACCCATCTGCGCTATTCGGGCATTTCGATCGCCTACCAGCTGTGCGCCACCGTGGCAGGCGGCACCACGCCGCTGATCGGCACGCTCGTCGCGCAGCATTACCGCGGCCAGTGGCTGCCGCTGGCTGTGTTCTTCTCGCTGCTGTCCGCCATTTCGCTGGCCGGCATCGTCGCGCTGGCGCGCTATCAGCGGCGCTTCGCGCCAGCCCACCCGGCCGCCGCCGGCACCGTTCAGGTTTCCTGATCGACGGCGCGGCCCTTCCTCTTTCTTCCGCAAGCGATTTCCATGCACACCGCACCCCAGCACATTCCGGAATCCGAATGGACGGCGCGCGTCGAACTGGCCGCGCTGTACCGGCTCGTCGCGCACTTCGGCATGACCGACATGATCGACACGCACATCACCGCGCGCGTGCCCGGCCCCGAGCATCATTTCCTGATCAACCGCTACGGCGTGCTGTTCCATGAAATGCGCGCGTCCGATCTGATCAAGATCGACGGCCAGGGGCGCGTCGTCGAGCCGATCGTCGAGGACGATCCGGCGCGCTACCGCGTCAACGCGGCAGGCTTCACGATCCATTCGGCGATCCATCAGGCGCGGCCCGACCTGCAGTGCGTGATCCATACGCACACGGCGGCCGGCTCGGCCGTGTCGGCGCAGCAGCACGGGCTGCTGCCGATCAGCCAGCACGCGCTGAAGTTCTACGAGCGGCTCGCGTATCACGACTACGAGGGGATCGCGCTCGATCTCGGCGAGCGCGAGCGGCTGATTCGCGACCTTGGCCCGCACAGCGCGATGATCCTGCGCAATCACGGGCTGCTGGTGGCCGGCCGCTCGGTGCCGGCCGCGTTCCAGAACATCTACTTTCTCGAACTCGCGTGCCAGATCCAGGTGCGTGCGATGGCCGGCGGCGCGGCGTTGAGCCAGCCCTCCGAGGCGGTGTGCCGGCTGGCGGCCGAGCAATTCGACCGCGACGAGGCCGAGGCGATCATCGCGCTGCAATGGCAGGCGGCGCTGCGGCTGATCGACGGCGGCGCCACCGACTATCGCAACTGACATGACGCGCATCGCCTTTCTCAGCGACGGCTTCGACCTGTCGCCGTTGTTCGCGCCGCTGCGCGAGCGCTTGCCGGGGCTGCGCATCGCGGGCGCGGACACCGATCCCCACGACGCCGACATCGCAGTGTGCTGGCGACCGCCGGCCGGCGCGCTCGCGCGGCTGCCGTCGCTGCGGCTCGTGCACAGCATCGCGGCCGGCGTCGACCACATCCTTGCCGACCCGGCGCTGCCCGCCGTGCCGGTGTGCCGCGTGGTCGATCCGGCGCACGCGCAGGGCATGGGCGAATTCGTGATGTGGGCCGTGCTGCACTTCCATCGCGAGTTCGACCGCGTGCTGGCCAACCAGCGCGAGCGGCGCTGGCAGCGCTATGCGCAGGTGGCCGCCGGCGAGCGCAGCGTGGGCGTGATGGGGCTCGGTGCGCTCGGCCTGCACGTGGCGCGCCAGCTCGCCGATGCGGGTTTTCGGGTGCGCGGCTGGTCGCGCGAGCGCAAGGCGATCGAGGGCGTCGAAACGTTCGGCGCCGACGCGTTCGATGCGTTCCTGGCCGGCAGCGAGCTGCTCGTCTGCCTGCTGCCGCTGACGGCCGATACGCGCGGCATCGTCGATCGCCGCCTGCTGGCCCGGCTGCCGCGCGGCGCGAAGCTGATCCACGTGGGCCGCGGCGAGCATCTGGTGCCGGACGACGTGCTGGCTGCGTTGGAGGACGGCGCGCTCGGCGGCGCGGTGATCGACGTGTTCGAGCGCGAGCCGTTGCCCGAGGACGATCCGTTCTGGCGTGCGCCGAACCTGATCGTCACGCCGCACATGGCGTCGGTGGCGAGTTTCGAGCGGATCGCGGCGCAGATCGCCGCCAATGTGCTGCGCTTGCGCGACGGCGCGCCGCTCGAAAATCAGGTGGACGTGGCGCGCGGATACTGAGGGCGGCGTGTGTTGGCGGCCGTGCCGGATTACGCCGCCGCGTCGCCGGGCTTGCCCGCGTTTTCCGCGAACGCGCGGATCCGTTCGAGAAACACCGCTTCCGCCGCGCGCGGCTTGCGATCGGCCGCCCACAGCAGCATGACGTCGAGATCCGCCACGCCGTCGTCAGGCGGCAGCCGCATCATGCGGCCCGCGTCCACCTGCGCCTGCCCGACGTGTTCGGGCAGGCTGCCGATCCCGAATCCGGCCACGATCAGCCGCACCATTTCGGCCATGCTGGCCGAGGTCGCCACGACGCGCCCGGCCAGCCCGTGTTGGTCGCGAAACACGCTCAGCACCGACAACGACGCCCCAAGCTGATCTCCCGCAAACGAAACGAAATTCTCGTCGCGCAGGTCGTCGACGACGAGCCCTGGCTGGCCGAACAGCCGATGGCGCCGCCCGCAAAACAGCGCGTAGCGCTGCGGCATGAACCGTTGCTGCGCGATCTTTCCGCCGACGTGCCGGTTCAGGCTCAGCGCGGCCGTGGCCGTGTGCTGGAGCAGGGCGCTCGGCACGTCGGCGCTGCGCATCACCTGCACGTCGAGATCGATGTCGGGGTAGTCGCGATGAAAGTCGCCGAGGAAATCGTCGTAGGCTTCCGACTGCACGCCGCTGACGGTGATCAGGCGCACCTGCCCCGACACGTAGTGCCCGCCCGCGTCTTCGTCACTGGCGAGCCGCGAGATGCTGCCGTAGATATCCTCGGCGATCTCGCGCACCTCGTTGCCGGCGCGCGTGATGTCGATGCGCGGGCCGCTGCGCTGCACGAGCTTGCGCCCGAGCTGCTCCTCGAGCCGCCGCAGCGCATGGCTGACGGCCGGTTGCGTGATGTGGAGGTGCGCGGCGGCGCGGCTCACGCTCTGTTCGCGCGCGATGACGAGAAAGGTGCGCAGCAGGTTCCAGTCGAGCCGGTCGTTGAGCAATGCGGCGCGTACGCTGCGAGTCATCGCGGCCTCCGGAGGCGAAAAAATGCCGAATTATAGGGGCGCCGTTTTTGCCTGTGCATCCGTTGTTTCGAGATGGGCCCGGTGCTATGGTCGCTGCTCGACTTTTCCCTGATTCAGGCCGGCGCGCTTGAACCGGCGCCTCGCCGGATGATCTCTGCCTCCACGATCGCGCTCCGGCCGCGCGACCAACTGAGGTGAGCGATCATGCGCAACGTTGCGGCGGTCAATCGCGGGATCGGCGTAGCCGGCCTCGCGCTCTGCGTGTTGCTGGCGGTGCTGGCCCTGCCGGGCTGGTGGTATCTGCGCCATTACGGCATTGCTGACGACGGGGTCGTGCGCACGCGCGTGCTGCGCCCCGGGCTGCGGCTTTACGTGGTGCGGCGGCCCGACGAGGGCGCGGCGTCGCCGTTCGTCTACGACTACTATCTGTCCGGGCGCGATCTTTCCCGCGCCTCGCTCGGCGGCCTGATGGATCGCCGCGCCCCGTTCCTGACCGCCGACAACGACGTGGCCGAGGTTGGCGTCGACAGCGACGATTCCCTCTGCGTGTCGCTGCTCGGGCATGTCTACGGCTTCGCCAACAGGGTCGCGCTCGATACCGGCGGCCGGCGCGTGACGATCGCGATCTCGCTGGTCGCGCGCCCTCCCGGCGATCTGGCGCAGCGCAGCGCGGCGCGTGCCCACGCGGCAGCGCGATCCCGTCCGAATGGCCAATCCGGACGCGAAGACGAGGGCGGCGCGGTTTCTGTCTGTAAAATGCAGCCTTGATTTTCACCCGATCCCTCCTGCCTCATGTCGCGCGCGCTCGAAATCCTGAACGAAGTTTTCGGTTATCCGGCCTTTCGCGGCCAACAGGGCGAGATCGTCGAGCATGTCGCGGGCGGTGGCGACTGCCTCGTGCTGATGCCCACCGGCGGCGGCAAGTCGCTCTGCTATCAGATCCCGGCACTGGTGCGTCACGAGGCGGGGCAGGGCCCCGGCATCGTCGTCTCGCCGCTGATCGCGCTGATGCAGGATCAGGTCGCCGCGCTGACCGAAGTGGGCGTGCGCGCCGCTTACCTGAATTCCACGCTGTCGGGCGCCGAGGCCGCCGCCACCGAGCGCGCGCTGCGCGACGGCGAGCTCGATCTGCTCTACGTGGCGCCCGAGCGGCTGATGACGCCGCGCTTCCTCGATCTGCTCGAACGCACCCGCATCGGCCTGTTCGCGATCGACGAGGCGCATTGCGTGTCGCAGTGGGGGCACGATTTCCGGCCCGAATACATCAAGCTGTCGATCCTGCACGAGCGCTTCCCGTACGTGCCGCGCATCGCGCTGACGGCCACCGCCGACGCCATCACGCGCGACGAAATCGTCCAGCGGCTCGCGCTCGACGATACGCGCGTGTTCGTGTCGAGCTTCGACCGGCCGAACATCCGCTACCGGATCGTCGAGAAGGACAACGCGCGCTCGCAACTGCTCGATTTCATCCGCGCCGAACACACCAATGCCGACGGCACGACCGATGCCGGCGTGGTGTATTGCCTGTCGCGCCGCAAGGTCGAGGAAACGGCCGAGTGGCTCAAGACTCAAGGCGTGCGTGCGCTGCCGTATCACGCCGGCATGGAATTCGAGGTGCGCCAGCGCCATCAGGAGATGTTCCAGCGCGAGGAGGGCATCGTGATGTGCGCGACGATCGCGTTCGGTATGGGCATCGACAAGCCCGACGTGCGCTTCGTGGCTCACCTCGACCTGCCGAAGAGCGTCGAAGGCTATTACCAGGAAACCGGCCGCGCCGGCCGCGACGGCCTGCCTGCCAATGCCTGGATGGCGTATGGCCTGGGCGACGTCGTGCAGCAGCGCAAGATGATCGACGAATCCGATGCCGACGACGCCCACAAGCGCGTGCAGACCTCGAAGCTCGATGCGCTGCTCGGCCTGTGCGAAACCGCGTCGTGCCGCCGCGTGCGCCTGCTCGGCTATTTCGGCGAGGCGAGCCAGCCGTGCGGCAACTGCGACACTTGCCTCGAGCCGCCCGCCACCTGGGACGCCACGCGCGAATCGCAGATGGCCCTGTCGTGCGTGTTCCGCGCGCAGCGGGCGAGCGGCTTCAATTTCGGCGCGGGCCACCTGATCGAGATCCTGCGCGGCGCCAAGACGGAAAAGATCCAGCAGCGCGGTCACGATTCGTTGAGCACGTTCGGCATTGGCGCCGAACTGTCCGAGCCCGAATGGCGGGCGATCTTCCGTCAGCTCGTGGCGTTCGGCTATCTGGCGGTCGATCACGGCGGCTTCGGCGCGCTCGAGCTGACCGAGGCCAGCAAGCCGGTGCTCAAGGGCGAACAGAACGTCACGCTGCGGCGCTACGTGAAGCCGAAGAGTTCGCGCAACGCGTCCACACGCAGCGGCGCGCGCGCCGACCCCACCGCCGGCATGTCCACGCGCGAGCGCGCGTGCTGGGAACGGTTGCGCGCCTGGCGCGCCGAAACCGCCAAGAGCGACGGCGTGCCAGCCTACGTGATCTTTCACGACGCGACCCTGGCCGAGATCGCCCGCAATGCGCCCGAATCGATCGAGGATCTGCGCCATATCCCCGGTATCGGCGCCCGCAAGCTCGAGCGTTTCGGCGACGAGCTCATCGACGTGGTCGAATCGCTGTAGGCCGCGTTGCGGTGAGGCGCGATGTTGCGCTGCGATCACCGCAACCGGCCGTCACTGATTCGTCACTTATTGTTGCGTCGGCAAATCACGCAAGCTATTGACCCGCTTGGGATTTTTGACTTATGATGCCGGGTTCCGATTCCCGGTAGGTAAACTCGCGTGCCGACAAGAAGTGTCGGCGGGTGGGGTGTCAGCGGGGCGTCGGATTGCCACAGGCATGCCTGCGTCGCTTTGCCCGATGCGAGTGTGCCGGTTTTTGTCATTTTCAGGAATACACAATGCCAACCATCAACCAACTGGTTCGCAAAGGCCGTGAGTCGGAAACGACCAAGAGCAAGAGCCCGGCCTTGCAGAACTGCCCCCAGCGTCGCGGCGTGTGCACTCGCGTGTACACCACGACGCCGAAGAAGCCGAACTCGGCACTCCGTAAGGTCGCCAAGGT
The DNA here is from genome assembly GCF_017104645.1 of Burkholderia sp. Ac-20379. Taxonomy (GTDB): domain Bacteria; phylum Pseudomonadota; class Gammaproteobacteria; order Burkholderiales; family Burkholderiaceae; genus Burkholderia. The sequence goes on from NZ_JAAGPF010000007.1 coordinate 28,447, forward strand.
TCGTCTGACGAACGGCTTCGAAGTGATTTCGTACATCGGCGGTGAAGGCCACAACCTGCAGGAACACTCGGTTGTGCTGATCCGCGGCGGCCGTGTGAAGGACTTGCCGGGTGTGCGTTACCACATGGTTCGCGGCTCGCTGGATACCCAGGGCGTCAAGGATCGTAAGCAAGCTCGCTCGAAGTACGGCGCGAAGCGTGCCAAGGCTACGAAGAAGTAAGCAGGTTCTGAAAAGTGATCGCCGTCAGGCGATTAATGCGGTGGTGCCGGATAGCCGGTGCTGTCGAGTAAGTGGTCACCCGGCCAAGCTGGTTAGTCGAACGAGATGAATCGGGTTTGTTGGTGGCCGCGGGGCTGGATGTCAGCTCCAACTGAAAAGTTAAAGGAAGAAACATGCCGCGTCGTCGCGAAGTCCCCAAGCGGGAAGTGTTGCCGGATCCGAAGTTCGGTAACGTTGATGTTGCAAAATTCATGAACATGCTGATGCTGTCCGGCAAGAAGTCGGTCGCGGAACGCATCGTTTATGGCGCTTTCGAACAGATCCAGACCAAGGGTGGCAAGGACCCGCTGGAAGTGTTCACTGTCGCGCTGAACAACGTGAAGCCGGTGGTCGAAGTGAAGAGCCGTCGCGTTGGTGGTGCGAACTATCAGGTTCCGGTCGAAGTGCGCCCGTCGCGTCGTATGGCATTGGCGATGCGCTGGCTGCGTGAGGCCGCGAAGAAGCGTAGCGAGAAGTCGATGGCCCTGCGCCTGGCAGGTGAACTCTCCGAAGCGGCCGAAGGCCGCGGCGGCGCGATGAAGAAGCGCGACGAAGTTCACCGGATGGCAGAAGCCAACCGCGCGTTCTCGCACTTCCGCTTCTAAGCGAGAGCGAGACTCAAGCGGTAAAAATCCGGGCGGGTGCGCTGTTTCAGGCGCCTCGCCCGTTTGTGTTGAGGCGTGACGCAACCTTGCGTTGCGTTAACCCATAGAGGATTCAAAGTGGCTCGCAAGACTCCTATCGAGCGCTACCGCAATATCGGTATTAGCGCCCACATCGACGCCGGCAAGACGACGACGACCGAGCGCATCCTGTTTTACACCGGTGTGAACCACAAGATCGGTGAAGTTCACGATGGCGCCGCCACGATGGACTGGATGGAACAGGAACAGGAACGTGGCATCACGATCACGTCCGCTGCCACCACGGCCTTCTGGAAGGGCATGGGCGGCAACTATCCGGAACACCGCATCAACATCATCGACACGCCGGGCCACGTCGACTTCACGATTGAAGTCGAGCGCTCGATGCGCGTGCTCGACGGCGCGTGCATGGTGTACTGCGCGGTGGGTGGCGTTCAGCCGCAGTCGGAAACCGTGTGGCGTCAGGCCAACAAGTACAAGGTTCCGCGTCTGGCGTTCGTCAACAAGATGGACCGTACCGGCGCGAACTTCTTCAAGGTCTACGACCAGCTCCGTCTGCGCCTGAAGGCGAACCCGGTTCCGGTCGTGGTGCCGATCGGCGCGGAAGAAGGCTTCAAGGGCGTGGTCGACCTGATCAAGATGAAGGCGATCGTGTGGGATGAGGCCTCGCAAGGCACGAAGTTCGACTACGTCGACATCCCGGCCGAACTCGCCGAGACCTGCCAGGAATGGCGCGAAAAGATGGTCGAAGCGGCTGCCGAAGCCAATGAAGACCTGATGAACAAGTACCTGGAAGAAGGCGATCTGCCGGAAGCCGACATCGTCAAGGCGCTGCGCGACCGGACGATCGCGTGCGAAATCCAGCCGATGCTGTGCGGTACCGCGTTCAAGAACAAGGGCGTGCAACGCATGCTCGACGCCGTGATCGACTTCCTGCCGTCGCCGGTCGACATTCCCCCGGTTTCGGGCGAACTCGACAACGGCGACAAGGTCGAACGCGTTGCGTCGGACGACGAAAAGTTCTCGTCGCTGGCATTCAAGATCATGACCGACCCGTTCGTCGGCCAGCTGATTTTCTTCCGCGTGTACTCGGGCGTCGTGAATTCGGGCGACACGCTGCTGAACTCGACCAAGGGCAAGAAGGAACGCCTGGGCCGGATTCTGCAGATGCACGCGAACCAGCGCGAAGAAATCAAGGAAGTCCGTGCAGGCGACATCGCCGCAGCGGTCGGCCTGAAGGAAGCGACCACGGGTGACACGCTGTGCGATCCGCAGCACCCGATCATCCTGGAACGCATGGTGTTCCCGGAGCCGGTGATCTCGCAGGCCGTCGAGCCGAAGACGAAGCCGGACCAGGAAAAGATGGGCCTGGCGCTGAACCGCCTGGCTCAGGAAGATCCGTCGTTCCGCGTCCAGACGGACGAGGAATCGGGCCAGACCATCATTTCGGGCATGGGCGAGCTCCACCTCGAAATTCTGGTCGACCGGATGAAGCGCGAATTCGGCGTGGAAGCCACCGTCGGCAAGCCGCAGGTTGCTTACCGCGAAACGATCCGTGCAACGGCCAAGGACGTCGACGGCAAGTTCGTCAAGCAGTCGGGTGGTCGCGGCCAGTATGGTCACGCGGTCATCACGCTCGAGCCGAACGAGCAGGGCAAGGGCTACGAGTTCTTCGACGAGATCAAGGGTGGTGTGATTCCGCGTGAATACATCCCGGCGGTCGACAAGGGTATCCAGGACACGCTGAAGGCTGGCGTGCTGGCAGGCTTCCCGGTCGTCGACGTGAAGGTGCACCTGACCTTCGGTTCGTACCACGATGTCGACTCGAACGAAAATGCGTTCCGCATGGCCGGTTCGATGGCGTTCAAGGAAGCAATGCGCAAGGCGAGCCCGGTCGTCCTCGAGCCGATGATGGCCGTCGAAGTCGAAACGCCGGAAGACTACATGGGCAACGTGATGGGCGACCTGTCGGGCCGTCGCGGTATCGTCCAGGGCATGGAAGACATGGTTGGCGGCGGCAAGATCGTTCGCGCCGAAGTGCCGCTGTCGGAAATGTTCGGCTACTCGACCTCGCTGCGTTCGCTGACCCAAGGTCGCGCCACGTACACGATGGAGTTCAAGCACTACGCCGAAGCTCCGCGTAACGTCGCCGAAGCGATCATCAGCGCAAAGTCGAAGTAATTCGTCTCCTCCAAACATTCATTTTTGAAAGAAGAGAATCATGGCAAAAGGTAAATTCGAACGGACCAAGCCGCACGTCAACGTCGGTACGATCGGTCACGTTGACCACGGCAAGACGACGCTGACGGCAGCAATCACGACGGTGCTGACCAAGAAGTTCGGCGGCGAAGCGAAGGCCTACGACCAGATCGACGCGGCACCGGAAGAAAAGGCGCGCGGCATCACGATCAACACGGCACACGTCGAGTACGAAACGGCTAACCGCCACTACGCACACGTCGACTGCCCGGGCCACGCTGACTATGTGAAGAACATGATCACGGGCGCCGCACAGATGGACGGCGCGATCCTGGTTTGCTCGGCTGCCGACGGCCCGATGCCGCAAACGCGCGAGCACATCCTGCTGGCCCGTCAGGTTGGCGTGCCGTACATCATCGTGTTCCTGAACAAGTGCGACATGGTGGACGACGCCGAACTGCTCGAGCTGGTCGAGATGGAAGTTCGCGAACTCCTGTCGAAGTACGACTTCCCGGGCGACGACACGCCGATCGTGAAGGGTTCGGCCAAGCTGGCGCTGGAAGGCGACACGGGCGAGCTGGGCGAAGTGGCGATCATGAGCCTGGCCGACGCGCTGGACACGTACATCCCGACGCCGGAACGCGCTGTTGACGGCCTGTTCCTGATGCCGGTGGAAGACGTGTTCTCGATCTCGGGCCGCGGCACGGTGGTGACGGGTCGTATCGAGCGCGGTATCGTGAAGGTCGGCGAAGAACTCGAAATCGTCGGCATCAAGGACACCGTGAAGACGACCTGCACGGGCGTCGAAATGTTCCGCAAGCTGCTGGACCAAGGTCAAGCAGGCGACAACGTCGGTATCCTGCTGCGCGGCACGAAGCGCGAAGACGTGGAGCGTGGTCAAGTTCTGGCGAAGCCGGGCTCGATCAAGCCGCACACGCACTTCACGGCTGAAGTGTACGTGCTGAGCAAGGACGAAGGCGGCCGTCACACGCCGTTCTTCAACAACTACCGTCCGCAGTTCTACTTCCGTACGACGGACGTGACGGGCTCGATCGAGCTGCCGAAGGACAAGGAAATGGTCATGCCGGGCGACAACGTGTCGATCACGGTGAAGCTGATCGCTCCGATCGCCATGGAAGAAGGTCTGCGCTTCGCAATCCGCGAAGGCGGCCGTACCGTCGGCGCCGGCGTTGTTGCAAAGATCCTCGCCTAAACTCGTCGATCGCGTTTTGATGTAATATGCAGCGCTCGGGAACGGGCGCCACCTCTCCGGTGGCGTCCGTTCCTACGTTCTTTTAGTGATCTGGCGACGCAATATCGCCTCGTTCTTTTTAGGAATTGTCATGGCTCAACAAAAAATCCGCATTCGCCTGAAGGCGTTCGACTATCGTTTGATCGACCAGTCGGCTGCCGAAATCGTCGACACCGCGAAGCGGACCGGCGCAATCGTCCGTGGCCCGGTGCCGCTGCCGACGCGCATCCAGCGTTTCGACATCCTCCGCTCGCCGCACGTCAACAAGACGTCGCGTGACCAGCTCGAGATCCGCACGCACCAGCGCCTGATGGACATCGTCGATCCGACCGACAAGACGGTCGACGCGCTGATGAAGCTCGATCTGCCGGCAGGCGTCGACGTCGAAATCAAGCTGCAGTAAGGCTTTCGGCGGATCCGGCCCCGGTCGGAAGCGCTAAGTCATTGATTGCTTGCGAAAAACGAAAAGCTTGGCTATAATGCTTGGCTTTTCGCGTATTTGCGTAAAAGCCTGCGTACCTGCCGTTCCGGCGGACGCGGCGTTTTGTAAATTAGCCCCGACCAATCGCAGTCGGGAATGGAGAAAACGATGAGCCTTGGACTCGTAGGTCGCAAGGTTGGCATGACCCGTATTTTCACGGCTGAAGGGGATTCGATTCCCGTCACCGTGCTGGACGTGTCGGACAACCGCGTGACGCAGATCAAGACTGTTGAAACCGACGGCTACACGGCTGTTCAGGTTGCATTCGGCTCCCGCCGCGCATCGCGCGTGACGAAGCCGCTGGCAGGTCATCTCGCCAAAGCCGGCGTTGAAGCCGGTGAAGTTCTCAAGGAATTCCGTATCGATGCGACGAAGGCAGCCGAGCTGTCGAACGGCGCCATCGTCGGTCCCGATCTCTTCGAAGTAGGCCAAAAGGTCGACGTGCAAGGCGTGTCGATCGGTAAGGGCTACGCCGGTACGATCAAGCGTTACAACTTCAGCTCGGGTCGCGCAACCCACGGTAACTCGCGTTCGCACAACGTGCCGGGTTCGATCGGTATGGCGCAGGATCCGGGCCGTGTGTTCCCGGGTAAGCGCATGACCGGCCACATGGGTGACGAGACCGTTACGGTTCAAAACCTCGAAATCGCACGTATCGACGCAGAGCGCAAGCTGCTGCTCGTGAAGGGTGCTATTCCGGGCGCGAAGGGCGGCAAAGTCTTCGTGACGCCGGCCGTCAAGACCAAGGGAGCGAAATAATGGAACTCAAGCTCCTGAATGAAAATGGTCAGGAAGGTGCAGTCGTCAACGCATCGGACGCAGTGTTCGGTCGTGACTACAACGAAGCGCTGATCCACCAGGTCGTCGTTGCTTACCAGGCGAACGCTCGCCAGGGTAACCGCGCGCAGAAGGATCGTGAGCAAGTCAAGCACACGACCAAGAAGCCGTGGCGCCAGAAGGGTACGGGCCGCGCTCGTGCCGGTATGTCGTCGAGCCCGCTGTGGCGCGGCGGTGGCCGTATTTTCCCGAATTCGCCGGAAGAAAACTTCTCGCACAAGGTCAACAAGAAGATGCACCGCGCAGGTCTGCGCTCCATCTTCTCGCAGCTGGCCCGCGAAGGCCGTCTGTCGGTCGTCGAAGAGTTCACGCTCGAAGCGCCGAAGACCAAGCTGCTGGCCGAGAAGTTCAAGGCCATGGGCCTGGAGTCCGTGCTCGTGATCACGGACACGGTTGAAGAAAACCTGTACCTCGCGTCGCGCAACCTGCCGAATGTGGCAGTTGTCGAGCCGCGTTACGCCGACCCGCTGTCGCTGATCTACTTCAAGAAGATCCTGGTCACGAAGGCTGCGGTCGCCCAGATCGAGGAGTTGCTGTCATGAGCGAGATTCGCAAAAACGATCATCGTTTGATGCAGGTCCTGCTCGCGCCGGTAGTCTCGGAAAAGGCGACGCTGGTTGCAGACAAGAACGAGCAAGTTGTGTTCGAAGTCGCGCCGGATGCCACGAAGCAGGAAGTGAAGGCCGCGGTCGAGCTGCTGTTCAAGGTGGAAGTCAATTCCGTCAACATGCTGGTCCAAAAGGGCAAGCAGAAGCGTTTCGGCCGTTCGATGGGCCGTCGCAAGGACGTGAAGAAGGCGTACGTCTGCCTGAAGCCCGGCCAGGAAATCAACTTTGAAGCGGAGGCCAAGTAATCATGGCAATCGTTAAAGTTAAGCCGACTTCGCCGGGTCGCCGCGCGATGGTCAAGGTGGTCAACAAGGATCTGCACAAGGGCAAGCCGTTCGCGGCCCTGCTCGACACGCAGAGCGTGACCGCCGGCCGTAACAACAACGGCCGCATCACCACCCGCCATAAGGGCGGTGGTCACAAGCAACACTACCGTGTCGTCGATTTCCGTCGCAACAAGGACGGCATCCCGGCAAAGGTCGAACGTCTCGAGTACGACCCGAACCGTAGCGCGAACATCGCGCTGGTTCTGTACGCAGACGGCGAGCGCCGCTACATCATCGCGCCGAAGGGCGTGACGGTTGGCCAGCAGCTCCTGTCGGGCTCGGAAGCGCCGATCCGTGCAGGCAACACGCTGCCGATCCGCAACATTCCGGTCGGTACGACGATCCACTGCATCGAGATGCTGCCGGGCAAGGGCGCGCAAATCGCGCGTTCGGCTGGCACGTCGGCCATGCTGCTGGCGCGTGAAGGCGTCTACGCGCAGGTTCGTCTGCGTTCGGGCGAAATCCGCCGCGTGCACATCGAGTGCCGTGCAACGATCGGTGAAGTGGGCAACGAAGAGCACAGCCTGCGTCAGATCGGCAAGGCCGGTGCAAACCGCTGGCGCGGTATCCGCCCGACGGTTCGTGGCGTCGCGATGAACCCGATCGATCACCCGCACGGTGGTGGTGAAGGCAAGACCGCGGCAGGTCGCGATCCGGTGAGCCCGTGGGGCACGCCGGCGAAGGGCTTCCGTACGCGTAGCAACAAGCGCACGACGACGATGATCGTCCAGCGCCGTCATAAGCGCTAAGGAGTAGGCAATGGCACGTTCTGTTAAAAAAGGTCCGTTCTGCGACGCCCATTTGCTGAAGAAGGTTGAGGCAGCTGCAGCTACGCGCGACAAGAAGCCGATCAAGACCTGGTCGCGTCGCTCGACGATCCTCCCGGATTTCATTGGTCTGACGATCGCCGTGCACAACGGCCGTCAACACGTACCGGTGTACATCTCGGAAAACATGGTCGGCCACAAGCTTGGCGAGTTCGCACTGACCCGGACGTTCAAGGGGCACGCGGCCGACAAGAAGGCCAAGAAATAAGGGGCAATCAAGATGGAAGTGAAAGCAATTCATCGCGGTGCCCGCATTTCGGCGCAGAAGACGCGCCTGGTGGCTGACCAGATCCGCGGTTTGCCGGTGGACAAGGCGCTGAACGTTCTGACGTTCTCGCCGAAGAAAGCCGCCGGTATCGTGAAGAAGGTCGTTCTGTCGGCCATCGCCAATGCGGAGCACAACGAAGGCGCGGATATCGACGAGCTCAAGATCAAGAGCATCCTCGTCGACAAGGCAGCGTCGCTGAAGCGTTTTACCGCGCGCGCCAAAGGCCGCGGCAACCGCATCGAGAAGCAATCCTGTCACATCACTGTGACGGTCGGGAATTAAGGGGTCGCACGATGGGACAGAAAATTCATCCGACTGGCTTCCGTTTGGCCGTCAGCCGTAATTGGGCGTCGCGTTGGTACGCGAACAACAACAATTTCGCGGCGATGCTGCAGGAAGACATCGGCGTCCGTGAGTATCTGAAGAAGAAGCTGAAGAACGCTTCGGTGGGTCGCGTCGTTATCGAGCGCCCGGCAAAGAACGCACGGATCACGATTTACAGCTCGCGTCCGGGCGTCGTCATCGGCAAGAAGGGTGAGGACATCGAACAGCTGAAGACGGAACTGCAACGCCGCATGGGCGTTCCGGTCCACGTCAACATCGAGGAAATCCGCAAGCCGGAAACCGATGCTCAGCTGATCGCCGACTCGATCACGCAACAGCTCGAGCGTCGGATCATGTTCCGCCGCGCGATGAAGCGTGCGATGCAAAACGCCATGCGTCTGGGTGCCCAAGGCATCAAGATCATGAGCGCGGGCCGTCTGAACGGCATCGAAATCGCACGTACGGAGTGGTACCGCGAAGGCCGCGTGCCCCTGCACACGCTGCGTGCCGACATCGACTACGCGACCTCGGAAGCGAAGACGACCTACGGCATCATCGGCGTCAAGGTGTGGGTGTACAAGGGCGATACGCTGGGCCGCAACGACGCGCCGGTGGTCGAGGAAGTGACGGAAGACAAGCGTCCGCGCCGTAACGCGCGCCCGGGCGATCGTCGTCCGCGCCGTGACGGTGAAGGCGGTGGTCCGGGTGCCCGTCGTGGCGCTCCGCGTCGCGCTGCAGGCAAGCCGGAAGACGGCAAGACTGGAGAATAACGATGCTGCAACCGAAACGCAGAAAGTATCGTAAAGAGCAGAAGGGTCGCAACACCGGTATCGCGACGCGCGGCAACGCCGTCTCGTTCGGTGAATACGGCCTGAAGGCTATCGGTCGCGGCCGTCTGACCGCGCGTCAGATCGAAGCGGCGCGTCGTGCCATGACGCGTCACATCAAGCGTGGCGGCCGTATCTGGATTCGCATTTTCCCGGACAAGCCGATTTCGCAGAAGCCGGCCGAAGTGCGGATGGGTAACGGTAAGGGTAACCCTGAGTACTACGTCGCCGAGATTCAGCCGGGCAAGATGCTGTATGAAATGGATGGCGTAACCGAAGAACTGGCACGCGAAGCGTTCCGTCTGGCTGCAGCGAAGCTGCCGCTGAAGACGGCGTTCATCGTTCGTCAGCTCGGCGCCTAAGGAGAAAATATGAAGGCTTCCGAACTTCTCCAGAAAGATCAGGCAGCGCTCAACAAGGAGCTGTCGGATCTGCTTAAGGCGCAATTCGGCCTGCGCATGCAACTCGCGACCCAGCAGCTCACGAACACGAGCCAGCTGAAGAAGGTGCGTCGCGACATCGCTCGTGTGCGGACCGTCCTGACTCAGAAGGCGAACCAGAAATGAACGATAGCGTGAAAACCTCGCTCAAGCGGACGCTCGTCGGTCGGGTTGTCAGCAACAAGATGGATAAAACCGTCACGGTGCTGATCGAAAACCGCGTCAAGCATCCGATCTACGGCAAGTACGTCGTGCGCTCGAAGAAGTACCACGCGCATGACGAGGCTAACGCCTACAACGAAGGCGATCTCGTCGAGATCCAGGAAACGCGTCCTCTCTCGAAGACGAAGGCCTGGACGGTGTCGCGCCTCGTAGAAGCAGCCCGCGTCATCTAAGCGGGAGGGTCGAAAGGCCCGCAAGCAGTTGAAGTGCTTGAAATCGCAAAGTTTTTGCTTGCGTGGCCGGGATTATTTGCTATAATCCCGGTCTTCCCTCTGTATGGGAGCCCCGTCGCGGGCAAAGTCTCGGTGGGGGAAGCGGGCTGACGTCCTGTCAGTTCGATAGATTCACCGATTTGCGATGGCGGGTTTCGTTTGCCGTCGCTGCTGTTCAAACCCAAGCAGCCGATTGGCTGACGGGACCAAGACTGACCGTATGCCTCATGGTGGGGTATCCGGATTAAGTTGGGAAAGATAAACCATGATCCAGACCGAATCTCGGCTTGAAGTGGCCGACAACACGGGTGCACGCGAAGTTCTGTGCATCAAGGTGCTCGGCGGCTCGAAGCGTCGTTATGCCAGCATTGGCGACATCATCAAGGTGACCGTCAAGGAAGCAACGCCGCGCGGGCGCGTGAAGAAAGGCGAAATCTATAACGCCGTGGTGGTTCGTACCGCCAAGGGCGTGCGTCGTCAAGACGGTTCGCTGATCAAGTTCGACGGCAACGCCGCTGTGCTTTTGAACAACAAGCTCGAGCCGATCGGCACCCGCATTTTCGGGCCGGTCACGCGTGAGCTGCGTAGCGAACGATTCATGAAGATCGTTTCGCTGGCGCCGGAAGTGCTGTAAGGAGTCGCGATGAATAAGATTCGCAAGGGTGACGAAGTCATCGTCATCACCGGCAAGGATAAGGGCAAGCGCGGTGTCGTGCTGGCCGTCGGCGCCGAGCATGTCACTGTCGAAGGTATCAACCTCGTCAAGAAGCATGTGAAGCCGAACCCGATGAAGGGTACGACGGGTGGCGTGGAAGCGAAGACGATGCCGCTGAATATTTCGAACGTCGCACTGGTCGACGCGAACGGCAAGGCTTCGCGTGTTGGCATCAAGGTCGAAGAAGGCAAGAAGGTCCGCTTTCTGAAGACGACCGGTGCCGTGCTGGCCTGACGCGGAGTATAAAAATGGCACGTTTTCAAGAGTTTTACAAAGAAACGGTAGTTCCCGGCCTGGTCGAGAAGTTCGGCTACAAGTCGATCATGGAAGTGCCGCGCATCACCAAGATCACCCTGAACATGGGCCTTGGCGAAGCGATCGCTGACAAGAAGATCATCGAGAACGCCGTTGGCGATCTGACGAAGATCGCTGGTCAGAAGCCCGTCGTGACGAAGGCTCGCAAGGCAATTGCAGGCTTCAAGATCCGTCAAGGCTACCCGATCGGTGCGATGGTGACGCTGCGTGGTCGCGCGATGTACGAATTCCTCGATCGTTTCGTGACGGTTGCCCTGCCCCGCGTGCGCGATTTCCGCGGCGTGTCGGGTCGTGCATTCGACGGCCGTGGCAATTACAACATCGGTGTGAAAGAGCAGATCATTTTCCCCGAAATCGACTACGACAAGATCGACGCGCTGCGTGGGCTGAACATCAGCATCACGACGACCGCGAAGACCGACGACGAAGCAAAGGCACTGCTCGCCAGCTTCAAGTTCCCGTTCAGAAACTGAGGTTACCGTGGCTAAACTGGCACTGATCGAACGTGAAAAGAAGCGTGCTCGCCTGGCAGCAAAGTTCGCGCCGAAGCGTGCGGCACTGAAGGCGATCATCGACGACGCGAGCAAGTCGGACGAAGAGCGTTATTCCGCACGTCTCGAACTGCAACAACTGCCCCGCAACTCGAACCCGACCCGCAAGCGTAACCGCTGCGCGATTACGGGCCGTCCGCGTGGCACGTTCCGTAAATTCGGCCTCGCGCGTAACAAGATTCGTGAAATCGCTTTCCGCGGCGAGATTCCTGGCCTGACCAAGGCGAGCTGGTAATAGGAGAAACATAAATGAGCATGAGTGATCCTATCGCCGATATGCTGACTCGCATCCGCAACGCGCAGATGGTCGAGAAGGTTTCGGTGGCAATGCCCTCGTCGAAGGTGAAGATTGCGATCGCCCAAGTCCTGAAGGACGAAGGCTATATCGATGATTTCGCGATCAAGACCGAAGGCGCGAAGGCAGAACTGAATATTGCACTGAAGTACTACGCTGGCCGTCCGGTCATCGAACGCCTCGAGCGCGTTTCGAAGCCTGGTCTGCGCGTGTACCGCGGCCGCAATGACATCCCTCAGGTCATGAACGGCCTGGGTGTGGCAATCGTGTCGACGCCGAAGGGCGTGATGACTGATCGCAAGGCGCGCGCTACGGGCGTCGGCGGCGAAGTCATCTGCTACGTCGCTTAATCGAGGAGAAAGAAACATGTCTCGAGTAGGTAAAAGCCCGATCGCGCTGCAAGGCGCCGAGGTGACGCTGGCAAACGGCTCCATCACCGTGAAGGGTCCGCTGGGCACGATCGCGCAAGTGGTGAATCCGCTTGTGACGGTGGTGAACAACGACGGCACGCTGAACCTGGCGCCGGTCGACGAAAGCCGCGAAGCAAATGCACTGTCGGGCACGATGCGCGCGATTATCGCGAACATGGTGCACGGCGTGACCAAGGGTTTCGAGCGCAAGCTGACGCTGGTTGGCGTCGGTTATCGTGCGCAGGCGCAAGGCGACAAGCTGAACCTGTCGCTGGGTTTCTCGCACCCGGTGGTGCACCAGATGCCGGAAGGCATCAAGGCAGAAACCCCGACGCAAACCGAAATCGTGATCAAGGGGATCAACAAGCAACAAGTCGGTCAAGTAGCTGCGGAAGTTCGCGGTTACCGTCCGCCGGAGCCGTACAAGGGCAAGGGCGTGCGCTATTCCGACGAGGTTGTGATCCTCAAAGAAACGAAGAAGAAGTAAGGGTGCGCAATCATGGATAAGACTCAATCTCGCCTGCGCCGCGCTCGCCAGACGCGTATCAAGATCGCTGAGCTGCAGGTCGCGCGTCTCGCCGTGCATCGCACGAACTCGCACATCTACGCTCAAGTGTTCTCGCCGTGCGGCACCAAGGTGGTTGCCAGCGCGTCGACGCTCGAAGCCGAAGTGCGTGCGCAGCTGGCTGATCTGTCGGGCAAGGGCGGCAACGTCAATGCAGCGACCCTGATCGGTCAGCGTATCGCCGAGAAGGCCAAGGCCGCCGGCATCGAATCCGTCGCCTTTGACCGCTCGGGCTTCCGCTACCATGGCCGCGTGAAGGCGCTGGCCGATGCAGCTCGCGAAGCTGGGCTCAAGTTCTAAGGAAGAATTCGTCATGGCAAAGATGCAAGCGAAAGTTCAGGCCGACGAGCGCGACGACGGCCTTCGCGAAAAAATGATTTCGGTCAATCGCGTGACCAAGGTTGTGAAGGGTGGCCGTATTCTCGGCTTCGCCGCACTGACCGTGGTTGGCGACGGTGATGGCCGCGTCGGTATGGGCAAGGGCAAGGCGAAGGAAGTGCCGGTTGCCGTCCAGAAGGCAATGGAGCAGGCTCGTCGCAACATGTTCAAGGTGCCGTTGAAGAACGGTACGCTGCAACATGAAGTGCACGGCAAGCACGGCGCATCCGCTGTTCTCCTCGCTCCGGCGAAGGATGGTACGGGCGTGATCGCTGGCGGCCCGATGCGTGCCGTGTTCGACGTGATGGGCGTGCAAAACGTCGTCGCGAAGAGCCACGGTTCGACGAACCCGTACAACCTGGTTCGTGCGACGCTCGACGGCCTGCGCAAGCAGTCGACGCCGGCTGACATTGCTGCCAAGCGCGGCAAGTCCGTCGAAGAAATTTTGGGCTAAGCGGTGGTCACCATGTCTGATAAAACTGTCAAGGTTCAGCTCGTCAAGAGCCTGATTGGGACCCGCGAATCTCACCGTGCCACCGTGCGTGGCCTGGGTCTGCGTCGCCTCAACTCGGTCAGCGAGCTGCAGGATACGCCGGCGGTGCGCGGCATGATCAACAAGGTTTCGTACCTTGTTAAGGTCATCGGCTAAGCGCCGACTACCGATCTAGGAGTTGATATGGAATTGAATAACCTGAAGCCGGCGGAAGGCGCGAAGCACGCTAAGCGTCGTGTCGGCCGCGGCATCGGTTCCGGCCTCGGTAAGACGGCCGGCCGTGGTCACAAGGGTCAGAAATCGCGTTCGGGCGGTTTCCACAAGGTTGGCTTCGAAGGCGGTCAAATGCCGCTGCAACGTCGTCTGCCGAAGCGCGGCTTCACGTCGCTGACGAAGGAATTCGTCGGTGAAGTGCGTCTGGGCGACCTCGAGAAGCTGCCGGTCGACGAGATCGATCTGCTCGCACTGAAGCAAGCCGGCCTGGTCGGCGAGCTGACGAAGAGCGCAAAGATCATCGCCACGGGCGAACTGAAGCGCAAGATTGTCGTGAAGGGTCTCGGTGCGACGAAGTCGGCGCGCGCAGCGATCGAAGCGGCTGGCGGTTCGTTTGCCGAGTAACGCACTCGCGTGCCGTTACTAGCATCTGCATCGGAGAAGATACTTGGCCAACAGCCCGAGTCTCGCAAAACCCGGTCGTAGCACGGCGAAGTTCGGCGATCTGCGCCGGCGAGCAATGTTCTTGCTCCTGGCGCTGCTCGTCTACCGCATCGGCGCGCATATCCCGGTTCCGGGCATCGATCCGGATCAACTGGCGAAGCTGTTCCAGAGCCAGGCAGGCGGCATCCTGGGCATGTTCAACATGTTCTCGGGTGGTGCATTGTCCCGCTTCACGATCTTCGCGCTGGGGATCATGCCGTACATCTCCGCGTCGATCATCATGCAGTTGCTGGCGATTGTCTCGCCGCAGCTCGAGGCGCTGAAGAAGGAAGGGCAGGCAGGGCAACGGAAGATCACGCAGTACACGCGGATCTTCACCGTGGTTCTGGCGACGTTCCAGGCTTTCGGCATCGCGGCTGCGCTGGAAAATCAGCCGGGCCTCGTGATCGATCCGGGCATGCTGTTCCGTCTCACGACGGTCGTCACGCTGGTGACCGGCACGATGTTCCTGATGTGGCTTGGCGAGCAGATCACCGAGCGCGGTCTGGGCAACGGTATTTCGATCATCATCTTCGGCGGGATCGCAGCTGGGTTCCCGAATGCCGTGGGTGGCCTGTTCGAACTGGTGCGCACGGGTTCGATGAGCATCATCTCGGCGATCATCATCGTCGTGTTGATTGCCGCGGTGACTTACCTGGTCGTGTTCATCGAACGCGGTCAGCGCAAGATCCTCGTGAACTACGCGAAGCGCCAGGTAGGCAACAAGATTTACGGCGGGCAGTCGTCGCACCTGCCGCTGAAGTTGAACATGTCGGGCGTGATTCCGCCGATCTTCGCATCGTCGATCATCCTGTTCCCGGCAACCATCCTGAGCTGGTTCAGTTCGGGCGAGCGCAAGAGCTGGCTTTCCGACACGCTGCATAATGTGGCGGAAGCGCTGAAGCCGGGTCAGCCGGTGTACGTGCTGCTGTACACGCTGGCGATCGTGTTTTTCTGCTTCTTCTACACCGCACTGGTGTTCAACAGCAGGGAAACGGCGGACAACCTGAAGAAAAGCGGCGCGTTTGTTCCGGGCATCCGTCCGGGCGACCAAACCGCACGATATATCGACCGCATTCTCACGCGTCTGACGCTGGCTGGTGCGATCTACATCGTCTTCGTGTGTCTGCTGCCGGAATTTCTGGTGCTGCGCTGGAATGTGCCGTTTTATTTTGGTGGAACGTCGCTGCTGATCATTGTCGTCGTCACGATGGACTTCATGGCGCAGGTGCAGTCGTACGTTATGTCGCAACAGTATGAGTCACTGCTCAAGAAAGCCAATTTCAAGGGCGGCGGCAACATCCCAATGCGTTGAAAAGCTTATGGCCAAAGACGATGTAATCCAGATGCAGGGTGAAGTGGTTGAAAACCTTCCGAATGCTACCTTCCGCGTGAAGCTGGAAAACGGCCATGTCGTATTGGGGCATATCTCGGGCAAGATGCGGATGCACTACATCCGCATCCTTCCGGGCGACAAGGTGACGGTTGAATTGACGCCTTACGATCTGTCGCGTGCGCGGATCGTGTTCCGGGCGAAGTGATTTGTAAAAAGGGTAATATCATGAAAGTGATGGCATCGGTTAAGCGCATTTGCCGCAATTGCAAGATCATCAAGCGCAAAGGCGTTGTTCGCGTGATCTGCAGCTCGGACCCGCGCCATAAACAGCGTCAAGGCTGATTGCGCTTGTTTGCGCTTTTTGTTTGAGGAAAAACAATGGCTCGTATCGCAGGGGTTAACATCCCGAATCACCAGCATACCGAGATCGGCCTGACGGCGATTTTCGGTGTCGGCCGCACGCGCGCTCGCAGCATCTGCGTCGCAGCAGGCGTCGAATTCTCGAAGAAGGTCAAGGACCTGAACGACGCAGACCTCGAAAAGCTGCGTGAAGAAGTGGGCAAGTTCATCGTCGAAGGCGATCTGCGCCGTGAAGTGACGATGAACATCAAGCGCCTGATGGACCTCGGTTGCTACCGTGGCGTCCGCCATCGCAAGGGTCTGCCGATGCGTGGCCAGCGTACGCGTACGAACGCGCGCACCCGTAAGGGTCCGCGTCGCGCCGCGCAATCGCTGAAGAAATAAGCTGACAGTTACAGGAAAACGTCATGGCTAAGGCTTCCAATAACGCGGCTCAACGCGTTCGCAAGAAGGTTAAGAAGAACGTTGCGGAAGGTGTGGTTCACGTCCACGCTTCGTTCAACAACACGATCATCACGATCACCGATCGTCAAGGCAATGCCTTGGCGTGGGCGACGTCGGGCGGCCAGGGCTTCAAGGGCTCGCGCAAGTCGACCCCCTTCGCAGCGCAGGTTGCCGCCGAGTCGGCAGGCCGTGTCGCGATGGAATACGGCGTGAAGAATCTCGAAGTGCGTATCAAGGGCCCGGGCCCGGGTCGTGAGTCGGCAGTGCGTGCACTGCATGGCCTCGGCATCAAGATCACGGCGATTTCCGACGTGACCCCGATCCCGCACAACGGCTGCCGTCCGCCGAAGCGCCGCCGCATCTAAGGATGCCTGGTGCAGCCTGTCGTCGCCTCAGGCGGCTACGGGCAACGTAGTTGATTGCTATTGATTGACTAAGTCCACCGTTCGGCCCAAAGGGCACGAACTAGCGCGGTTGTCGCAACCGCGTGACGATAGATAGAGGAAACACAAAGTGGCACGTTATACCGGCCCTAAGGCCAAGCTGTCCCGCCGCGAAGGCACCGACCTGTTCCTGAAGAGCGCACGCCGCTCGCTCGCCGACAAGTGCAAGCTTGACAGCAAGCCGGGTCAACACGGCCGCACCTCGGGTGCGCGTACGTCCGACTACGGCACGCAGCTGCGTGAAAAGCAGAAGGTCAAGCGCATCTACGGCGTGCTGGAGCGCCAGTTCCGCCGTTACTTCGCCGACGCCGATCGTCGCAAGGGCAACACGGGTGAAAACCTGCTGCAACTGCTCGAGTCGCGTCTGGACAACGTCGTGTACCGCATGGGCTTCGGCTCGACCCGCGCAGAAGCGCGCCAGCTCGTGAGCCACAAGGCCATCACGGTGAACGGCGTCGTGTCGAACATTCCGTCGCTGCAAGTCAAGGCTGGCGACGTCATCTCGATCCGCGAAAAGTCGAAGAAGCAAGCGCGTATCGTCGAAGCGCTGTCGCTGGCAGAGCAAGGCGGCATGCCGAGCTGGGTCGCGGTCGACGCGAAGAAGTTCGAAGGCACGTTCAAGCAAGTGCCGGAACGCGCTGAAATTGCAGGCGATATCAACGAAAGCCTGATCGTCGAATTGTATTCGCGTTAATCCGATTGATAGCCGAGGTACCCTGCTTGCGAAGCGCCGGCAGGGCCTCGGTTCTTCATTTTCAGGTGTTACCGGTCAGCCTTATCGGTGTAACGAGCCGAGGGTATTGAAAAGGAAAACCTATGCAAACCAGTTTGTTGAAACCCAAGATCATCGCCGTGGAATCGCTGGGCGAGAACCATGCGCGTGTGGTGATGGAGCCGTTCGAACGCGGCTATGGCCATACCTTGGGCAATGCGCTTCGTCGCGTGCTGCTGTCGTCGATGATCGGCTATGCGCCGACCGAGGTGACGATCGCCGGCGTGGTGCACGAGTATTCGACGCTTGATGGTGTGCAAGAGGATGTCGTCAACCTGCTGCTGAACCTGAAGGGCGTGGTGTTCAAGCTGCACAACCGCGACGAAGTCACGGTGACGCTGCGCAAGGATGGCGAAGGTATCGTGACGGCCGGCGACATCGAACTCGCGCATGATTGCGAGATCATCAACCCGGAACACGTGATCGCTCACCTGACGAAGGGCGGCAAGCTCGACGTTCAGATCAAGATCGAGAAGGGCCGCGGCTACGTGCCGGGCAATGTCCGTCGCTACGGCGAGGAATCCGCGAAGATCATCGGCCGCATCGTGCTGGACGCATCGTTCTCGCCGGTTCGCCGCGTCAGCTACTCGGTCGAAAGCGCCCGTGTCGAACAGCGTACCGACCTCGACAAGCTCGTGATGAACATCGAAACGAGCGGCGTGATCACCCCGGAAGAAGCGATCCGCCAGTCGGCCCGCATCCTGGTCGATCAGTTGTCGGTGTTTGCGGCGCTGGAAGGCACGGAAACGGCTGCAGAAGCACCGTCGCGTGCTCCGCAGATCGATCCGATCCTGCTGCGTCCGGTGGACGATCTCGAACTGACGGTGCGTTCCGCGAACTGCCTGAAGGCCGAGAACATCTATTACATCGGCGACCTGATCCAGCGCACGGAAAACGAGCTGCTGAAGACGCCGAACCTGGGCCGCAAGTCGCTGAACGAGATCAAGGAAGTGCTCGCTTCGCGTGGCCTGACGCTCGGCATGAAGCTCGAAAACTGGCCGCCGGCTGGTCTCGACAAGTAATCGCACGACAGTCATAGCGTCGTCATCTGGTCAAGGCGCGGATTTTCCTTTAGAATCCGCGTCTTGTCTTTTTTCTACCGGCCCGTGCGCCCCTGAGGCGCGATAGAAGAGCTGGATCAAAACTTCGAAACAAGGAAAGTAAAATGCGTCACCGTCATGGTCTGCGGAAACTGAACCGCACGAGCAGCCACCGTCTGGCAATGCTCCGTAACATGTCCAACTCGCTGATCGAGCACGAAGTCATCAAGACGACGCTGCCGAAGGCCAAGGAACTCCGCAAGGTTGTCGAGCCCCTCATCACGCTGGGCAAGAAGCCGTCGCTGGCAAACCGTCGTCTTGCGTTCAACCGCCTGCGCGATCGTGACTCGGTCACGAAGCTGTTCGACGTGCTGGGCCCGCGCTTCGCGAACCGCCCGGGCGGCTACCTGCGTATCCTGAAGTTCGGCTTCCGCGTTGGCGATAACGCGCCGATGGCACTGGTCGAACTGCTCGACCGTCCGGAAGTTTCGGAAGAGAACGTGCAGGAAGCGGAATAAGCTTTACCCGCTGTCCAGAAAAAGCCAGGCCGATGCCTGGCTTTTTTGTTGCCCGGCGCTTTGTAAGCCGCGCCGGGCGCGCAGCACGCAATGCCGGGGCCTGCGTTAGGATATGGCGTTTTGCGAATGCCGCAGGAGACGTCGATGGTGATCGTTCTGATGATGACGACCGTGCCCGATGAGGCGACGGCCCGCTCGCTCGCCGACGGCGCGCTGGGCGGCCGGCTCGCGGCGTGCGTGTCGGAACTCGGCACGATCCGCTCGAGTTACCACTGGCAGGGCAAGATCGAATCCGCGGAGGAGATCCAGTTGTTGTTCAAGACGAGCGCCCAGCGCGCGCTCGAGCTCGAACGCTTCATCGCGTCCCATCACCCGTACGAGACGCCCGAAATCGTCTCGTGGCAGGCCACCGCATCCGACGCCTACGGCGCTTGGGTGGCCGCCGAAACTCAACGCCTGTTCCATGTCTGATCGTCCATTGAAGGCTGCCGGCTGGCGGTTTCTGCTCGCCGGGTTTGTTCTGTTTGCCGCGCTGTTCGGCCTGTCGTCGGCCGCGCGCGCCGATGCCGATTTCCTCGATCCGTCGGTTGCGTTCCGCTTCGGTTCGAGCGAGGCGCCGGGGCAGGTCGATCTGCATTTCAAGATCGCGGACGGCTACTACATGTACCGCGAGCGCTTCGTGTTCGCCGTGAAGAGCGGCAACGCGACGCTCGGCGACGCGCAGATGCCGGCCGGGCACGTGAAGTACGACGAGACGTTCGCCAAGAACGTCGAGACCTATCGCGGCGACCTGGTCATCCATCTGCCGGTGACGAAGGCGTCGGGACCGTTCGACCTGTCGGTGACGTCGCAGGGATGTGCCGATGGCGGCATTTGCTACCCGCCCGCCGAGCATGTCGTGCACGTCGACGGTGCGGCGCTGACGGCGGCGGCATCGCCCGCCCCGGCCGCGCCATCGACGGCCGCGCAATCTTCCGCGGTGCCGCCCTCGTCGGCGCCTGCGGCCGCATCGGCGCCGGTTAGCGCGGCGCCCGCCGTTGCAACCGACGGCAGTTGGTACGAACGCGTGACAAGCGCCGACTACGCGCAGTCGCTGCTGGAAGGCCACGGCTTCGTGACGATCGTCGCGCTGTTCTTCGTCGCCGGCATGGTGCTGAGCCTGTTGCCCTGCTCCTACCCGATGATCCCGATCCTTTCCGCGATCATCATCGGCGAGGGCACGCAGGCCACGCGCACGCGCAGCTTCCTGCTGTCGCTGACCTACGTGGTCGGGATGGCGCTGGTCTATACGGTGCTCGGGATTGCCGCGGCGCTGGTCGGACAGAGCCTTGGCGCCTGGCTGCAGAACCCGTGGATGCTCGGCGCGTTCGGCCTGCTGCTGACCGT
This sequence comes from Burkholderia sp. Ac-20379, assembly GCF_017104645.1. Taxonomy (GTDB): domain Bacteria; phylum Pseudomonadota; class Gammaproteobacteria; order Burkholderiales; family Burkholderiaceae; genus Burkholderia. The sequence goes on from NZ_JAAGPF010000007.1 coordinate 48,890, forward strand.
GTTCGCGTTGACGCTGATCGGCGGCATCGACATCTCGCTGCCGCAGCGCTGGCAGGATGGCGCCGCGCAAGCGTCGAGCCGCCGCTCGGGCGGCCGCTTCCTGGCCGTGGCGACGATGGGGGCGCTGTCGGCGCTGGTGGTGGGCGCATGCATGACGGCGCCGCTGTTCGCCGTGCTCGCATTCATCGCGCATACCGGCAACGCGTTGCTCGGCGGCGCCGCGCTGTTCGCGATGGGGCTCGGCCTCGGCGTGCCGCTGTTGATCATCGGCTTGGGTGCCGGCACGCTGCTGCCGCGCGCGGGCGCCTGGATGGACGGCGTGAAGGTGTTCTTCGGCGTGGTGCTGCTCGCGGCCGCGCTCTGGATCGTCTGGCCGGTGCTCGGCGCGTCGCTGCAGATCGGCCTGGCCGCGCTCTGGCTGCTGATCGCCGCCGCGGCCACCGGCTTGTTCACGCCGGCCGCCGGCGGCACGTCGATCTGGCGTCGCCTCGGCCGCGGCGTGGGCGCGGCGTTCGCGATCTGGGCGGCGTTGCTGCTGGTGGGTCTGGCCGCCGGTTCGACCGATCCGCTGCGTCCGTTGTCGGTGTTTGCATCGCGAGGCGGTGCAGCCGGTGCGCCAGGCGCGGCGGCAGCGGCCGCGCACGAAGGCCCGGTGTTCGCGCCGGTACGCTCCAGCGCGGAACTGGATCAGGTGATCAAGACCGCCGGCCGCCCCGTGATGCTCGATTTCTATGCCGACTGGTGCGTGTCGTGCAAGGAGATGGAGCATCTCACCTTCACCGATCCGCGCGTGCAGGCGCGTCTGGCGCAACTGCAACTGGTGCGCGCCGACGTCACGGCGAACAACGCCGACGATCAGGCGCTGCTGAAGCGTTTCGGCCTGTTCGGGCCGCCGGGCATCATCGTGTTCGGCGCCGACGGACACGAACTGGGGCGCGTGGTCGGCTATCAGGCGGCCGATCGCTTCTTGCGCAGCCTCGATCGCGCGGGCGCGCCGGCGGCCTGAGCGTCAAGGTTCGCTCCAGAACATCCGCATAAAAAAACGGCGAAGCGTGTCGAGCGCTTCGCCGTTTTTGCATTCCGCAGCGCGCCGTCCGGCACGCGGGGCTTACTTCTGGTCGCGCAGCAACCGCGCCGCGTCGAGCGCGAAGTAGGTCAGCACGCCGTCCGCGCCGGCCCGCTTGAACGCGAGCAGCGATTCGAGCACCACCTTGTCGTGATCGAGCCAGCCATTCTGCGCGGCCGCCTTCAGCATCGCGTACTCGCCGCTGACCTGATAGACGTAGGTCGGGAAGCGGAACTCGTCCTTCACGCGGCGCACGATGTCGAGGTAGGGCATGCCCGGCTTCACCATCACCATGTCCGCGCCTTCCTCGATGTCGAGCCGGACTTCGCGCAGGGCCTCGTCGGAGTTCGACGGATCCATCTGGTACGTCATCTTGTTGCTCTTGCCGAGGTTCGAGGCCGAGCCGACCGCATCGCGGAACGGGCCGTAGAACGCCGACGCGAACTTGGCCGAGTAGGCCATGATGCGCGTGTGGATGTGGCCGTCGCTTTCGAGCATTTCGCGGATCGAGCCGATCCGGCCGTCCATCATGTCCGACGGCGCGACGATGTCGACGCCGGCTTCGGCCTGCGCGCGCGCCTGCTCGATCAGGATCTCGATCGTCTCGTCGTTGATCACGTAGCCGTTCTCGTCGAGCACGCCGTCCTGGCCGTGGCTCGTGTACGGATCGAGCGCGACGTCGGTCAGCACGCCGAGATCGGGGAAATGCTGCTTGAGCTCGCGCACGGCGCGCGGGATCAGGCCGGCCGGGTTGGTCGCCTCGCGGCCGTCGGGCGTCTTCAGCGACGGCTCGATGGCCGGAAACAGGGACAGCACGGGCACGCCGAGCGCGACGCACTGTTCGGCCACGCCCATCAGCAGATCGACCGACACGCGCTCGACGCCGGGCATCGACGGCACCGCCTGGCGCACGTTGGTGCCTTCGACGACGAAGACGGGCAGGATCAGATCGTTGGTGGTGAGGATGTTTTCGCGCATCAGGCGACGCGAGAAATCGTCGCGGCGCATTCTGCGCGGGCGGTGCAAGGGATGGAGGCTCATGACGGAATCGCTGGAATCAGTCTGAAGGATGGCTTACGGCAGCCTTCGGTGAAATTTCGAGACAATGGTATATGATAGCGATCGAGTTCCGCGCCAAGCGCGGCGCTCCCCGCTTCTCCTCCCTGAGCGGGTGCCTGTCGTAGTTCGATTAGGCTGTTTGACCCGCCGTTTCACGGCGGGTTTTTTTATGCGCTAACCGACGGCAAGCCCCCGTTCGGGGCCGCGCCTGCTCGGCGCGGAGCGGTCATTCTGCTACAGCTGCGTCATTTTCGCCGGCGACCGACGGACGCAGCCAGCCTTCGATCTGCGTGTGCGCGTCGTCGAGCCCCACGCGCTTGAGCGCCGAAAACAGTTGGCAGGTCAGCTCGCCTTCATAGCCGGCTTCGCGATAAGCCTTCAACTCGTTTTGCGTGCCGCGCAACGCCAGGATGCTTTCCTGGCGAGTCAATTTGTCGCATTTCGTCAGCAGCGTGTGGATCGGCTTGCCGGTCGGCGCGAACCACTCGATCATGCGGCGGTCCAGATCGGTCAGCGGCCGGCGCGAATCCATCATCAGGATCATGCCGCGCAATTGGGATCGGGTCTTCAAATAGGCGGACAGCAGGGCTTCCCAGTGCGCCTTGGCCGCATTGGGGACTTCCGCGTAGCCGTAGCCCGGCAGGTCGACCAGGTTCGCGACCGGTTCGGCTTCGGGGCCGACCGAGAAATAGTTGATGTGCTGCGTGCGGCCGGGCGTTTTCGACGCGAAGGCAAGCCGCTTCTGATTGCACAGGATATTGATCGCCGTCGATTTGCCCGCGTTGGATCGGCCGGCGAACGCGATTTCCGGGATCACCGTGGGCGGCAGGTCGCGCAGATGATTGACGGTCGTATAGAAACGGGCTTGATGGAGCAGGAAGGCCATGAGAGCGGACGGAGCGAGGGTGCGCGGGGCGCGCGTGAAGGCGGGATGCCCCGCAATGATCCGCTCGGTTGGATACGCGGAAATCCGCGCAATAACCCTGATAGCCGGAACGGGGCTTTGAATACCATATTGTACAATACGGCGGTTTTCGCGAAGCCCTGCGGGCGGGTTGCAGGGGCTTTGTGCTGTAGACTGGCTACCGTCGTTTGCAAAACTCGAATTCCCACAAGACGAAACAGGGTGTGCGAATGAATCGACTGTGCAAGTCTCTGATCACGCTTCAGGTTGCGGCAGGGTTCACGGGTTTCGCGACACTGGCGCATGCGGCGGATCCGGCCAAGCCGGATCTCGAGCGGGGCAAGGCGATCGCCACGGCGGTTTGCGCATCGTGCCACGGTGCGGACGGCAACAGCGCGACGGCGGCGTTTCCCAAGCTGGCCGGCCAGCATCCCGAATATCTGCTCAAGCAACTGCACGATTTCAAGACGCAGCCGGGCGCGAAGGCGCCGGCGCGCAGCAGTGCCGTGATGGCCGGTTTTGCCGGCGCGCTGAGCGAGGCGGATGCGCGCAACGTGGCCGCCTATTACGGGGCGCAAACGGCGAAGCCGGGCGTCGCGCGCAGCGCGGCCACGGTCGCGCTGGGGCAGAAGATCTACCGTGGCGGGATCGCCGAGAAGGGCGTGCCGGCGTGTGCCAGCTGTCACGGCCCGACCGGGCAGGGCATCCCGGTGCAGTATCCGCGCCTGTCGGGGCAGTGGGCCGATTACACGGTCGCGCAGCTCACGGCGTTCCAGCAGGGCGCACGCAACAACAACGAGCCGATGCATCAGATCGCATCGCGCCTGTCGGACAGCGAAGTGAAGGCAGTGGCCGATTACGTGGCCGGCCTGCACTGAGCGCGCCGGGCAACGAATGAACCGCCTGTCATCGCGGGTGACGGGCGCAAGAACGAAAAGAAAGGGTGGGGCGCTTGCCGGCAGGTATGCGCCTTGCCCTTTTTTGTTGTCAGTCGGAGTGTGAATGAGCGTTACCACGTCGGGAATCGAGACGAAAACGCGCCGCGGCGCGCTGAACACCGCGATCGAGCTGATCAGTTCGATGCGCTTCGCGATCGCGCTGCTCGTCGTATTGGCGATCGCGAGCATCATCGGCACCGTCCTCACGCAGGACGATCCCTACCCGAACTACGTGAACCAGTTCGGCCCGTTCTGGGCCGACATCTTCCGCGCGATCGGCCTGTACACGGTCTACAGCGCCTGGTGGTTCATGCTGATCCTGCTGTTCCTGGTGGTGTCGCTGTCGCTGTGCGTGTTCCGCAACGGCCCGAAGATGCTGGCCGACGTCCGCAGCTGGAAGGACAAGGTGCGCGAAGGCAGCCTGCGCGCGTTCCACCACAAGGCCGAATACACGGTCGAGGGCGATCGGGCCGGCGTGGCGGCGGCGCTGTCGGCGTTCGTGGCGAAGGGCGGCTACAAGCACGTCGTGCGCGAATCGGACGGCGCGACGCTGATCGCGGCCAAGCGCGGCGCGATGACCAAGTACGGCTACATCTCGGCCCACCTCGCGATCGTCGTGATCTGCATCGGCGGCCTGCTCGACAGCAACCTGCCGATCCACTTCCAGATGTGGCTGTTCGGCAAGTCGCCCGTCAACACCAGCGCCGCGATCAGCGAGATCGGGCCGGAACACCGGCTGTCGGCGTCGAACCCCACGTTCCGCGGTTATGCCTGGGTGCCCGAGGGGCAGTACGTGTCCACCGCGATCCTGAACCAGCCGAGCGGCTCGCTGATCCAGGATCTGCCGTTCTCGATCCAGCTCGACAAGTTCATCGTCGATTACTACTCGACCGGCATGCCGAAGCTGTTCGCGAGCGACATCGTCGTGATCGACCGCGCCACCGGCAAGCGGATCCCGGCGCGCGTCGAGGTCAACAAGCCGTTCACGTACAAGGGCGTGTCGATCTACCAGTCGAGCTTCCAGGACGGCGGCTCGCAGATGCAGATGACGGCGTTCCCGATGACGGGCGCGAGCGACAAGACATTCCCGGTGAACGGCGTGATCGGCAACGCCGCGCCGCTCGCCGGCCACGACGGCGACACGATCGAATTCGCCGATTTTCGCGCGATCAACGTCGAGAACATCACCGATGCGAGCGGCAAGACCGACGTGCGCGGCGTGGGCGCATCGCATTCGCTGAAGGAAGCGTTCGACGAGCGGCTCGGCTCGGGCGCGAAAACCTCGAACCCGGTGAACCTGCACAACGTCGGCCCGTCGGTCCAGTACAAGGTGCGCGGCAAGGACGGCCAGGCGCGCGAGTTCAACAACTACATGCTGCCGGTCGAGGTGGGCGGCGACCGGATGTTCCTGGCCGGCATGCGCCTGAGCCCGAACGATCCGTTCCGCTATCTGCGGATTCCGGCCGATGCCGACGATTCGATCGCCGAATGGATGCGGATTCGCGCCGCGCTGGAGGATCCGGCCGTGCGCACCGAGGCTGCCGCGCGCTTCGCGCAGGCGTCGCTGCCGAACGCCGACGCCGGCCTGCGCACGCGGCTCGACGACAGCGCATTGCGTGTCCTGACCCTGTTCGCCGGCGCCGACGCGAGCGCGGGCCATCAGCCGGACGGCGCGCCGATGGGCGGCTTCCAGGCGGTGGCCGGCTTCATCGATCAATCGGTGCCGAAGGCCGAGCAGGAGAAGGCGGCCGGGCTGCTGCTGCGCATGCTGGAAGGCGCGATGTGGCAGGTCTGGGCGGTCGCGCGCGAACATGCGGGGCTGCAACCGGTCGCGCAATCGGCCGATACGGCCCGTTTCGTGCAGAACGCCATCAATGCGCTGTCGGACAGCTTTCTGTACGGTGCGCCCGTGTATTTGCGGCTCGATTCATATAAGCAGGTGCAAGCTTCGGTATTCCAGTTGACACGCGCGCCTGGTAAAAATCTGGTGTATCTTGGCAGCCTGCTGCTGGTGTTCGGCATCTTCTCGATGTTCTACGTGCGCGAACGCCGGCTCTGGTTCTGGCTCAAGGATACGCAGGCGGGCGTGGGTGTCGTGATGGCGATGTCCACGGCTCGCAGGACCTTCGATTTCGAGAAGGAGTTCGCGCAGACGCGCGATGCGGCAGGCGCGGTGCTCGGCGCCGAGCCGCAAGCGGCAGCCCCGGCCGCGCGCGACGCCGATCTCCCCGACTCCCCACGGTAACGTCATGGCTCTCACCCAGGCTTCTTCGTCCCCCACGCCGCGCGGCCGCGCCGATGCGTCGGCCCTGCCGCTGTTCGACGATCGCCCGTTCTGGCGCCGCCTGTCGCTGGTCGACTGGCTGTTCGCGCTGGCGATGGTCGCCGGTGCCGGTTTCGCCCTGGTGCACTATCAGGCGCACATGGATTACTACGATCAGGCCGTGATGACGGGCGCGACCGTCGCGCTGGTCGGGCTGGGCTGGCGCTGGAAGCCGGCACGGCTGCTGATGGCGCTGATCGCCTGCACCTCGCTGCTGTCGCTGCAGATCTATCACGGCGATCTGTCGCGCGCCGATTCGGCGTTCTTCCTCAAGTATTTCCTGTCGAGCCAGTCGGCGATCCTCTGGATGAGCGCGCTGTTCGTGTTCGCCACGGTGTTCTACTGGATCGGCCTGCTGAGCCGTTCGCCCACGGGCGCGGCGATCGGCCAGAAGATGACCTGGGCCGCCGTGCTGATGGGCTTCACGGGCCTGATGGTGCGTTGGTACGAGTCCTACCTGATCGGCGCGGACGTCGGCCATATCCCGGTGTCGAACCTCTACGAAGTGTTCGTGCTGTTCAGCCTGATCACGGCGCTGCTGTATCTGTATTACGAGGGCCATTACGGCACGCGCGCGCTCGGCGCGTTCGTGCTGCTCGTGATCAGCGCGGCCGTCGGCTTCCTGATGTGGTACTCGATCGCGCGCGATGCGCAGCAGATCCAGCCGCTCGTGCCCGCGCTGCAAAGCTGGTGGATGAAGATCCACGTGCCGGCGAACTTCATCGGCTACGGCAGTTTCGCGCTGTCGGCGATGGTCAGCGTGGCCTACCTGCTGAAGGATCGCGGCGTGCTGGCCGATCGCCTGCCCACGCTCGAGGTGCTCGACGACGTGATGTACAAGTCGATCGCGGTGGGCTTCGCGTTCTTCACGATCGCCACCATCCTCGGCGCGCTGTGGGCCGCCGAAGCCTGGGGCGGCTACTGGAGCTGGGATCCGAAGGAAACCTGGGCGCTGATCGTCTGGCTCAACTACGCGGCTTGGCTGCACATGCGTCTGATGAAGGGGCTGCGCGGCACCGTGGCGGCCTGGTGGGCGCTGACGGGTCTGCTCGTCACGACGTTCGCCTTCCTCGGCGTGAACATGTTCCTGTCGGGGCTGCACAGCTACGGCAAGCTGTA